>CAYXSE010000062.1:0-16546 GCA_964466675.1 uncultured Rhodothermales bacterium | reverse complement strand
CGTTCCCCAGCTCAATTGAGTAACTCCAGCAGTCGAGCTTTGGGGACAGCCCCCGGAACCAGCACGCCGTTAACGATGCTCGCCGGTGTTCCGGAAATGCCTATAGCGGAGGCAAAACGGCGATCAGATTCCAAGACAGAGTCAACCCTTGATGAGAGCTCTGATTGGTTAAGAAAGCACTTCATAATGTCGCCTTGGCCACCGACCTCGGCCGCAATGCCCCTGAAACCTTCAATATCGTGACCCTGGAATTCAAAAACCGACAGACTAGACCAGAGTCGATTGATGTCTTGACGTCCGAGCCTTGCGGCCCGGCCCCAAACTCAGCGCCGCCACACTAACAATCGGCGCAAACAGAGTCGACGCGGTAAGTCCGCCAATCACGGTCACCGCCAATCCCTGCCAAAAATCAGTATCGCTCGGAAAGACAACCATCGGGATCATGGTCACGACCGAGGTCAACGTGGTTGTGATCATGGGCCTCAGCCGCTCACGCACCGCGAGTCGAGCCAGGAGGGAGGGGTCTGAGTCCGGGCGCAATTCGCGAAGCTGGCGATATCGACCCACGAGAAGGATGCTGTCGTTCAGCGCAATGCCCACCATGAGGATGGCCCCGATGAATGCACCCTCAGCGAAGTTCGCCCCAGTCCACAAAAATCCGGCTGTGACCCCGATTCCCGCCGTTGGTACACTAAGCATGACGACCAGGGGCAGGCTCCAAGACTCGAAGACAGCCGCGGTAATCAGGAAAACGAGAGCGATGGTCGCCCACATCACCCAGCTAAATTGGCGTTTTACGTCGTCGGTGAAGAACGAAAACGTGCTGCGTCTTAGCTCGTAGCCGACGGGTACGGCAAACCCGTCCAGCGCGGCCTCGATGAATGCGGTTGCCATTTGGCCGGGACCACGGAAGTCAATCTGAATGGTTCTCTTGTAACGCTGGTCCAGTCGCTGGATGCCCGACGGGCGTTCCTCCACGGTGTAGGACGCCAGTCCGGCTAGTCGAATGGAGGTGGTGTCGGTCACCGGGAACGGCTGATCGATCAGGCGCTCCACATCCAGTTGGTCGGCGCCGGCGACGACCAGGCGAACGGGGGTCTGCACATCTCCTTCCAGGTCGACATAGCCCATTGGGAATCGAGTACGAAAGACCGGCGTAAGCGAGGCCGCCAGTTGACCGGCAGATACGCCACTGCGCAACTGTGCGTCCGGTGACCAAGCAAACCGCAGGACCTGCCGCGCTTGCCCGAAACGGTTGCCGTACCGTCCGGAATTGAGTTCAACGCCGGCAACCCGGCGGCTCCGCCCACGCACATATTCTGCGAAAGACTGCAGCATCAAGTCCAGGTCTTCGTAGTTCGGGCCGAGGGCTTCCAGTCTGATGCCCGAAATGCCACTCCCGGATCCGGAGAAGTAGCCGTCCGGAATCAAGCCACCTACGCTAATTCGAAGACCGCCCGTATTGACGGCGTGAGAGATCAGTCGCTCACGGAGCAGGTAGGGTTCAGCGGTCTTGAGATCTGCTTCCGTAAACTGCACACGAAGCGATGCCGACGCCTCGTAAATGCTAACCAGGGTCTTGGAGACTGCGGGAGACACAAGTGCCTCGCGTTCGAACACCAACATGAGGGAATCCGCCCTGGCGATTGGGTGACCCGGCGGGAATCCCATTCTCACGTAGACAGAGGGCGCCGGGTTGTAGCTCCAGCGTTCTCCAAAGGTCACCTCGCGGGAGAACTTCCGAATGAGGCCCCCGAGGGCAGGATCGGACCAATCCCGGATGGATCGGATCCACGAACGGTCCAGCGCGGCGTTGTACAGAGAGGCCAGGCGGTATTCGGCAGAGGTTGGGTCCGCGTCGCGGGCGTTGACAAAAGCGATTTGATGCGGGACGAGCCAAACAGGAAGGCCGAGCGTGAGAATCACCGCGGTGAGCGTCAGCCTGGGAAAACGGGCGGCGAGGCGATACGGAATCGCCACCAGACTGCGAAGACGACCGCGCCTCTTCTGAATCCGAGGCTCTGAGCTTAAATGTCTGCCTGCGATCGGGACCACAACGGCAGCGGTTACAAGAGATGCTCCCAGTACAAAGAAGACCAGAAGCCCAAAAGGGAGGAAGAGGGCCTGGAGATCGCCGCTCAGATAGACCAAGGGAAGCATGACCACCATGGTCGAAAGCGTGCCACCGACAAGCGGTAGCCATACCGTTCGAAGGGCGTTTTCGGCCGCTCCGGGTCCCCGATGCAGGATGAGTTGCTCGACGACCACCACGGCGTTGTCCACCAGGAGTCCGAACACCAGAACCAAGCCCGCAATCGTGAGCAGGTTCAGTGAGAGGCCCGCCGGGCCAAGCAGGAGGAAGGCTACCGAGATTGATACCCCGACGCTGAACAGGACCACAAGTGTCGCCCTGACAGACTTCAGCATGAACAGGAGAACGAACACCACCAGGAGGAGCCCGAGTCCACCTCGCCACGTGATGTCTCGAAGCTGCTCCCTGACGTTCTCGCTCCTGTCCTGCGGCACCGTGATCTGAACGCCTTCAGGCAGTTCGGCGCGGAGTATTTCGATGGCCTCGAAGACAGAGGCCGCCACTCCCACGAGGTTGCTGCCCTTGGCACGATCAATGGTGAGCGTCACGACGGGATTCCCGTCGATCCGGCTGATAGACCGGACGGGCGCCGGCCCCATCTCAATACTGGCAATGTCGGACAGGTGAACGGGGGTCGATAGCCCCGGAACTGTGTGCACGACCAGACTGCGGTAACCAGCGACTTTCTGTTCAGGAGTCCTCATGAGGAGCGCGCTCGTTCCACCGCCGCGTAGGCGGCCATACGCCGCATCCGCGAAGAGATCGCGCAGCTGGCGAGAGACATCCGCGGGCCCGAGGCCATACGTACTCAGCTTGTCCGCGGACAATTCGATCAGGAGTTCCCGTTGTGTACCGCCCGAGAGCTCAATGTCAGCGATACCGGGAATGCTCTGAAGCTTGGGCTTGACTCGGCGCTCGGCGAGTTGTCGAAGTTCATCCAGGCCCAGGGGCCCGATGAGCTTGATGGTCATGAATCCCTGCTCGTCCCTCAGCGACTCGGGAATCTGCTTGGTCAGTCTTGGCCAAACTCGATCCGGAAGCACGTCCCGAAGAATCGCCAATTGTTCGTTCAGTTGGGCCACATAGACGCCGACGTCTACTTCATCGCTGATGCTCAAGGTGACCGACGATGTCCCCTCCTCTGAGTAGCTTTCGATGCTCTCCGTTCCGGCTACTCGGGCCGAGGCTCGCTCGATGGGCGCGGTGACGTACCGCTCGACCGCCCTCGGCGAGGCTCCCGGCCAGGAGGCAGTCACCCGCACCTCGGGTAGCTCAACCGTAGGCGCCCATTCCAAAGGCACCTGAAACGCCGCCCATGCCCCTGCGATGAGAATCGCGGTGCTCCAGGACAGGACGCCGACTGGACGGTTCTGAAGGCGCGTTATGAATGAGGAGCTGGGCAAAGTCACGACTGCAATCGGCGGGCTGGTCCCAGGAGATCATCTCGCAGTTGATCGGCCGACTTCCGCTCGCGCATTCCGCCATGCATCAATTCGAGATATATCTGCAGCTTCGAGCACCATCGAAATCCACCCTCTTCGAGAGTGTCAAAAAAAACACTTTCGTCTTGCGGCTCCGCCATTTCGACACTTGGAAATCGATTGGTCGTTTCAAACGGAATGGCATCCAACCACGGCCCGAATCGAGATATGTAGACAACCGTCCTCTCTTTGCTGGCTGGGGCGATCACGTAATGGGCCTCGGATCGACCAGCCACCTGGACGCCTTCCTGGTTGGCCTTGGAAACTAGCTGTCGGAGGAATCCCGATTTTCGATCAGGATTACCAACAAGTCGGCGGCGCACGTCTGGACCGGTGTATTGGCTCGCAAGTCGATCCAGGAGTTGATCTGCCCGGACAAGGCGAATTCCATCGTCCTTAGATACGATCAGGTCCTCCTGCATTGCGGTGAGCACCTTGGACACCGTGGCCAAACTTATTCCGATGCCTAGACGAACTATCTCGTTCCTGACATCGGTAACGGTGCGGTACTGGGGCTTCTTCAGGAGAACTCGGCCCACGAGAGAGCTCTTTCCGGAATACACCTTCTTGATGGGCTGACTGGATGGGTACCGGTTTGGCTGCCCAGTCCGGAAGAGAGACCACTGACCCGGAACTGTGATGAAGAAGTTGCCCGAAAGATCGAGGCCGCTCATCCCCTCAATCTGTAGCATTGCTAGTGTATCCTCGGAGATATGCGGCGCGATCACTAGTGGGAGCCGGGTTCCCGACCGAGCCGCTAGAATTCTTGCTTCGCTAATAGCTGCTTGGATCTTCTTGGGAGTCGCCACGGCCTTGAAGCTCGCGGCAAACACTTGCCGTTTTCCTTCCCAGATGATGCCAATGAAGAATTCTGAGGGGCCGCTCGAATCAGAAAGGTCTACGTTCAGTAGCTCCAGCTGAAACGGGGCCTGAGGGACTGCGCCCTCGGCTAGTAATTCTCTCGCCCGTCTTGCAGGGAGCATCTCGGAATTTCTTGTTATTGGCTTATTTCTTAATCAAGAAAACTGTCACTATTGGGAACGGTTCCTCGGCAGCTATGCACCGTGGTCTCGACATCGGGCGCGGAGGGTCATGTCGTTAAAACCGACTAGTTGATCCGGTACCGCACTACCTGGGGCGCTCCATCGCCGTCCTCCTGTGTGGTCCAAATAAGGTTGCCGCGCGCTTTCTCTATCCACGTTTTCGGCGGTAGCACCACCGTTCCCAAGAAAACACCCTCCATGGTCATCACATCAAAGGTCGGATGCCGTTCCTGCCACTGGTACCGGGAGCCGCTGCCGCCGGTCGAAGAGGGTGATTCAACCTTCTCCGCGACGGTGTATCGGTCAACCCAGATCCGGTTGTCCATGTCAATCCAAAAATTGCGGAAAGCAGGCTTGGTCGATGGGATGCGAGCGAATTGGCGTTCGGGGTTACGCTCCGCGTAGCCGGCTCGTATGGCTCTCCATTGAGCTCGCTCTTCTCCGGAGACCTGTATCGGTTCATACCTCCTGGAAAAAGACATCACGTGCAAGCCTTCCTGAGACACCGAGAACGAGTACTCTCGATTATTGCTCCGAATCAGGGCTCCGGAGCGTGTGACGGAGCTCTTGGCTTCATCGAAGCCAGGACCCCGATAACCAGCGGCCGTAATGAGAACGAATCCACGAGAACGGGTTCGCGACGGAATAGGAATCGAAGGAAGAGCCTCCCCGGCAGCAGACCACACCAGGAACTGCATGGGTGGGTCGCCATTTTCGCCTCGCTCATTTCTCCGGGACATATCAACGGAACGGATATAGTAGTGCCCGGCCGAGTCCACCTGGAAGACGCGGGTTCCGTTGGCTCCGATCATGACCGAGTGCGCCTCAACAAACTCTCCGTCAGCCTCGTAGAGATTTATCTTGAATGAGCGGGGATCGTAGACCGCCACTCGATCGCCGGGTGCGGCCTGCATGCCACCGATCCGCTGATACTCGCCAGGTCCCTCACCCTCTCTGCCGACGTCACGGACGTAGTTACCATCTGTATCGAAAACCCGGATGACGGGAACGCTCCCATCCGCCACCCAGATTAGGCCGGACGCCGTGACCATTACCTCCGAAACACGGCCCAGAAGGTATTCCATGGCCCCGTCGGACCGGCCGATTCGCACCTCTTCGGTCACCAGGACACTAGAGCCCCAGATCGGATCGTTGTCGACCACAGCCTGGGACCTTGCCGCGAGCGGCTGGCAAACAAGGACGGCTCCCAGGAACGCGTACCTTCTGAGAGATACGAGGTTGGGGCCATTGCGGTGACTTCTCGCTTTGCTGGGCATCAGATCCGGTTCAGAGTAGCTTAGGACAAGCTATGGGTGGGAACCTCCATTTCAGTAGTAAAATGAGCTCATTTTGGTAGTAAAGCTGACTCGTAGAGCCGTGGTCGTCGGTGTGGACCGGAAATTCGTGTTCTTCGCCCTCCTAATGACTCTAACGGTCGGTCGTCCGGTTTTGGCCCAAGGATCGGCCGAGGCCATCCTTCAGTATGTCACGCCTCTCATCGAACCCGACGATATCGGCAGCGCAGCTTTTGAACTCTACTTCGAGCGCCTAGGGCGTTGGGACTTTGCGCCCGAGGTTCTGCTGGGAAACGTCAATGGCTTCACAATTGGGCCCGGCGGACAGATGATCGCCTTGGACCCTTTCGCCGGAACTCGATCGCTGTACGCCCCGAGCGGCGGACTGATCAGGGAACTAGACGTCACCGAGTGTGAACCTGGATTCCAGGGTAATATTTCCAAAGCCGAGTTTTTCGGAGACGGGTCTTTGTTGCTCGTCCCCGACGGCGGCAGACCAGCCTTCTGGTTCGACTCTGAGGGCGTATGTGTTGAGCGCTACACCTACGGCACGTACCTGCCCGTATACATAGAGACGGGCCCAGAAATGCAGCTGTCCACCACGCGCCGGTTTGGCTTGCAAGTGCTGAGCACCGATGGCACGATCCTCACTCCAGAGTCCATTCTCTATAGCAACGAGGTGCTATTTGCGGCTGCCGCCGACGGATTGCTCTACCGTCTCGTTGTGCCGAATGCTACCGATGGTGGCGAGGTCGCCAATCCCCATCTCGTCATCTACCGGTTCAAAGCATGAGGATGATCTTCGCTGCCGCCATTCTCCTCCCCGGTCTCGTGCTTGGACAACCCAGGTTCGAGCCTGTTGGAGATGTCGTCTTCCCGGACACCCTCTTCCTCATGGGTCTCAGCACGTTGGAGGTGGCCTCGAACGGAGACTTGTTGGTCGTAGACGGGCGCGGTGCGCAGGCATTCCTGTTTGATAGCACGGGCGTAATCCTCGCCAATCTCGACCCGCGTCCATGTCACCCAGGATTCGAGTTGAGACCGATCAGCGCGTGGTTCGGCCCGGATTTCATTCTCATGGCAAACAGCGCTCCGTGGGGATACCGCTTCCATCGAGACGGTGCTTGTCTCGGCGCAGTCGATGACGACTACCGGCCCACGCTGCGGGGTGGTGTATCTCCTCAGGGCGATATATACAGTGTTCGGGAATTGCCCGGTCAGCCGGCCGTACTCCGGCGCATGGATTCGACCGGTGCGCTCGAGGTCGAGAAAGAGCTTTTCGAGCCTCCGTTTTCCGGAGCCAGTGGCCGTTTTCTGGGGGGAGGATTCGTGGCGGCAGGCGAATCGCTGTACCTCGCGTTTGCCACATCGGCCAGTGTCTACAGACTGGATCTGGCGGGTAGCGTCCTCGAAATATGGGAAGAGGGAAGAGAGGCCCGCCGGTTACCGCCCCCTAGAAAGCGACCTGACAGGCCAGGTTGACATATCCAGGATGCAGGAGATGGGGCGGCTATATACCAGCTACTCCAACACCCTCGGTCTATACCGCCTCTCGGAAGACCGGTTGATCGTGCTCTTTGCGGACGGGGATCGACAGGATGTGGCGTGGATTGTCTACGATCTTTCAGGGCGCCTGGTCGCGGAAGGGCACGGGCTGGGGCACGGCTTCCTGGCGTTTCGAGATGGCATCGGTTATCAGGTCGTGTACCCGGGTGCGGAGACCGACGAAGGGCCGTATCTGAGGAAATGGGGATGGGTTGAACAGTGAAAATGGCTCATTGCGCGCTCGCCGCCTCCACCTTGTTAGTGGCCATAGTTGGTTCAGGAAGCCTCGTCGACAACGGCGCTGGCCCAAGACTTGTCGTCGAAGAGACCACTGGGGCCCAGCGAACTCGCACCAGGAATTATGGTTGTCGTCAATCACGGCACAGTTCTCAGACCGGGTCGCCGATCAAAATCAGTTCATGAAACATCTTCCGGCAGTGCTACTCACTGTCCTCCTCACGACATCCCTGGGCTGCGGAGCCCAAGAGCGAGGGGACCCGCACTCGGTCACCCGCGAGCTACTGCCGAACGGCGTGGAACTGCTCAGGTACGGCAACCTCCCCGAGGTCACGCCCACACCACTCGCGCACGATCTGGAAATTGGAGTCACGGAGGGGGCGGAGCACTACATGTTCGGCGACATCCGGGGAATAGAGGCGGACGGTGAGGGCACGATATACATCCTCGATTTCCAGGCCGCCGAGCTCCGAGCCTTCCATCCCGATGGTCAGTTCGCTCGAATTGTGGCGCCGAGGGGGAACGGGCCAGGCGAGTTGAGTCAGGCCAACGGAATGGTCTTGGTGGGGGATTCGGTACTCTGGATTCAGGATCATGGGAAGCGAAGAATGCTGGCGATCAGCCTGGAAGGACAAGAACTAGCTACGCAAACCATGCCGGTAATGGCGTACGGGTACATCTGGAACGGCACGGTGGACAACGCTGGGCGGATCTGGAAGCCGCACTCAATCTCGCCCAAACCCCGGAGCAGTCTCCCGGACGAAGGATTGAATACCACCGATCTCGATCAGATGCTCATCAGCTTTGATCCGGCCTCCGGCATTCGAGATACCCTCCAGCTTGGTCAGGTCGTCCATCGAGGGTTTGTCCAGAAATTTGAGGGAGGCTTCTCCAGCTTCTCCATCCCAGGCGACCCTTCAACCATAACTCGCGTCGACCCACAGGGCGGAGTCTGGCATGCTCGGGATACAGCATATCGCATAACCAGAATCGGACTGTCCGGGGACACGGTCATGGTGATCGAGGCTCCCTTTGTGCCAGATGCGGTCACCGACGCAGACCGACGCGAGTACGTGCGGGCGGTAGTTGATCGAAACCGCACACGGCCCGAGGTGGCCGAAATCATCGCGGCTTTGATGCCAGCAAGCCGGCCGGTACTATCGAGCCTTGTCGTGGATGATGTGGGCCGTCTCTGGGTCGGGCGCCACTCTGATGTCGATCAGCTGCCCATCTATGATTTGTTCGATAGGAGGGGCGTCTTCCTGAACTCAGTGCAGCTTGACTACAGCCCCGTGCCCTATCTCCCTATTCGTATTCGGAACAACCAGATCTACGGGTTGCGCGTGGACTCACTGGGCACACCGGTGGTGGTGCGGACGCCGCTGTTGCCCTTGCGAGATCAGCGTTCGAGTTAGACTTCATGCGTCCGGTGGGCTGATATCAACTCGGAAGCGGCCAATAACAGGCGCGCTCTTTAGCTGCGCGTAGACATGCCCACGGGAGTCGGAGGCCAGGAGTCTCTGGATTCCCAAGGCTTCTACTTCGTCGGAGCTCATGGCGTACAGAAGGCGACCCGCCCGGTCATAGAGGTCGATGGCGTGCATCATGGTCAGCTGGCGTCGATTTCCGGCTTCGGCTTCTCGTGTGTACTCCTCCGGGTCCCCTAAGTCGAGCGGCCAGCGGCCTCCGGCTAACCAGCGACCTTCGCTGAGTTCAATGGGCAGGTACATGGTAGACCAGTTGCGAACGCTATACCCACCAGTGATCTCGCGCGCGTCTGGAGGCTCGATCAGAAGACGGCCTCGGGTTACCTGGCGCTGGAGGTTTCCGTTGCGGTCGTACCAGGAGTAGCGATAGTGCGTGAGGTGGGGAATGGTGATGAGACCCTGTGCAACGCCCATCCTGGTCCACACTGACATGATGTCGGGCAACTCCATTCCTTCTGAGAGGTCAGTGCTAAAGGTGTCGGTGACAACCCAGTCACCTTGCAGAGAGAGGACGCTCGTAAGCGCTCCGAACATGCCGGGGAGGGCGCGTCGGACCACCATGGTGTGAGGGTCCAGGAAACCAGTCAGGCTGATCTGGCCCAGACCGAGATCCGCTGTGTTCTCGGACTCGACAAACTCACCCTGGAGGTCAAACCAGTCGATTCGCCCCCCAGAAAGGTTGGAGAACGCAAGCCGGGATTCACCATCGAAAACCAATGCTCCTGGGTTCTCGAATTCGCCAGGCGCCTGACCGGGGCGCCCCGTCTCCCAAAGGACCGAGCCGTCAGATGAGAAAGCCACGAGTCTTCGGCTATTGAAGCCGTCCATGACGTAGATGTTACCGTCACGGTCCGCGGTCATGCTGCTGACGCTTGTCAACAAGGCCCTTAGATCGGATTCGTCGTCTCCGAAAGTCTGTTCTAGAACAAAGCGCAACGCCGGCGGATCCTCGGTCTGCCAGGAGCCGAGCAGAGGGTTGTCGACGACCGTCGACCCGCGGGGCTCCGGTGACCCGCAAGCGGTCAGCGTGAGTGCTAGCACGAAAAGAGATCTCATGGCTGGTCCTCCATTCGGTGGCGATTGAGCGTTTGTTCCCGAACCTCCAATCCAGGAAAAATGGCTGATTGATGATAAGGCCGGCAACAATTCCCGGCGCGCGCGCGCCCTGCGCCTAACTTCTCGTCCAGAGAGTTGGTAGTGCCAGCACAGCACGACCGAACCAAGAACATCAACAAGTCAGATTCCCATGTCGAAGATCAAGAGCGTTATTGGGGGGATTCCCCTCGGACTGATCGTCTTTGCTGCGACAAGCGGCTGGACCTGCCTTGTATGTTGATCACGGATTCGATCGTGGCTGAAGCCAAGACGATCGCGAAGAAGAGCGGGTGGGTTCTCGCGGTCATCGTGTACTCAATCGTTGGGTGCGGTCCAAGTGTACCTTCTCCTATTCTATCGGTTGAAAGGAGCTTTCACGAGATCTTCGCTCCAGTGGGTACGATCGTTCTCGATCCGGACGTCATCGTCGCGGTAATCACTTTCGCTGATGTCTCGAATGGAGGCGACTTGCTTGTAAGTGATTATTCGATGGGGCAGCTCACTGTCTTCGGGCCGTCTGGGGAGTTCCTTCGGTCGATGGATACCAGATCGTGTTCGCCAGGGACAAACTTCCGTCCGATGCATGCTCGGTTCCTAGGAGACGGCTCGGTCGTTGCATCGACTGATAGTGAAACGTTTCTGTTCGATGTGTCCGGTGCCTGCCTGCGGGCTGTGGAGGCTCTGACGCCCCCGCTGCAGTCCTACTGTGCTCGTGGTGATACGCTTTTTGGATACACGCCGCTTCGGCATCGCCCCGTAATTCGCTGGTACTCGTCTACCTTGATCCAGTTGGGAGAGATGGAGACTGAGGAGCCTCGGTTTCCCCGCCTAACCATGACCTACCAAGGACTTTGGGGGCTTCAAATAGCCTGCTCGGAATCGGGAGTCTACTACCTCTACCCCGGGAGTAGCGACGCTAGATTGGCAGGTGCCGAAGGGGAGCGATTGCATAGTCCGGCCTACTACCACCCTCCGAGTCGCGACAGAAAGCGGGGCGACATGGCGGCTATGATCGCCGATGGCCGGGAACTACGAAGAGAGTCCACTCTCGCAGCAGCAGTGTTTGCCCTTGACGAACATCATCGCATTGTCGCGTTTGCCAACTCCCCTCGTAACGGAGGCTCGTTTTCGATGGGACTGAACATAGTTAGTGACCTGACGGACCATGCTCCCGGAGTATCCACCTTCATTCAAGAACAACCTCTAGCGGCAAGAAACGGTCTTCTCTACGTCGCAGCAGCGGTCGACCCCGAGGCCAGCCAAGGAGTCGGGAACCCTACTATCAGGGTCTACAGATACCTCCCAATCGCTGCAGAGAGATGAAATCGACGTATTCTTGATGCAGGAGTGGGAAGGCCAACCGCACTCATCTCCTTGGTATCTGAATCGCCAATATTTTATGTGGACACCAAAAGAACGAAGAGCCAATCGCTTGCGCTCCGCACTGTTTTTCCTCGCATTCGCGGAGTGACTGGATCCCGCACAATGTATTCTTAACAACCAGCGGCGGGACTCGGGTTTGGAAGACCTTTGTCCTGCCGCGTTGATTTTCGCATGAATCCGAAGCTCCACATAGTCGCTCAGTCGCTGGGCCTGCTCTTGGCCACCTTTTGGGTTCTCGGATGCAAGGCTCCCGGGAATCCTACGGGCGAAATCATGGTACCGCTTGACGCGAATATTCCGTTTTTCGACCGGGCTCACATTCAAGTGAGTCGTGCCGCGACCCAAGTGGAGATAGGGGCGCTACCCGCTGAAGCTCTAAGAGTGCGCGCGTATCTCTCAGATCCAGCGCAATATGTCGTCGATACTCTTGAGTTCGCATTCGCTGGGCCCTTGCAAGTCGTTGGGGTCGGGGAGGATCGGTTGGCCATTCTGGATGGTTCGAGCGACCACCTTGTCGAGTACGACCGGGGCTCGGGCCTCGGCCGCACCGTTGCCGCACGGGGGCAAGCTCCAGGCGAGTTGTCATTCTCGAAAGCGCTTGTTGGACGGGCAAATACGATTTACGCGATCAGGGCAGACCGCGTCGTTTCCGTCTTCGACTGCGATGGGGGACCCTGTCGATTCGAACGATCTCTAAGAGTCGCCCTAGAAGCGAGTGCAGGGACCCCGGTCGGGACTGACTCGCTGGCGCTATTGGGGGGCCTTACACCGGTGGCCAAGCAGGGAGTTCAGTTGGACGACTTGCCAGTGATGCAGGGCGTGCACGTGGTAGACTCAATGGGTAGCACTGCTCGTAGCTTCGCTCGGACATATGAAACGGAAGGCCACTGGATGCTTTTCCAGCCATTCATTTTTGACGGGAGTATTTCGCATTTTGAGGCAGAGAATCTGTTCGGAGTTGCCTTCGACCGCTTCCCAATCCTCTATGTGTATGACACTGCGGGAAACCTGACCTCGTCTTATTTTTTTTCTGAGTTCATTGTCGGTCGGCAGGAGTATTCGACTGAAACCGGGTCGCTCAAAATCGTCCTTGCCGATCACTCGCTGATCGCAACTCAAAGCATTACGCAGTCGGGAGGGCACCTGCTCGTCGAGATTTCAACGCGAACAAATAGCAGGGTCGAGGACTTTAGCTATGTGTGGGACATTCGGCGGGACTATTACTTTCTCAACCTGTCCTCCCAAGAGTCTCACTATCTGGGTTACTTGCCGGTGGCTGACTCGAACGTTGACAGCCGCCTCATTCTCATCCCCGGCGGCCTCGCGCTAGAGGCTGGTGGTCGCCTGATGATTGTGCACAACGCCAGGTTATAGAAACTGGTGCGGCATGGATCGCACTGGGATCGAGCATCCAGGGCTTTTCGGATAAGGCGATTCGGTCTGCCCGCCCTGCATTGGTCCGGCGGGATCTTGTTTTGGGTCTCGCTTGGGTTTTCAGGCTCGCAAACAACCCGCTATTTATGATGATGAGATCACTTTCTATGGCTCTGGTTGTTGTCGGATTGACCCAATTGGAGGCGTTGGCTCAGACTTGCTCGGGCGTGCCGAAGGGGGTTGTTCAAATAACTTTTTCGCTTCAGGACAACTTCGTTCTGGGTGCCGAAGAAGATCTACCAGTCGAATACCTTTTCGCAGCACCCACTTCGGTGGGCGGAGCAGGGGAGCTTGGGGACTTCGGTCGACACTCTTCGAGATCGGGGGTATGGGGCTCAGCTGGTCCACTCCATGGACGATCTGACCCACTGCATGCCCTTCCAGACTGACAATCGCACCTGTTGCGTGGCAGTCCCTTTGGCGTCTTGACGCCATTCCGGTTGCTTCACTTCGCTGTGTCCTCTTCCTGATTTTTCAACACTCGGGGAGCCGCACGCTCAGTCTACCCCAACGTGGCACTCCGCCATTCGCCGGTCATGAAGGCGCCCTGCAGCCCGCTGGATACGAGGTCTACGACGAGTTTCGCGCCAGAGACGAGATAACGTACGTCGAACCGGATCTGCGTTCAGAAACCCTTGTCGATGACTCGGTCGGGTTAGTCAACCGACAGGACACGGTTGCGAAACAGATCGTAGACAACGGCCCTCTCTACTCCGAGGTCGTCGCGATGTATTCCGAGAATGAAATCCGAACCAATTTCCTGAATCCCCAAGCCGTCGGGTGTCTTGAGTTTGCCGAGCCATTTTCCGGTTGCGTCAAGAACATCCCAGATGCGCGTTCGCTCCCAGGGCAGGCGGTATCGTTCCGCCCAGATGTACCCTTCGGAATCCACGAGGATAGATGCAACCGCCGGAACAAGAGTAGGAATTGGCAGATCGCGCATGGCGAGCAGATTTTCAGCGCGGACCCTCTCACTTTCGTCGAGGCCCTCCACAAACGCTGAAGAAAATCGACTCCAAATATCTTCCACGGATGTTCGCGGTATGTCCCATCGATAGATCGCCTCCACCGCGCCATCACCTTGGATCCTGAGCAATTCCGGATTGCCTGACACGTTGAGCAATATCGACGTCCCGTGGACGGCGTAGGACGGGGCAGCGGTTAGCGGCACATAGGGAAAGCCCCTCCCACCAAGCCCAGTATCAGCTATAGCCCGCGGGCGCCCCTTGACGGTAGTGAATGGTTCCGCGGAAGCTCCGTCCCGCGAGTAGCGAACAAGACCGAACGACATCTCGATAGGTTCGCCTATCTCACCCCAGCCCACGTTCCCAGAGCCGACCGGCAAATATCCAAGCCAGTTGCCATTCGAAAACGAGGCCACAGGATTCGGGATACCGAATCCGTTCGTTGCAGTCAGCAAAATCGTGCGTCCCCAATTGCCGTTCAGGCCGAAGACTTGAATTCTGCGGCGATCGGCCACCGCAACTGAATCGCCGAAGACGGAGAGTATCATCATTGATGACTGCCGTCCAAACTCACCTGGACCTTCCCCGAGGCTGCCAAATGAACGAGTTTCTAATCCGCTGGAATCAAAAACGAGAAGCTCCTGCGAGCCCGAGTTACTTACCAATAGTTCCCCGCCGGAGAGGAGTCGAGCAGATAGCGCCCGGAAAAGCAAGGCGTTCCCACGCTCGCCTTCGGCCGAACCCACGGAAACTCTGGGTTGAAATCCTATTCTCCAATCTGAAGCGCCCCCCAATTCTCTGTCCGAAAGGGTGATTCTGACTCCTCCAGAATCAATCACGCTCAACCCGACTGGCGTTGGCACGACACCATCGTTGCGGCATCCAGACGCCAGAAGGCACCATGCGGAAAACGCGAGGACAAAGGCTAATTCTCGGCGGGGTTTCAGTGCCAAAGGACTTGTGGCGTGCGATTAATCCAGGCTTAGAACTCGTTTACGGGTTCCACTGCTGGAGGCACAATGTCTAAGTTGGAAGCATCGCAGACGGGAGACCAATCTATGTAAGCGTCTGGTCAACCGCATATTGCCATGATGGGCGAGGGCTGATTTCGTCAGGCTAAATGAGGATTGCAAAAAACTATCTGCCCTTGGGCAAGCGGCGTTCTCCGGGCGCCGACCTTGGTTCACGCTGCCGAAGGCGTTCCATTTCAGCGAGAGTGTCGAATCGAAGACGGGGAGCACGGACGCGGCATCCGGGAACTGAAATTCGCATAGCGGTCGGATTTTGAAGGTCAAGAGCGGGTCCCTCCGGCAAGGGCGGGCCCCACAGATTCGACGACGGTTGAAACAACTCGCTCAGCCGTTCCCATCGTCATAGCTAACCGGGCCGTGGCTCGGTCCGTCCGATTTGTATTCGGAATGTCCTCCGGCCGTCGAGCAACAGCACGGAGCCCATCTCCGGGCACTCCCGATACAATCCTCTTGTGCGCCACGAGGCGCTCACCAACCAAAAAAGCTGAGGGTAACCCGAACTGGGACGAGGGGGAGGCGTCAACCGGTTATACTGGGGCGTAGCATTCTGTGCCGGTGCGAGCCCGCCCTGCAGTGTCTCGGGGCGGTATTGAGATTGCGGCAGCCCCTAGTGAGCACCGAGCATCAATATTTTCCTCGACCGAGCTGTGGTAAATCAAAAGAATAACAGAAACACCTCGGGCAACGCCCGTCTCGTCGGGGTCATTGTGTTGGCTTTTCAGGGAATCCTATTTGCGTCGTCCTCGGCGCAGCGGCTGGACGTCAGTTTGGTCGAGGAGTATGCTATCGGAGACGACCCCGGCCGAGAGGCCCCATATCTCTTGGGGGGCCCACAGTCAATCAGCGTTAACAGCCTCGGCAATTTCTATTTGGCGGACTATCCGCGTCGAGAAATCCTACGCTACGGCGCAGACGGCCGCTTCTTAGGCAGGATCGGACGGAGAGGCAGTGGCCCGGGGGAATTTCGGGAAATCACTTGTATGGTCGTCGACGACAACGACGATCTTGTGGTTGTAGACAAGCTGAATGCGCGAATCACAAGGATAGATGCTTCTGGAAGTAATATTGAATATTACTCGCTCCCGACTATCGCGGCTAACTCGCCCGGCAGTATAGTGTCATTGGGTGGCGGGGAGTACGCTCTATACTATTTGGACCGGACGGCGCCGGGAAGGGACGTCCTCCACGTTTACAATGCTGACTTCTCTGAAAAACTTGCTTCCTTCGGCGCACTTTCGGACATCTGGGATCTGCGCGAGAAATTCTATCGGAATATTGCAGGAAACCCTCGCGGCGTCAACGTGGCCTCGGATGCTAGCGGCAATGTTTACCTTGCTCCTTATGTCTACGGCGGGTCGATTTATCGATTTTCTACTGTGGAAGGGGGCTGGGGCCGAACTACCCTAGCCTGAATAATTCACGCACATAAAAAAGAGTCCATGAATCAGGCCCTGTAAA
>CAYXSE010000061.1:4018-16648 GCA_964466675.1 uncultured Rhodothermales bacterium | reverse complement strand
ATATGGGGGTGGCTCAGAAGTGCCAGGATCTGCCGCTCGTGTCGAAATCTAGCTTCGAGGTCGGGGCGTCCCAAGCCCGTCCGAATCATCTTTAGGGCCACACGCTGATCGAACTCGCCGTCTGCGCGCTCAGCCAGGTAGACGTCCCCCATCCCGCCGTGTCCCAGGATTCGGACCAGTCGGTACGGCCCGACGCGTTCTCCCGCGCGGTCGTTCTGGGCGGAGTCTGAGGAAGGCTTTAGTAGACCCTCCAGCGGCGGGGCGTCCAGGAACGAGTCTAGGTGACCACTGGCCGCGAGCATTCTCTGGACCTGTGATTTGAGATCCCCGTCTCCGACGCAAGCAGCATCCAACGCGGCCTCCCAATCACTTTCGGGGAGGTCGGCGATTCGCTCGAAAACGGAGCGGATTTGAAGCCATCGGGCGCTATCCATCACTCGGGCGTTGGTCCCATCGACCGTTGATGTGCAATATGGCCGCGTTCAGGCTCACGCGATCTCGAATTCCAGCCGGCTTTTCAGCCATGCGCGGGCCGTCTGCCAATCCCGCTTTACCGTGGCGGGAGAAATGTCCAGCGCACTCGCGGTTTCCGGGATACTCAAACCGCCGAAATATCGACACTCCACCACGCGGCATAGTCGCGGATCTACGCGCTCGAGGTCAGCCAGCGCGTCATCCAGCGAGATCAGCATATCGACATCCTTCTCCGGGAGGGCCAGTTCATCGTCCAGAGGCACGGCCTCGACTCCGCCGCCCCGTTTGGCAGCCGTACGCTTCCTGGCATACCAGATCAGCACCCGCCGCATCACCCGTGAGGCAATCGCAAAAAAGTGCTCCCGGTTACTGAGGCCACCCGGTACCTGATTGATCAGGTTCAGAAAAGCCTCGTGGACCAGCGCGGTAGTGCCCAAAGTGTGGCCGGGCCGTTCCCCCCGCAGGTGCCGATGCGCGAGGCGGCGGAGCTCCTGGTAAACGATCGGCATCAGCCGATCCATGGCCTCATGATCCCCTTCGTGCCATTCTTTCAGAAGGAGGGTTACATCTGGCTCTCTTGAGGAGTCCATCTGGGCCGGTCGCTATGGGAGGGTGCCGGCTGGGCCTGCCTGGGTGGAACGAGTGATGCCGGCGTCGCGATCAGGAAGATAGGAGGGGGGGAGTATGCTCGCTGCACGGAAAAACGTGGCTGCGGTGAGCCACTCTCGCGCCACTCGACACATGTCTAGATGTAGCGCACCTGTTCGGCCCAGGTCGAGCCTCGTCGACGGCTGGCAGGCTGGTCCCATTTGGTCAAAAAACACTCGTTGAACCGTGACGCTCAATCGAATCGTCCAGTGGCTTTCGACCGCCACAGTCCTAGGACTCCTAGTCGCCCTTACCGCCGGCCCGGCCTTGGCCCAGAGGACCCAATCGCGAACCGGATCCGAATCCCAGCTGGAGGCGGAGCAAACGCGCGGTGAGCGCGGTGGGGCGGTCACGCCTCAGATCGAAAACGCGATTTTCCACGGCATGCTTGCGCTGTCCATCCTCGAGGGTAATCGAGTTGGCCCGATCATCGGCGGCGGCGACGGAGTCGTCGTTTGTGGCGACTGTGGCGACTGGCCCGGCGATCCGGAAATTTGTACCGATCTTCGCCAGAGGGTCCACGATGCGGCCAAGGCCAACCTCGACGCCCAGAAAGTGCTCGACCAGTTTCAGGCCCTGCTTGAGGCCTACTACTCATGGAAATTCTGGGGCGGAGTCGGAGACATGGTCGTCGACATGGTCGTGGCAGCCACCACAATTGTTACTGCGGGGACGGGCACTGGCGCCGTGGTGGCGGCCGCCGAGATTCTTGTCGAGATGGGCGCGGACGCCGCTGTTGGAGCCATGCAGCAGGCCGTTGCAGATGCTTTCGGCGTCGATTTATCCGGCGAAACTGGCATGCAGGATGCCGTCTCGGCCTTCAACAAGGCCAGACTCGAATCTCATAGAGCCTACCGGGCGGCCCTCGATGCCTGGCTGGCCTGCCGCGGCCGTCGCGATATAGCGCTTGCCGAAGTCGACGTCTGGAACGCTTGCTGGGAAACAAGGCAGTGCTGGGTTGAATACTAGTCTGCTCGTCAGCCCACCAATGTTTGCGTCCAACGGTCACGAAACGCGCTCTCTCACCAAATCAGCCAAAACAGCATGAACCCGAGACTATTTCTATTGGTCGCGACACTCCTTCTTGCCTCGTCAAACGCCTCCGCCCAAGGTACCCTGGTGATGCGTTCGGTGTCTCACGTCGCGGGCGTGGAAGGCACGTTCACAATCAAGGCGCAGGATGGCAATCTGGCCATGGAGATGCACCCGAGTGACGGATCCATGCAGGGTGCCTTGTCCGTCATTTTTCGAGGAGACAGGAAGGAGATGATCATGTTGGATCCCTTGTCGCGCACCTACATGGTTTTCGACGAAAACCTGGTAGAGGAGATGCAGGCGCAGGTCGAGCAGGTAGCGGGTCAAATGCAAGAGGTCGCCGAGCAGATGGCAGGCCAGATGTCTCCCGAGCTCCTCGCGATGATGCCCCCAGAGGCAAGGGCGAAAATGGCCGAGGCCATGGAAAAAATGAAGTCTGGAAACCTGGGGGGAATCGTTCCGGGCGGAGGAATGACCGAAGCAGTCCAAGCGGCCCAACCCGAACCAGCACCCATGAGGCGAACCAGCCAAACAGGCAGCGCGGCCGGAGCCCCCTGTCGTTGGTATGAGAGGATCGACGGCGACAAAAAGCATCGCTACTGCGCCGCCGCAGCCGGGGATGTAGATGGCGGAGAGGACGTAGTGCGTGCCATGCGCGGCATGGTCGAGTTCTATCAGGCCCTGGCATCCAACTTCGGCTCAGGCATGAAAGACAACCCCATGGCCACATCTCCATTCTTCGCCTCGAATGTGCTCCTTGAAGAGAACCTATTCCCGGTCCTGACCAAGGAGTTCGTGGGCGACGAACTGGAGGAGGAGACGCAACTCATCAGCGCCAGGGCCAGCCGAATCGACCCATCCGATTTCGAGCCGCCCGCAGGGTACACAAGGCGAAGCATGACGGGTGGTATGGGACAGATGCCTCGGCGGTAACTCTCGGGATCACGGAGTCAGAACTAGCGGGATCACGGAGTCAGGTCGGCACCGGCGCTAGTGCGTCGTCTTCCCTTCGTACAACCGTGTGAACTCTGTGTCCACCGGCTCCCATAGCTCAATCTTGTTGCCTTCCGGGTCCATAATGTGGACGAACTTGCCATATTCGTACGTCTCCATGGTGTCGACGATCTCGACGCCTTCCTCCTTGAGCAGCTCTATGAGCCTTTCCAGGTTTTCGACCCGGTAGTTGATCATGAACTCCCGCTCCGAGGGTTCGAAGTAAGTGGTGTTCTCGCCGAAAGGGCTCCACTGGAGGTAGCCTTTTTCATCCGGGTTGTCCGTGGCCCGGAATTCGAAAACAGATCCGTATTCGTTGGTGACGAGGCCGAGGTGGTCCCGGTACCAGTCTCGCTGGGCTTCGGGGTCCTTGGACTTGAAGAACACGCCGCCGATTCCGGTTACTCGTTTCATGGTTTGGGTTGAGTCTGAGGTCGGGGGTGCCTGGTCGTCGGTTGTGGCGGCCGCGTCGGTTTCGCCCGAGCAGCCTGCGAGCAGGGTGATTGCGAGCAGCGCCGACGGGAGGAGAGGTTTCATGGCGGAAGGTAGTCACGCTCCTCCTGGGGATCGGTCGCCAAATCTGGCTTATCTCCTCGCCGATTCGGACGATCCCACACCAGGAGGGGTGAAGTTCGAGGCGCCTCCAAGCTTCCCAAATCCACTCGGCCGGCGCTCGTTCTCATTTGCCGGCTGCGACCGGCAAAGTACCCCACGACGTGAACCAAGAACTGGATCAGTACCGCGAACTCGCCGACCTTGCAAGGGCCGCGCTCTGGGCGTGGGACACTCCGGATCGTCTTCGGGAGAAGACGGTCGCATTGCTCAGCCGAACCATTGAGTACGAACTGCAGGAGCTCGCACCTCAGGTGTTCCAGGTGTTGATCGATGCGTGCAGCAAGGAAGAGGATGTGTCACCGTGCGTGATTGTCCTGTTCCGTGATGCCATCTTGGAGTACGGCGTAGAGCGGGCTCGAATCCTTGGGGAGCAATTCAGCTGGACCCGCGATCTGGATGACCCCGAGTCCATAGCCGAGGGACTTCGCGAGACCATTCGAGAGTTCGTCCTGGAGGGCGAAGTGGATGCGGAGACTGCTGCGGACTTGCTCCAACTGCTGGATCAATGCACCGTGGAGTCCTACGACGCCTACTCCGCAGCCGAACTCGGTCGGGCGGTCCAGGCCTTCGCCAGTTCGCTGCAGGAGAAAAAGGATTGGGCGAAGCTTATCTCGCTGGGACCCGTCCGACAGAACTGAGGGAACACAGCCGGAACTCGGTTCCGCCTTCTGGGCCCTCCGGCGTGAGGCAGGACTTTTGGAGACTGGGCCTAGATTCCTACAATGCCGGGCTCGCGCCAGGGTCGGCGGGCTGTATGGTAAGGGCTTCACTCACGCCGCTCAACCGGCGCCCGGCGGCTCACCTTGTCGAAGAACAGGACTCATTGACTAACCAAGCGAGAGTTGAGATGGTCTGCGGCCGGCATCGGAAGAGAAGTGACAAGCGGTGTCAGAGGATTCTCTAATCTTGCTCTCAGAACGAGTATTGCAACATTTCCAGAATAACACGTATTATACTTATAAGTGAAAACGCCGATACCTAGGTCAGTCAGGCTCGCGCACTACGATTCGGGTCTGGCGGGAACGCTTTATACGATTCAATTAGCTGGCTCCGCTGAGCTTGAACTCGATGTTTTTCTGGATGGAGAGAGGGGAGTCAGATGTGAATCCAGCTGCCAATGGCCGGGAAATCATTGTGGTCGGGCTTGCAGACGTCCCTGGGCGCTGAGGACAATGGAGTCCAAGCTGCTGCATTCTATTGACGAAGGGGGCTTCGACAGCTCGTTCATGTCGAAGAACATGAACTATCCATCGTGGGTGACGGCTATGTGCTTCAATCCCCTGCGGCTCTACGGAGTGAGGCCTGCAAAGGAACTGTTTATCGCTGTTGGGGGAGGTCCGAAATTCGCGCCATCGATAGCTGAAGCCGGACTTTCTGGTCCGTATGAAATAGCCGTTGCCTTGGCACAGTCTCTGCATGAGTGCTTGGCCGGGTTGACTGAAGAGATGATCGGCCGCCAGCACTCAAAGGTGCTCGGTCGTTACTGTAATTCCACCATGATTTTATGACCTCGAAACTCAGAAAGCGAGTAGAAGCTCTCCCGAGCTGGGAGAAGCGCTTCACCACGAAGTTCTTGTTTGACGTCGTCGAGAGGATGAACGACGTCCTCAGGGAGAAGGGGGCGAGTCAGCGGGAGTTGGCCCAGAGGGCTGGCTGGACGGATTCTTACGTAAGTCGTCTCCTGTCCGGACACCAAAACCTGACGCTCAAGACCATCGCGAGGTTTGAGGATGCCATGGAGTCCGATATTTTGACGGTTGGTGTGCCTTCAATCAACCGATTGGGGTCAAGAATCGAGAACCCGGTGAAGGAGGATGCTCTAAGGCGAGCAGTAGAGGACTGGCGCGATCAAACGCTGGAGCGCTCCAAGAGCGGAAAGCAGGTGGGAGTTGAATCTCTCCTCGGGCCGGTTCCAAGAGCACAACGCGAGTCATGGGCCCAATTTTTTTCGGTTGTGGCTGAAGAATTGGCGACCGACAAAAAGACGACGCCTCAAGGCGGCCCCAGCGCTCTCTAGGCTGTGGCCGGATTCACCGGTTCCGAGGCAGCCTCCCGCCAAGGACGTGCCGGCCCCTCCTGAACAAGCTCCACGACATCTACCCGGGCCACAGAGGGCGAGGCGGGGCGGATTCGGAATGTGCAGCGCGGGCGTCCTTGAGGTCCGTCTTGTGCGCAGTATCCGATTGGGGTATTCGGTGTCCTTCAGGTCTTGACACATTACCGTCTCGGCTGAAGCCGGGTGATTCTTGCATCAGGATACAACCGTTACACCCCGCCGAGCATGCTCTCTCGAACGGGTCCCCCGCAGTTACTGGTGGGAGGATGAAGTGTGAGTTCTGAGAGGAGTTTGCGCAGTTCGCTACGACAATGCCCCACCCGGTCCAGCCATGCCGATCACCTCCCCAATAACCGCCGTCGGCGTCACCTCGGTCCGCGCCCGTTCAAGCAGCACCTCAGTCACCTGTTGGCTCACCTCCGGCTCATACCCGAATAGCTCTGTGAGCCGGCACAGTAGCGTTTGCTCCTCCGCCTGAATGACGCCATCAGCCCATGCCAGTCGAGCCAGGTCGTAGAGGCATCCGACCCGGGCTTCCGGGGAAGGAGGAATCTGAGGGTCGAAGGGTGCCGGGGAGAGAAGAAGGTCCTCCAACTCCTGCCTGCTGATGCCCCGCTGAGCACCGAAGGCAGTCAGGAGCTCAAGTTCCGCAGGTTCGATTCGCAGATCGGCCAACGCAATCGCATAGAGGTGATAAAAATGCTGGCGTAGATAGCCCGGGATTCTCTCTGTTGTCATTGCGTCTAATCCTGGTCTTTTGAGTCTTCGTACGCGTATTCCGCCTCTCGCGTGGTCGGCGGAGCGACTGCCGATATTTGGCCTGGCGACCTAACCATCCCGATCTCGAAGAATGGGTAGCTATGTTTGCCGCGGGAATGCCCAAATTGATTTCCCATCGAAGGTCGTACCGGGAATACGCTTGACCCCAACGCTGCGTCCACCTCGTGTGGGACTCCGTGATCACCAACGCCAAATAGGTAGCGCACAATGTCTCGACTCGAGCCAGATCTTTGACCCGCGGATCCATGAGTTGCAGCTTGACGGCATCAATCTTGGCCGCGACCGAAAATGGCGTGTGGCGGTCCCCGGACGCTGGCGCCACCTGGACCCGGATCGATACATTTACCAATGCACCCACCCTCGACGTTGGGTCAGTGGTCGTAGGCGGTGGCAACTCCATTTTTGCAGCGATTGGCTCAGTAGTGATCAGCTCCATCGATGACGGCGTCACTTGGGACTTTACGCAATTCGAAATGGACGTTCGAGCGCTGATGGTCGCTTCAAACGATGACTTTTGGGTGGCTGGCGAATTGAGAGTGTGGAAGTTCACGGACAGCGGGCAGAGCATCTCGCCTGTGAACGACGGATTGGTCAAGCCTCAGATAACTACCGCGCTTGTCCAGGGTGCATCTGGACAAATCTACCTGGCCACTGCGGGCACCGGTGCGTGGGTGCTAGGAGCGTCGGGCGTGGCAACGGAATCACCCGAATTGCCAGAGAAGAACTTGCTCCTCGAAGCATGGCCAAATCCGTTTGTTGACGATGCGGCGATTCACTTCCAGACCGATGGCGCCGGACCGGTGAGTGTGGTGGTGTTTGACCTGCTCGGTAGGCGGGTTGCAACGCTCATGACTGGGTCGGCCACAGCAGGAGAACACACCCTCTTCCTCGGTGGAGCGAAATTGAGTCCGGGTCCCTATTTCGTCCGCCTGGAGACCTCCCGAGGTGTCACAACGAAGGTCCTCCAAAAATTGCGATAGTGGCGGGGGCGGATGTTCGGCGAAGCGCCCCTAAAATTATTCGTAGCCCCCGGCCCCCGATTTCCCTAAAAGCTGAATGCGAACTCGTATTCTAATTTAGACCCCTCACCCCTCATGCCCATCGAAGACACGTTCGAAGCTCCTCCCTGGATCAAACTGGAGCGAAGAGACGACGTTGTTCAGGTGGACTCCTCCCATGAGTTGGTCAGGGACGAGGCTGGCGTATGGATTGAGACTGAAGATTCGTTCAGCCCAGGCCTGAGTTTCGTGTCGCGCTTTGAAGCATGTCCGCGCTGCAGGAGCAGTCTGATTTCTGGCGAGATCTGTGGGCTCTGTGAGCTGGACGTTAAGGCCGCCCTCTTCGATCAGGTCCATGAACTCGCTCTCCGGCCCTCGCCCGAGGGATCGGCATTAAGAACGATCCTCAAGACCATAGATGAGGCCCGGAGACAGGGCCGGCCACTGCTCAGGATTTTCCACGGTGTCGACAAGGCGGAACTCCCGAGAACCCTCGCTTGGCATCTCGCGGAGCGCGGCGATCTCAAAGACTGGGTCATCGGAGATGTGGTGGGAGACCGCGTCCAGGTGGGTCGTGACTTTGCGTCCGACTGGCCTATCGTCCGCTGGTCCAACGACTGGAATGCGGAGAACACTGCCGTGACGTGGCTGGTCATCGAGCCACTGCACCTGCGGGCACAGCGCTTCAAACTGCTGTCCTCGACGTTCCGCCTAAATTGCTGACTTAGGGCTCGCGCAAAAATAACTACCGTCCATTAGGCGCAACTCTGACCGAAGGCAGCAATCTCTGCTCTCATTTGGCTAACTCGTCGTCAGGCTGAATGTCCTTGTTCCGCAGAGAAACAGACTGTTTACCTAAGTCGCACCCCTATTGACAAAGGCGGCTGTAGATGTTAGTATTACGCATTGCCAGGCGTAATGCTAACATACGGTCCTTCCCATGGATGCTGAACGGGTGCGCGAACTGCTGCTTGAACGCAAAATCGCGACGATGGCCGAGCTCAAGGCCGCTCTCAGGACCGAGGTCGATGTCACCGTCTTTCGTAAGCTCCACGAGCTCGGCTACCATTCCAGTTACTCCCACCGTGGCAAGTTCTACACCTTGGGGGAGATCGCCCGCTTTGACGAGACCGGACTGTGGTCCTTTCGCTCGGTGTGGTTTTCCGAGCGCGGTACGCTGCTTGAGACCTGCCGCCGCTTGGTGAGCGAGGCCGAGGCGGGCTACACCACCGCCGAGTTGGAGAATGTCGTCAACGTGTACGTCAAGGATCCACTGCGCAAGCTGGCCCTTCAGGGTCGGATTTCCCGGGAGAAGATCAGTGGCCGCTTTGTGCATTTTTCGGCTGATTCTTCCTGTAGACGTGAACAGCGGAGGATCCGCCACATCTTGGAGGCTGAGCCGGGAGATCTATCCTTCGGGGCACCTCTGAAGGGATTGCCCGATGAACTCACCGCGGCGATCGTGCTTTTCTTCTCGCTCCTGGACGAGCGTCAACGCCGCCTGTACGCCGGTTTGGAGTCGATGAAGCTGGGCCATGGCGGCGACATCCGGATTGCGGACTTGCTTGACTTGGACGCGGGCACGGTAGCACGTGGGCGTAAACAGCTCCTGACCCAGGATGTCGAGCGCGGCCGAATCCGAGGCCAGGGTGGGGGGCGCCCACGCCTGGAAAAAAAACCCCGGACGTGATTGCCGCCATCGAGGAGTTACTCAAACATGACGTTGCTGGCGATCCGATCACCGGTGCGAAGTGGACCCACCGCACGACCGAGAAGATCTCCGACGAACTGCACGCGCTCGACATCAAGGTCGGTCCGAGGAGCGTCGCCCGGATCCTGAAGGGACTTCGCTACTCGCTGCGCCTCAACCACAAAGGAGTCTGCCGCACGTCTGCGCCCGACCGCAACGAGCAGTTTGAGTACATCGGTGAGGCACGCACCAACTTTGCCGAGCGCGGCCTACCGGTCGTCAGCATCGATTCGAAGAAGAGGGAACTCGTCGGCAACTTCAAGAATCCGGGCCGGGCTTGGAGAAACAGTCCCGAGCTCGTCAAGGACCACGACTTTCGATCCGAGGCCGAAGGCATTGCCATTCCCTACGGTATCTATGATGTCCGGGCCAATCGCGGCTCCGTCTACGTGGGCACCTCGCACGACACCCCGGACTTCGCCGTCGACAATCTGGTCCAATGGTGGCAATCCGAAGGACGCAACAACTACCAGGGCGCCAAGGAGTTACTCTTGCTCGCCGACGGCGGAGGCAGTAACGGTCCGCGCCCGCGCGCCTTCAAATATGGCTTACAGACTCGACTGGCCGATGTGCACGGCATCAGCGTCACCGTATGTCACTATCCCAGTGGCGCTTCGAAGTGGAATCCTATCGAACACCGCCTATTCAGCGAGATCAGCAAAAACTGGGCAGGGCAGCCACTTCGCACCTACGAAACGATCCTCAACTACATCCGCACCACGACGACCAAAACCGGCCTCCGTGTGAGCGCCCAACTCGTTGAAAGAGACTACCCCAAGGGGGTCAAGATCTCCGACGAAGACTTCGCCTTGATCGCGATCGAAAAGCACAAGACCCAGCCGAAACGCAACTACACCATCCGACCCAGAAACTGATTACCGACGGCTCCAAATCAGGTAGTTATTCTTGCGCGAGCCCTTAGGAAGGAGCGTACGCGCGCCTTCCGGCACTTCCAGTCGGGATGCGTCGAAAGGTCGCCGGAACGATATATCCGTCGCCCAGGCCTCACTCCTCGGCGCTCCGCGTCCGTCCGCGTCGTACTGGTAACCTTTGAAATGGCTGGCAACGGTCAGGCCGTCCACCGTGGTGTAGTCGTTGTAATAGAACAGCGATTCTCTTGGCGCGGCACCCGGCTCGGGGCGACCCCTCCCGAAGGTGACCGTGTACCGGATGGCGCGCACCAAACGACTTTCCTGGTCTACATAGATGGTGTAGGTATCTCCATCGGACTGACCGACGCCCTCGTCAAATGACACCTTCACCATATCGAAGGGCTTGCCATCCAGGGTATCCACCGGCAACATTTCGTACCTGAGGCCGGGATCCGCCAGCACGAATGGGATGGACTGGAAATAGTATCCGGTCATAGCCCAGAACATGGGATTTAGCCCGGACACGGTGGCGGGATTCATCCAGGCCAACGTGCCGTTCCAGGCGAACTGGGCCGTGACTTCGGAAACCGAGTCCGGCGTTCCCACCTGCATGAGATCGTGATAGGCCAGACGGGATTGGTTGTCTGCCACCAAGTACGACTTGAAACGCAAATTCGCTGCGGTGTTGGAATATTCCCAGTTGTAGCTGCTGGTGGGAGCATCGTACCACGCCTGGAGTCCACCGTGTGCGTTGATCGAGCTGAGAATCAGGCGCGCCCCTTCGCTGGCTCCAAGCCGGGCCGTGGTGGCCTCAACGCGCTCAGATCCTGGATCCGCTGGAGGTTGGCCGCACCCCGCCATCATCAAGGTGACAACCGTGACGGCCCGGAGGTGGCGTGGGAAGAGGGTGGAAGGCATGGTGCGCAACGGTAAAGTAATGTGAGACCATACCACTCTCGGGGTGAATCTGCAAACCGCGGACGGGCCAGGCTTCCCGATCGGAGACTGCAACGGCACCAAGATCCGCGCCGTTCGCGGGTGGGCACCCTCCGGGAGCCGCGTGCCGGCGCCGCTCACAGGGAGGTTGGAGAGAGCCACTGCCCATGCGTTTATTGAATACCTCACCGTACCACCCGCCCGGACCCCTCCCATGGAAGGACTGATGATGGACTATCCACTCACCCTGGATAGAGTCCTCGAGCACGCGAATCGCCTGTTCTCTCAGAAACGGGTGACTACGATCCAGCCTGGGGGCGCCGTGCACACGCTCACCTACGGGGACCTTTACAAGCGAGTGAAGCGGTTATCCAACGCACTGGTTGCCCTGGGAATCGAGCCGGGAGACCGTGTGGGGACTTTCGCCTGGAACAGCTTCGAGCACCTGGAGATGTACTACGGGATTCCGGGCGCGGGCGCCGTCTGCCACACGCTTAACCTGAGGCTTTCGCCGGAGCATCTGGCCTTCGTCATCAACCATGCCGGAGACCGGGTAGTCTTCATTGATGGGACGCTGGCGCCGCTGTTTGCGAAAGTGGTCGACCAACTCACCACGGTGGAGCACTTCGTGGTGCACAACGCATCGCCGGACGTCAACGAACATCTCCCGAGCGTCCTTCATTATGAAGCACTCCTGGCGGACGCTTCCGAGGAGTTCGAATGGCGAAGTACCGACGAGCGGATGGCCATGGGACTCTGCTATACCAGCGGTACCACGGGAGACCCGAAGGGTGCCCTGTACAGCCACCGGTCCATGTATTTGCACTCTTTTGGAGTGAACCAGGCGACAGCAGTCGGCACGCTGGAATCCGACATCATCCTGCCTGTGGTACCGCAATTTCATGCGATGGCCTGGGGCATCCCCTACGCGGCTTTGATGTCGGGGGCAGAGTTGGTCATGCCCGGTCCCTACCTGCAGGCGGCTCCGCTCGCGGACATGATCCAGGACCACCGCGTGACCATGGCGGCGGGCGTCCCGAGCATCTGGAACGCGCTCTACCGAGAGTTGATGGACAATCCCAGAGACACTTCGAGTGTCCGCTGCGTCGTAGTCGGTGGGGCCGCCATGCCCAAGAAACTCATTGAAGGCTTCGAGCGAGACCTCGGGATGGACGTGATTCACGCCTGGGGAATGACGGAGACTTCGCCGGTCGGAACCGTCTCCCGGCTCCTGGGAAGCCACATGGACCTCTCTCAGGAAGAAAAGTGGGATGCGAAGGCGCGGCAGGGTTATCCGATCTTCGGGATCGAAATTCGAATCATGGACGATGAGGGCAAGGAGCTTCCCTGGGACGGCAAGCAGATGGGCGAGCTCCAAGTGCGAGGTCCATGGGTCGTCAAGGCGTATTTCGGCCTCGAGCGAGACCCGGAGCATTTCACGGAGGACGGCTGGTTCCGTACCGGAGATGTCGC
>CAYXSE010000061.1:0-4003 GCA_964466675.1 uncultured Rhodothermales bacterium | reverse complement strand
GTCGCTCTCGTATCCTCGGACGGAGTCATGACGCTGACCGACCGGACCAAGGATCTGATCAAGAGTGGTGGAGAATGGATATCCAGTGTCGCCCTGGAAAATGCACTGATGGCACACGATGACGTGGTCGAGGCCGCTGTGATTGCTATTCCCGACACAAGGTGGTCCGAGCGCCCGATGGCCGTGGTGGTGAGAGCCGACGACTCATCCGTCAGCGAGGATGCCCTCCGAGAATTCCTGGCGCCAGACTTCCCCAAGTTTTGGTTGCCCGACCAATTTGCCTTCCTTGACCAAATTCCAAAGACCAGTGTCGGCAAGTTCGACAAAAAGCTCCTCCGTCAGCGCCATGCCGAGGGGGAACTCGTTTCTAGCCAAACCGACTAGCGCCGCGGGGACTGAATGAGATCTTCGACGTGCAGTTTGCCCTGTGACACTTCGCTGGCACAGCCATGGCGTAGCTTACCGTTAGCACACCCCCCTCCGCCGCTGGAACACGTCTCGCAAACGCTACAAGAACTCCTCACGCCCGGTCCTTCAGGTGGACCCCGGATTCTGGTTGTTCCGTCGGCTCAGGCAGGGCGAAAAGTGGTCACAGCTTGGGCTCGCTCGGGTCTCTCTACCCTCGGTGTGCACACCTATACGCCGGCTGAATTGGCCGCCTGGGTTTTGGAACAAGCGTTCCCAGACCGGGCACTGCTTCGCCTTCCGGAGCTGAGTCAAGTTATGGCCTTGGACGCGATCCTGGCCGGCATGGACTTTCGCCGACTCAAGGCGCTGGGTTGGTCCGGGGCCAGGTTGTCCCGCAGCATTCGAGAGATGCGCGTCTCCGGAGTATCACCCGAGGACTACAAGTCTGGCTTGCCTCGGCACCTGGCAAAGGAAGTTTCCGAGGTCCTGTCAACCTATGAGAAGTGGTTGTACAAGAGCGGTGTGACCGATGAGACCGAGCGTTTTGTGAGGGCGGAAATGGCCTTGTCTCGGGTTCCCGCTGCCGAGTTTGTGGCCGTCCTTCAGGAAACTCCGGTGTCGGAGGCCGGCCGGACCTTCCTGCAGGCTTTCGGGCATCGCTCCGAGCGGGAGTTTCTGATCGACTCTATCGGCAGCCATGGCGGGGATGCGCCCTCCGGCACGGCCGCTCGCGCACTGCCGGAGTGGCCCGTCGTCAAACGCGTCTCGCGGTCAGGGGACCCCGAAATGGATCTTGTGCGCGTCCCTTCGGTGGAAGATGAGGCGCGTTTCGTCCTGGAAGAAATCGAGCGCCGTGGCCTTCCGTTGGATTCGGTCGAAGTGGCGTATCCGAGGCATACGCCCTATCTACCGCTTCTTCTTGGTGAGACCTCGGGGCGCAATCTGCCGGCGACAAGCGCAGCAGGCACTCCGTTGTCGGATCTCCCCGTCGGCCAAGCCGCAAGGCTGTTCCTGCAGTGGTTGTCCCATGACCAGGACAGCTCGAAGCTGATTCGTTTGCTCAGGAGTGGGTTCGTCAAATTGCCGGATTCAGTCTCGGTCCACGCTGTTGTGGCCAACCTGACCAAGGTTCACGTAACCGGCACGCACAAGGCCTATCGCCGAGCGTTCCTGGGGCTTCGGAAGCTTGCGGAGGCGGAACTGGAGCAGGCCAGGGACACGGATCGCGAGAGGAGCACCCGAATCCGTGTCAAGCGACTCAGGGAAGCCGAGCGGGCTGTGGATCGTTTTTTCGATCTCGTGCCCGGTCCTCGTGAGTCAATTCGTGCTTTTGCCGCTCGCCTCAGACGGTTCGTGGAGTCGTTCGTGCGCCGCGCGGAGGACGCGGAATCGGCTGCTGCAAAGGGTCAGGCCGAGTTCATTTCGCGCCTGGTCGAGATCGAGGATGGGCCTGACTCGGAGCACGACTCCGAGCATATCGTAGCCCGGTTCAGCGAGTGGCTGCAGAATATCATCGTTCACGCCCGGCTGGATGCGCCTGGAATGTTGCACATTACGCCGCTGGATTCGGCCGGCCTTACGGGTCGCGACCACCTGTTTGTGGTGGGGCTAGACAGCGCAAACTTCCTCCCGTCGCCCGTAGAGGACGTGTTTCTGCCTGACGATTTCTGCCTCGCATGGGACCGCCTCTCGGGCCCCCTCACATCGGAGGAGCGCGTGGAAAGGAGGCGGCTTGCCATGGATCGTGCTATCGGTCGGGCCTCGGCCTCGGTCTGCGTGGTAGTTGCCGAAGGTCGCCTGGCCGATGATTCCAAGGCGGGTCCGGCTTCGGCATTCATCGAGCTGGAATCACGATTTGGAAAGGCTCGTACATCGCGGGTCGCGCAGGCGGACGGGATAACCCGGGTGATTCTGGAGTACCGGGGTTCAGAACTCGGACGCCAGCTGTTGGAAACCAGGTTTCCCTCCGCCGCTCGAGGGCGGGCAGCCGCTGCGGAAAGGCGCGCCCCGGCATTTTCCGGTCATGACGCTTTCGTGGGGCGCAGGCACCTGGTTGAAGAGGCTCTGAACCAGCCCCTCTCGCCGTCGAGGCTTCAGGTATTGGCCACTTGTCCGTTTCAGTATTTCCAGGCGCGGGTCCTTGGTGTACCCAAACTGGAAGAGCGGCGCCCCGGTGAATGGATGTCGGCCCTGGAGAACGGCTATCATGTTCATGAGGCCCTCAGCCGCTTCAACCAAGAACTGATCGCCAACCAGGCGAACTCCGGGGATACTGGCCGCCTGCAGGAACTGCTCGAGGAAGAGTTCAAGAGATTTCGCCGGGCCAATGAGGCTCCGAACGAGTTCGTCTGGCGAAGCAAGGTTCGGGACCTGGCACGGATTGCTCAGGTGGTCACGTCTTTAGAGCGTGAGGTCATAACGGCCGAGCTGGGATTCGGCCAGACTCCATGGCGTGTCCAGCAGGAACACGATCACATCGGCGATTTCCCGTTGGTCCTCGGCGATTGCACGATCTCGCTTCGAGGTCGTATCGATGTGGTCGAGCGCACGGAGCGCGGCCTCACGGTCACGGACTACAAGACGGGCAGGTCGGATGACTATGAAGAGAACCGGCTTCTGGACGACGGCAAACGGTTGCAGTGGGTCCTATACGCGTACGCCTACGAGGAACTGCGCGGGGAGCGGGTGGACGAGTCGGGATACCTGTTCGTCTCGGGAGATGCGGCGGGGCAAACTGCGTACAGCCAGCCACTCGGTCGGGAAGAAGTCGGCGATCTCTTGAGCGGGCTGCTCGGACTGGCAAAACGCGGAGAGTTTCCGGCTTCTGTGGATCCGGGAAAACACTGCAAATGGTGTGATTTCAAGAGAGTTTGTGGCGATCTCTATGAGCGGCGAGACGAGATCCGGGACAAACTGGATGCGCTTGTCGATGAGGAAGCGGCCGTCGGTACCCAGGACTCTAACGCGCCAACCGGTGCGCCTTCATCCAACACCGCACTCGTGGAAGACTGGCCTTACGCGAAAAAGTACTTGAGCCGTCGACGATGAAGCTAGTGACACACGCGCTACCACCCGACGAATCCTTCCGGCGCATCATCCGGGGTGAGGACGGCTTTAAGAGCCCGGTATCTGCCGACCAGGACATCATGCTGACCCGGAATCTTGTGGTCCGAGCCGGCGCGGGAAGCGGGAAAACCCGGTCGCTCGTGGACCGCATGGTAGCGCTCGTTCGGAGCGGAGTACCGGCCAAGCGAATCGCGGCCATTACGTTCACGATCAAGGCAGCGGGGGAGTTGCGGGTTCGCTTCTCCGAGTCAATCCGCGAGCGCAAGCAAGCCACCCGATTGCACATCGAGGAGACGGCTGAGGTAGGCCGTGAGCCCTGGGAAACTGAGCTCGCGCGACTTGCCGAGGCGGAGCGTCAACTAGAGCACGTCTTCATCGGTACGGTCCACGCGTTTTGCGGTCGCCTCCTCAGGGAAAGACCCTTCGAGGCCGGGTTGTCCCCGGACTTCGGTCACATCGATCCTGGCGTCGTCATGCAACACAGGAGACGTTCTTGGGCCATGTTCGTGGCTCAGGCGGCTCAGCGCTG
>CAYXSE010000060.1:0-16814 GCA_964466675.1 uncultured Rhodothermales bacterium | reverse complement strand
ATCTGGAGGGCATGAGACTGGATGGACTACCGTTGCCCAAGCCTTCCAGCGCATCCGCGTACGTGGAGATTGCCGCCTAGCGCAGGAAACCCGAACCATTCAGGCTTACGAGCGGGCCCTCGCTCTGAAACCGGAGGAAGGCGATGCCTACGCAGCTCGAAACTAGGAGGCGGACCGGAAATCGCGATTCTGCGGAACCACGCACGGTCTCGCCAATTGAAACTATAACTTGCAATTAGCGGTGCCGGCCTGCAAACTCCAGGCGTAGCCGGCCGTCACCATGCACATTACCAGGACACTAGAGGCCACCGCCAGAGACCTGGCGTCGCAATATCCGGTCATCGCAATCACCGGGCCCAGGCAGTCTGGAAAGACCACCTTGGCAAGGCATGTATTCCCGGACAAGGCGTACGTCTCCCTCGAGGATCTGGACGAGCGGGAGTTCGCCACCTCGGATCCGAGGGGATTCCTGGCCCGGTTCCCCGAAGGGGCCATTTTCGACGAGGTCCAGCGTGTTCCGACGCTTTTTTCGTACCTCCAGACGAGAGTGGACCAGGACCCGAGAGCCGGGAGGTATGTGCTCACGGGATCACAGCAATTTGCTTTCTTGGCCGGGGTGACGCAGAGTCTGGCTGGGCGAGTGGCGTTGCTAACTCTATTGCCGTTCAGCTACGGCGAGCTTGAAAGGGCAAAGTCCGCTCCCCGGCATTTGATGGATCTCCTTTTCGATGGACTGTACCCCCCGATTCACGATCGAGGTCTGGATGCGACAACGTGGTATGGCAACTATATCCAGACCTACATCGAACGCGATGTCCGTCAAATTATCAACGTTCGCGACGCCTCTACTTTCAGAAGGTTTGTCGCACTTTGTGCCGGTCGAACGGGGCAGTTACTGAATCTTTCAAGCCTCGCTTCGGATGCCGCGGTTTCTCACACTACGGCCCGTGGGTGGATTTCCCTCCTCGAGGCCGGGTACCTCGTCCGACTGGTACCTCCTCACCACAGCAATTTCAACAAACGCCTGGTCAAGACGCCGAAGCTCTATTTCCTGGACACAGGTCTGGCCTGCCGGCTACTGGGAATCCAAAAGTCCGGCCAATTGGACACGCATCCGCTTCGCGGCCCGTTGTTCGAGACCTGGGTGGTCTCGGAGCTCCTCAAAGCGCGACTTCATCGGGGCAAACCGGACAGCGTCTACTTCTGGCGGGACCGATCTGGGCATGAGGTCGATATCCTGATCGAGAATGGGGACGTTTTGACACCGGTCGAGGTGAAGTCTGGGCAGACGCTGGCATCTGACTTCACGAGGGGACTCACGTGGTGGTGCCGGCTCGCAGGTGCTCGATCCGGTGATCCTTATCTGGTATATGGAGGCGGTGATTCCTTCAAGCGCCAGGGCGTGCAGTTCGTGTCCTGGCGCGATGTTTGGAGTGCACTGAGCCCGTCTGCGGAGGAGTGAATCCCCGCGCATGAGGCCCAGTCCGCCGGCCCTGGTGACGCCGATCGTCTCGCGCTGGACGTACGGCCGGATCGGGATGAGAGCTGGGAAGCTGATGTCCTCAAGGTCATTCCCGCGGGAGTATTCGATCCAATTCTGCTGCGTAGTTCTTCCACCAGAGCAATCGCGAGTACGGCTCGGTTTCCTGCTCGAACGAAACATTGGGCGAAATCAACATCACCACCGCGTCAGCACCGATGACATACAGACTTCCGTCAGGAGAACTCAGAACGGACTCGGGTTCCCCGCGCGTTTGAAAAGTGCCGTCGATACTCACCGGCAACCGGTACAGCCTCTCGCGCACAAAGTAGTAGAGGAAATCTCCCTCCGGGGACCACTGCAGATTGTCTGAATCGATGAGGAGGACGGTCTCCTCTCCCGTTCTCATCGTGCGAACAGCGATTCGCCACGAATTTCCGGTGGCCTTGAGATAGGCAACGAACTCCCCGCCTGGTGAAACGGCGGGAGACGCATTCTGGCCCGTGAAGTCGGTGAAGGGTTCGAATTCGCCGGTGTCGAAGCTCAGTATGCCGACAGATTGTCTCCCGTCCCCTAATGTGGCCGAGACAACCAGGCCGTACGGAGTATCGGCGGCTTCGCCGATGCTCTCCATCCAAACGGAAATCGTATCGACCCGGCCGTCTCCGGTGAGGTTCTGACGTCCAAGGATCTCGCCCTCCTCGCCTTTCTCGTTTTCGATGTGGTACGAGGCGTAGAAATGGCGCCCGTCACTGCTCCAGGATGGATCCGCCATCTCCATCTCCACCGTCTCTTGTGATGTCACTCCGGTCTCCGGTTCCAATCGCATCACGTACGCTAGACCCGACCGATTGGAGGCCGAACTCAGTAAGGCGGTGCGACCGTCCGGGGAGAGGGAGATGTATTCGATTTCGCGCTCCCGGACATCGGGCAGCGGGAAACGGGCCACGGTTTTCGTCTCGAGGTCCACGAGAAAGAACTGCTGGGGCCTCGTGAGCTCTCGGGCCATGTCTGGTGCCATTAACAGACTCCCGTCGGCCCCAGCCTGCCAGGTGCCAAAAAACATAGTCGGTACCACATCCACGGGTGCTCCGATGAATGTGGTGGTCGAAGCGCTGAACCGACGGGCAACCAGGGGCCCGAAATCATCCGCATACTGATAAAGTACCAGCCCACCCGGGAAGGGCTGAGGATTGATGATCCCTCGATCGCCCATGGTCTGACGGCCAGTCAGGAGGTCGATTGTCAAGAGTCGCGGGTCGTTGTCCAGGGCACCCTCGGTCTGCAGGTTGGCCAACATCATCCGAGTTCCCGGAATGACCGGCCCTGGAAAGATGATATAATCGTCGGAGTCCGCCGTGGAGACGAGCTCCACTACATCGGTGGACAGCTCAATGCGCATGACTTCGCCGTCCAAATCAAAAACAATGTGGTCCTCATCCTCCCAATAGCCTGCGAAAGCATTCTCCATCAGGAGTCGTGGAGCGCCCGACGGGACGTCAACGACATACAGTCCGTTCGGACGGCCGGCGGTTCCCGAGACAACCGAGTACGCGATCCGGTCTCCCGAAGGCGATACCCAAGGATAAAACCCACCTTCAGTCCGGTCGATCCGTTCTGTCTCACCCTCCCGAACGTCGTACAGAAACAGCCCCGACCAACCGGCAGTGTCCACACCCGAAAAGACCAGATACCGTCCGTCCGGGGCCACCGAGGGCGACGACAGGCCCCGGACACCTTCTATGTGAAGCGTCAGCTTTTCGAGCGGGAGAGACTCGGTCGACGTCATATTCCTGCCCACCGCCAGTCCTGCGACAAGTCCCAGAAATACCCCCATCGCAGCGATGAGAGGCCACATTCCCCGAGCAGCGGGCGAGTGGATCAATCCGCCGGGACGAGCGCCTCCGGTCGGACGGCCAACCACACGCGAAGAACGAGACGAACTCGTCACATCGACCCGCTTCAGGTCCACCAGGAGCGCATTCGCCGTCGGGTAACGGTATTCCCTGTCCTTGGCCAAACACTTGGCAACGATGTCCTCCAGCGCCATCGGAACCCCCGTGCGCATCGAGGTCAGGGGCTCCGGGTCCTCGTTCAGAATCGAGTAAACGACGGCTTGCTCGTACCCAGCCTCGAACGGAAGTCGACCCGCGATCATTTCGTACATCACGACGCCCAGGGAGTAGAGGTCGGTCCTCGAATCCACAACCTCTCCTCTGGCCTGCTCGGGACTCATGTAGGCCACCGTGCCAAGCGTCGAGCCCATTTTGGTCAGCATGGTCGACTCATTGGTCTTGGCCAGGCCGAAGTCCAGGACCTTGGCCACGCCGTCCGATGTCAGCATCACATTGGCCGACTTGATATCTCGGTGCACGATTTCCTTTTCGTGAGCCGCCTTCAGCGCCTCGGCTATCTCCGATGCGATGGACACTACCTGCTCAAGGTTCAGCGGTGCCTCCAGGGTAAGCTCTCGGAGCGGCCGCCCTTCCACGAACTCCATGGCAATGAAGAGTCGCTTCTCAGCGCCGGGAGTGGGTTCTTCTCCGGCCGTATGCGGTGCGGCCTCGTCGATCTGGAAGACGGTCGCAATGTTCGGATGATGTAGCCTGGCCGCTGCCTTTGCCTCCCGGAAGAATCGAGCCCGGTCATCGTCGCTGGACAATGCGGCGGCGGGCAGGACCTTCAGCGCGACGATTCGATCCAGCGTCGTGTCGAGTGCCTTATACACGACCCCCATGCCGCCGCGGCCAAGCTCGGCTTCAATGTGATAATGGGAAAGGTGGAGATCTGTCATCCGCTACGTGCTTGGCTCTGAGTCGTGCCGCGGAGTCTAAATAACGATTCTCGATACTGGACATGTGGCGGCGAAAGATTCTAGCGAAGTTAGCACCGCGGCTGGTAGACCGCGGCAAGACCGCCCTCGTCCCCTCAACCGCCTCCAGGTCGTCCCCCTGACTACCCAGACCGCGCGGGTCTACCCAAGCGATGCCCTCGTGAAGTTTGGTGGGCAGCCGAGCAAGGCTATGGCAGACCAGCTCACGACCGCAAGCAAGCGGAGAATGATCAATCGCGCCGGGAAGCTTTCAATATCTGATCTCCGTGCCGTCGAGTTCTGTCAAGTGCCGGCCGCCTTCCCGAAAAACGCCTCGATGTCATCAATAGACAGCGTCTTCATGAAGCTCTCGTCAGTTGCGATGACGTTCTCGGCCAATTGTCTCTTGCGTTCCTGCAATTCGAGGATTTTCTCTTCGACCGTTCCCCGGGTGATTAGCTTTTGCGCGAAGACCTTTCGCTGTTGACCAATGCGGTGTGTGCGATCAATGGCCTGCATCTCGACCGCCGGGTTCCACCAGGGATCCACTATTACCACGTGATCGGCCGCCGTCAGGTTCAGTCCGACGCCGCCGGCTCGAAGCGATATCAGGAAGTGCCAGACGTTCGGGTCGTTCTGGAAGGTGTCGACGACATCCGGCCGATCCCGCGTCTGCCCATCCAGATATGCGTAACGCACGTCCTGCCGGTCCAACTCCAAGCGGATCACCTCCAGCATCTTCACGAACTGTGAAAAGACGAGGACCTTGTGGCCCTCTTTCCTCAATTCCTCGAGCGTCTCGAGGAGGTATTCAAGTTTGCCGGATGAGCCTTCGTAGGCCGGTTCGACGAGGCGGGGGTGGTTGCTGATCTGCCTCAGCTTCACGAGGCCCGCCAGTACTTTCATGCGCGATTTTTCCAGGCCGTCCGCGTGGATCGAATCCAGCAGATGAGCGCGGTAGTAATCCCGCCACTGCTCATACAGCGTTTTCTGTTCCTCTTCCATTTCGCAATAGACCACCTGCTCGATCTTCGGCGGGAGATCTGGTGCGACGTCTGCCTTGCGGCGTCGCAAAATGAATGGGGCGGTGATCCGCCTCAGGCGCTCAGCGGCTACCGGATCACCCTCCTTTTCGATGGGCGCCACGAAACGTTCCTTGAAGTCGCTCAGGGATCCGAGCCCCCCGGGGTTCGCGAAATGCATCTGCGACCAGAGCTCTGTGGTGCTGTTCTCGATCGGCGTTCCGGTCAGGCAGAGGCGGTGCCTGGCACGGAGCGACATGGCCGCCTTGAAGGTCAGCGACTGGGGGTTCTTGATGTTTTGCGATTCGTCCAGCACCACGAAATCGAATTCAACCTGGGCCAGGATGATCGCGTCTCGGCGCAGGATCGCGTAGCTGGTCAGCACCAGATCGTGACTCCGAAGCGCGCCAGGATCACCGTCGCGCCCCGCTCCGGTGTAGTCCAGCACGGACAGGTTTGGGGTGAAGCGCTCGACTTCGCGCTGCCAGTTGTAGACCAGCGAGGTGGGCGCGACAATCAGGTGAGTCCCTGACGCGGAGTTCTTCTGCAGTTGCAGCAAGGCCAGCATCTGGACGGTCTTCCCCAGGCCCATGTCGTCGGCCAGGATGCCGCCGAATCCATACGCGGCAAGGAATCTCAGCCAATCCAATCCCGTCTGTTGATAGGGCCGCAACCGGGTCCTCAGTTGCGGTGCGGGTGGTGTCCGCTCGAGTCCGGCGAAAGATCGGAGCCGCTCAAGAGAGGCCTCGAACGCCTCATCGGTCTGCCTTTGATCACTCAGCCGAATGATGTCATCGGCCGCTAGTAATTGCGCGTGATTCAGCCGGTAGGTATCCGGGCGAGGGCCCTCGCGAGCAGTTCCGACCAGGAATCCTAGCGCCTGTCGCAGCGACTCGTCGAGGGGCGCCAGGCTGCCATCCTGGAGGGAGACATACTCCGCGTTCCTCCCGATGGCGTCCACAATTTCTTTCCAGTTGGCCCGAACGCCGTCGAAATCCAGGATCACACGAAGATCGAACCAGTCCATGCCAGACTCCACGGTGACACGGACGCTCGGCTTGATTCGACGGATCCTGAACCGCCGGAGTGTCTCGAGACCCACAATCTCGATTCCGCGCTCCTCAAGGCGCGCGAGATCGTGCAGCAGAAACCGGACAGGATCGACATCCGAGGGAAGCCGCCATGCGTCTCCCAGCGGATGCAGGTCGGCTCCCAGAACGGCGTCCAAATAAGGCTTCTCCTTCACGGCGTCCCGTTCGACGCGATAGAGGGCGTCCTCATGCCGCAGGAGTTTCGTTCGAACGGCCGGAAGCGCAGGTACCTCTATATCGTTCGTTCCGTAGGTGAACAGGCACCGCGCTTCCAGTCGGCCACTGGTTGATTCCAACAGGCGCAGCCGACAACCCTTGAACTCACGGATGATCTCGGGTTCGACCGCCCCGGACAGGTCGCGGGCTACTCCCTCCGCCAGCCCCGGCGGCAGCCGATCGAGCCACCGCATGACGGCGCCGAACGGGAGTCCCGATGGCGTGTCGCCCGCCAGAAACACGTCGAGTAGCGCTGCAGGTGGACAATTCGCGGCCTCGTGAAGCATTCCTGCGGCGTGCACGAAGGCGACGCCTGCGTCGATCGTCAGCACGCGCGCCGAAGCGTCAATGCCAACCTCCAGGCCTCGGCGGTCGGCCAGAACGAGATGCAGTCCGAATCGATTTTCGCCTTCTACTAGCACATGGAGCCGGAACGTGACCGGCTCCGGATGCCGCTGGTAACAACCCCGAAAATCCGCGTCCGAATAGATATCGGCACCCCGAAGCTGCTTGAACACGTATCCGGCCGGCGCTCGATCCGCAAAACGATACTCTCTTCTGAAACCCGGAGACCCTATCTCCTTTTGACTGTGCTGCATGAAGCCCAGCGCGTTTCTCTCCGCCTGCGCGCCACAGAGCCGCGCCAGGTTCACGGTGAAGGCACCGGGCACCCTGTTGCCGACTACTCCTTTGGCCGACAAGTGACGGATTTGGGGATACAGACTCCACCCGTCCTCGAAGAGATGAAGGCGAAACAGCAGTCGTACGTCCCCGCCCGGGGGGTGGTCTATCGTCGTCGCGCTGGTCGGCAAGACCAAAGTCTGGGGACCATCCCCCAATTCCGCGCCGAGAAACATGGTTAGCTGCGCGGGCGAGGTCTGACCATTTTCCGGTTCTTCCACTATTGGTGCGATTCTAGTCTGATGGGCTCAATTTCCGGCCACCCTTGACCGGGAAAAATATCTAATCCGAGGCGGCGGTGCCGCTGGCAAGCCCAGGAGTTATGCACATAGTGGCGGATGTGGGCTCTATTGGTCAGTCGACGCGGTCGACGGGCGCGGCGCGGGTGGCAGCTACCGTGGGAGGACATACTTTGACACCAGTTCAAACGGAATCAATGATGCCTTTTCCCGCCGATCCAGGACCGGACGCCTTGCAGGTGGCGCGCGCCATGGCGCTCCTCTGGGCGCCTGCAGGCCAGGCGCGCGTAGTGGATGTGCTGGGGGCGGCCGGCTGGAAGACCTCCGGCGGCGCCCGGTTCGACCGGACAAGGGTCAAGCAGGCAATCACGGCGCTTCGGGAGCACGGCTGGATGCGGCCTTGGGATGAACGGCTGGGGGCGCCGCATGAGTTGACCGATGAGGCCCGGATTCTGATGTACCGCGAGATTCTGGAGGTCCACTCAAAATCGAAGCTGTTGGCTGCGCTGTGCGAGGCCTTCAAGGTAGAGGCGGACGCCCTCCGCGACCCGTGGCGATGGCCACTCGACGATTGGCAGGCCACGGTGGCCGTGGTGCGTCTGGAACTACTCGGCGGAGCCTCCGACGAAGACATCGCTCGGATGCTGACCCCGATCAATCAATACCTGAGCTGGGACCACATATGCCAGCGGGCCTGTCTGGAGGCCTTTGCGCCCGACCTTTTCATGAGGATCGCGCCCGACTTCCGGCGGCACATACTCCTGGATGTGCTCCGCGGGGCCACAACCAGTTTCGACGTCACACGGCTGGAGCTCTTCACATGGACCGTGGCGGCGTGCGAGGAGGATCCATTCGAGTTCTCGCAGGCGGTCTGCGAGAGGGTGGCGGAGATCCTGCTGCTCCAGGGAAAGCGTGTCCAGGCCGTGCATCTGGCGTCCCTACTGGAGGTGGAGGACTATACGCGGGATGAAGAAGACGACGATTATCTTGATGTGAAGGAGGGGCTGGGAGAAGCAATCCGGGCGGGTATCCACGCTCAGGACGGCGAGTGGGCCAAGGCTCAGAAGTCGTTCGAGCTGGCCCTGAAGCAGAAGCGGGCCTTCTACGAGACTCGGACGAGGGTGATGGATCCGTCGCTGTCATGGCTCTATGTGCTTTCCCTCCTGGCCCAGAACACGCCCAAACACCTGGAGAAGGCCCGCAAGTTCGCCGTGGCCGAGTCGGGGACGCGCAAGCCCACCTACATATTGGGCTGGCATCTGTGGGTGCGGGCGGTGGACATCCGGATGGGTCGGGAGCAGGCCGACCCGGACGCCTTTCACCGGGGCGCCGTCTCCGGGGCTACGGGCCTCGATGGCCTCTGGAGCTGCGTCCTTCGCGTGTGGCTGGGGCGGCAGACCTTTGCCGGGTTGGCCGCGGCAGACATGGGCCCATCCACAGAGGATCTGGTGGGCCGCTTGGCCGCGCTGGGCTTCACCTGGCTTGCCGAGCTGGTTCAGACCTGCGAGGAGGTCTACAACGGGGCCGCGCCGCCGCCGGGCTTCTTCGCCCGCGGCGAAGACGAGCACTGGCGCACCGTTCTGGGTGCGCTCCGGGCAGTCTCGGGCGACGGAAGCGGCCCATCGGCCAAAAAGACAGGCAAGATGCGTCTGATCTGGAGCATCACGCTGGATGATTGGGACCAGATCGAGGCGATCACGCCGATGGAGCAGACGAGAGGGAAGAGGGGTTGGCTCAAGCCGAAGAAGATACCCCTCAGCCGGTTGGTTCGGGCCACGGGCCTGGAGCCGGAGGACGCCGGCGTGGCCCGGGCCCTCAGAAAGGAGCCGGGTTACACGTCCAGATACCGTATGGACATTGCGGCGGCCGCTGTCGAACTGATCGGTCACCCGCGCGTCTTCCTCGCGGAGGACCCTTCGCGTCTGGTGGAGGTGGTCCGCGGCGCGGCGAGCCTTGACGTGGTGCGCAGGGACTGGGGGTTCGAACTCATCATGGAGCCGGAACCGGATTCCGAGGACCTGGAATACGAGTACGATTACTATAACAAGACCACTCAGGAGGAGCGCAAAGAGCAGGAAGCGTTGCGGTTCCTCGCGGTCCAGCGCGAGTCAGACTCGCGAATCCGGATCGTGGAATTCACCCCCGCCCAGCGCCGGGTGGCCAAGCTTCTGGAGGGCGCGTTATCGGTACCCCATGACCAGGAAGAGGAACTGCAGACCACGCTCCAGGCCCTCTCGAAGCACTTCCAAATACAGTCCGACCACGTCGTACCTGCGCAGCAGGTGGACACCGAGTCCCGCCTCCGTGCCGAGCTCTCCCCAATGGGCGACGGCCTGATGTTCCGCCTGGTGGCGGCTCCCCTGGGCCCGGAAGGGCCTCGCCTGACCCCGGGCCTCGGTCGAACACGCCTCATGGCCACCGTGGAGGATCAGCAGCTGGGCACCGAGCGGGACCTGGCCGCCGAGCGCCGCCATGTGGATGAGGTGACTCGCGCCGTCGGATTCCTCCCTCCGCCTGCCGCGGACGATCCTGTGCTGGAGTGGACCGTTGAGGATCCCGAGCTGGCCCTCGCGCTCCTGGAATTATTGCCCCCCATCTCGGGAATCTCGGCCCTGGACTGGCCGCGCGGAAAGCCCGTGCATGTCATCCCGGTGGGCCACGCGCAGGTCACAGCGCGCATAACCACCAAGAAGGACTGGTTCCAACTGGACGGAGAGATCGCCGTCTCCGAAGGCCTGGTCCTGACGTTTGCGGCCCTCCTGGAGGCTGGTGGCGGGAAGAGCCGGTTCATTCCGATGGGTGATGGGGTCTACGCCGCCCTCTCCCGTGAATTGCATGAACGCGCCGTAGAATTGGTCTCGATCGCGGAGGCCCGGGGCGACGGTGCGGCGGTTCCCCAGGCCGCTGCGGCTTGGCTGGAGGAACTGCTGCAAGGCACAGATGCCAAGTGGGACCGCGCCTTCGCAGCACGCGTAAAGCGGCTCCGCGAGGCGCGAGAGTGGGTCCCGGCCGTGCCGGCGACCCTCCTGACGCCGCTCCGACCCTACCAGGAAGACGGATTCGTCTGGGCGATGCGTCTGGCCAAGGCCGGATTCGGGGCGTGCCTCGCAGACGACATGGGACTCGGCAAGACCATACAGGCTCTGGGGGTCATGCTCAGCCGGGCGGCCGATGGACCGGCACTGGTCGTGGCCCCGACCTCGGTGTGCGGCAATTGGTTGGCGGAGATGCGGCGTTTTTCCCCCAGCCTCGAACCCATCGATTTCAGCACATCGGACAGGAATAAATGTGTCGAGGATGCGGGGCCCGGGGACGTGGTCGTGCTGTCCTACACCATGATGTTGCAGGAGAAGGATCTGTTGGGCACACGCTCGTGGACGACGCTCGTGGCCGACGAGGCGCAGGCCGTGAAGAACCCGGCTGCCAAGCGTTCGAAGGCCCTCTTTGGCCTCGAGGCCGGATTTCGGATGGCGCTATCGGGTACGCCCATCGAGAACCGGCTATCCGAGCTCTGGTCCATCATGAAGTTCTGCAATCCGGGGCTGCTGGCCACCGCCCGCGTCTTCAGCAAGCGGTTTGGCGTGCCCATCGAACGCGATCAGGACCGGGAGGCCCAGCGAAGGCTGAAGCGGCTCATCGCGCCTTTTGTGCTGCGTCGTACCAAGGCGGAGGTGCTGCACGATCTGCCTCCACGCACGGAACTGATGCTGAGCGTGTCCGCCGATCCGGCGGAGGCGGCGCACTACGAGGCCATCAGGCGAGAGGCCGTGGCCGAGGCCGAGCGGGTGGCCGCCGGCGGGGAAGCAGGAGGGGGGCGATTCCACATTCTTTCTCTCCTCATGAAACTGCGCCGCGCAGCCTGCGATCCGCGCCTGGTAACGCCCACCTACCCGGATCGGGGCGCTAAGGTGCAGGCCTTTGGCGAGTTGGCCGCGGAACTCGTTGCGAACGGTCACAAGGCCCTTGTTTTCAGCCAGTTCGTCGATTTCCTCAAGCTCTTGGCGGAGCCGCTCAAGGAAGCCGGAATCCGATACGAGTACCTGGACGGCTCCACACCGTCCGCCGAAAGGACCCGGCGCGTGGCCGCCTTTCAGGGGGGATCGGCCGAACTCTTCTTGATCAGCCTGAAGGCAGGCGGTTTCGGGCTGAACCTCACCGCGGCCGACTACGTGGTCATCACGGACCCGTGGTGGAATCCGGCCGCGGAAGATCAGGCCATGGGACGGGCGCACCGGATCGGGCAGGCGCGGCCGGTGACGGCGTACCGCCTGGTGCGGGAGGCCACGCTGGAGGAGCGAATCATTGAGATGCACCACGAGAAGCGCGCGTTGGCCGAAGGGATCCTCTCCGAGGCCGATAGTGGGGCCAGTATTCCCGATCCGGCGGAGCTGATCGCGCTCATGCGCGGTGATTAGGTCCGTTTCTCGGGCGGCGGGGCGTGGAATCCCACCGCCGCGCCGTTTGTTGTTTCAGCACCGTTGCAGGCCGCGGCCGAGATGTTGGTTACGGTTGCGATACCTGCAGTCGTAACGAATCGCGCGCCCTTCTTCACCCAGGTCAGCCCTGTTTCTGTCGTCACGGGCGCTACAGCAAGCCTTTCGCTCGTCGCAACAGACCCCGACGGTGACGCCATCACGATATCGGTCAGCAGCCTGGGCGGGATTCCGGCTGGCACATCACAGTTTACGGACAATGGTGATGGCACGGCGTCATTCACGTGGCCGACGACCGCGAGCGATGCCGGCACCTTTACTCCCGCGTTTGCCGTGTCGGACAATACGGAGACTGGTCTTCTCAGCGTTTCGATAACCGTGGCAGCCCCAACCGACACAACGCCTCCCGCTGTCACCTTCCAGCTACCCCTGCCCAATTCACTTCTTGCCACGAGTCAGCCAACAGTCACTGCATCTGTCACGGACAATGGTGGTCCTCTAAACGCCTCGCAGATTCTGTTCAAGTTCGACGGAACCGAGGAGACGGGATTCACGCTTGCGGCGAACGGCTCTCTGACTTTCACACCGAGCGCGCCTATTGCTGACGGGGCGCACACCGTTTTCTTGCGAGCCACGGACGCGGCCCAGCTCAGCACCTCCGCATCGATTGCGTTCAGTACCAAGACGCAGGTTCAATCGATCGTTCTGGCCGCAACGCCGGCGCTTACCGCGGCGTCCTCGATTGACCTGGGGGGAACGACAGAACCCGGCCTCATGCTGGAGCTCTTGGTTGGAGGTCAGCCTGAAGGGTCAGCCACTGCTGGTGCCCAGGGCGCATTCCTGTTTTCTGGCGTTCCGCTATCACCCGGAATTCAGACGCTGGTGGTAACTGGTACCGACGCTGCCGGAAATAGCGCCACACCGGTCTCACGGTCCATCACCCGGGACTCCACGCCGCCCGCCATCTCAATCACGGGTCCGACGGGCCTGGTGGCGACTACCGCCCCCACGGTGTCGGTCGATATCAGCGACAGCGGTGCAGGTGTCGATCCGGCGTCCATTCTACTCAAGCTGGACGATGTAGCCATCTCCGGCGTGACCTTTAGTGGCGGGCAGGCCACGGTCACTCTCGCGGGTGTCAGTCAGGGCTCTCATCAGCTGAGCGCAACGGCTGCCGACCTTCTGGGCACACAAGCCGCGACAGTTACGGAGTCGTTCGCTGTCGATACCGTCGGCCCGACCGCCATTCACCCATTCCTGGATGCAGCGACCATTGAGGAAATCAGCAACAGCACTCCGCTGATATCGGTAGCGGTAGGTGATCCGTCGCCGGGCTCTGGCCTGGATGCGGGCTCCATCGTGCTCTCGATAGATGGCACGACGGTCGCTCATGAGTTCCTGGCCCTGGCGGGCGAAGTGCGTTTCGATGCCGCAACCCTAGCGGTGGCCTTAGCCGACGGGACGCATACCCTGGCCCTACAAATCGCGGACCTTGCCGGGAATTCGGAATCCTTCTCGGGGAGTTTTGTTGTCAACACAAATGTGGTGGACGACGATCCGCCATTCGTATCCAATCCCATCCCATCGCCCAACAGTGTCTCCAATGATTCTGGAGCTTCCAGCGGCATCGCGGCGCGGGTCGTAGCGGCGGACGAGATTGGCTTCGTGTTCTCGGATCTCGATGCGGGGCCGGACTTCTCCTCTCTACAGATCGAAGTCAACGGTAACGGAGTGACGTCGGGGGCGGCGGCTTTCCGAGTCTCGTCAACGCAGCGTATCGCGATCCCATTTTCGTCCGTCAGTGCGGATCTCGTCGAGGGTGTGAACACAATCGTTGTTGACGGCGCCGACCTAAATGGACTCAGGGGTGGTCTCACATGGCAGTTCTTCATCGATCGGACTCCGCCTGAGGCCCCAACCACAACCGCGTTGCCGGGTTATGTGAACGCGGTAGAGCTTGCCGTACCTGTCGATGTCGGCGGCGACCAAGTCACTGGCGATTCGACGGTGACGGTCCGAGTCCTCGTCAACGGTGTCATGGTCTCCGAGCGTCAGGGCCAACTGGATAGCCAAGTGATTCTTCCCGGTGTGACACTCGCCGCGGGCGAAAATGTCGTCCAGGCCCAGGTGGTGGACGTCGCAGGCAACGAGAGCCTATTGTCGGATCCCAGGAACGTCAGGCTGGACATCGAGCCGCCTCAGGTCTCCAACTTCCGCAATACATCTGGTGCACTGAGCGGGACGCAACGACCAACTTTCGCGGCCCGTATCCGTGACATACTGAGCGGTCCAGACCCATCTTCGATCGAGTTATTCCTGAATTCCGCCCTCACCAGCGTCGACGTCCGTTTCGATTCGGGTACGGGTGATCTTGAGATTCTAACGCTGGACGACTTGGCCAACGGCACGTACGAAGCCGGTCTGCTGGTGCGAGACATCGCCGGCAACGAGACCCTGACAACGACGACGTTCGCGATCGAGCATATCGAGCTTGTGGCTCCATCTGATGTAGAGCTGCAGCCCGCAACGAGCGAACTTCTTCTGAGGTTGGAAGGAGCCAAGCCGCCGGACACCGGCGTCGAAGTCCTCTTGGACGAGGTCGTAGTGGCAACCACTTCGGTGAGTGCCGCGACTATTTTTGAGATTCGCCAGACCGTCCCAACACTGCCTGTAAGGAGCCAAGTCTCGGTGCGGAGTTATGATGCCGCCGGTAATCGAAGCGAGGATGCCGTTCTCGGCCAACTCGTTTCCGACTCCGCGCCGCCCCGCGTTCTCCAGCGTTTCCCGACGGAAGCTCTCGTCAGTCTGGATGATGCGGTCATAGATGTTGTATTGGCCGATACCGTAAGCGGCATCGACAGGTCAACGCTTTCGCTGACGGTAGGGGGGACTGAAGTAACTCCCGTAGTCACAGGTCCGGATTCAGCCCTGCGTCTTCGCTTCTCGGACCGTGCGTTGTTCGAAGCCTTGCCCGCGGGCGCCCAGGTTGAAGTCTCTCTCATCGCAGACGATCTGTCCCAGCCGGCCAACCGCCTCGCGTTGAATTGGAGCTTCATCGTGGTCTCCAACGCTGCTCCGGCATGGGCCCCGCTCCCTCGTTATGTGATGCGTGAGGATGGACAGTTGGAGATTGACCTAGCCAACTTGGTGGGTGACCTCGATCACGAAACGGCGATTCTGCAACTCACGGCGATAACAACCAACACTGAACTCGGGATCAGTCTGGCCGGTCAGGTCGTGACATTCACTCCGGCCGCCAACTACCACGAGTTCGGAATCGCCATTGAGCTGGAAGCCCGCGATCCGGTGGGCGCCACCGCACTCGAAACCCTTTTCCTCGACGTCGCTCCCGTGAACGACGTCCCTCGATTTGTGACCCGCCCGGACACCCTCGAGGTGATCCCGGGCGAGACGTTGCAGCAAATATTCGTAGCCGAAGATCCTGACGTCCTGACCGACGGCGACGTCTTGCGTTACGCGCTCGCTTTCGGACCGAGCGAAGCCTCAATCGACCCGGCCAGCGGGCTATTCGTTTTTGCGACGCCACAAGCCGCGGTCGCGACCAGCGCGCAGCTTACCGTTACCGATCTGGAGGCCGCTTCCGACACGATCCAAGTCGTTTTACAGCCGTCGGTGACAGTAGGGGTCGAAGATGACACGCTGCCTCTGGAGTTCGCACTCTTCAGCGCTTACCCAAACCCATTTTCAGCGACGACGCGTCTCCCATTCGACCTTCCGGAGGTGACGCAAGTGGACATCACCGTTTACGATGCCCTTGGGAGACAGGTGGCCGTCCTTGCCAGTGGGCCCATGGAGGCCGGCCGCCATGAGGCTACCTGGGACGGGGCCCAAATGGCTTCCGGATTGTACCTCTATCGCATCGTAGCGGGCCGTTTTGTGGAGACGGGACGACTGATGCTGGTTCGATAAACTACTATCGTCCATGCCCCCCGGCCCCCCAAATCCATGTGTCACCAACTGACGTCGTAGCGCCAAGATGCCGGCCTCTGCAGGAGGATTGCGTGGCCTGGGTCGAGTTTGCTCGTGACGGGGATGGATCTGGCTGCGCGCTGAGATGGGTTTGCCAACGGCAAGTTAGAATTTGCCGGTGGTGAATTTGAATTTGCCGGGATAGTTGGGTGGTGACGGTGGATTTTGCGGCGGTTCTGGGACCGGTCTGTCCTGTGGCGGATTGAATTCGCCCCGAGTGTGCGTGTTTGGGCTGTATTCGGGGTGGCGGATTCAAAGTGCCGCTGGACAATTTTGGGTGGGCCGTACACCCCCCTCACCCCCTCGCCTCGGGGTCTTTGTGCGGCGTCTTTTGCTCCGGGGCCGCCAGACCGCAGGGTGGTCCGGTTACGCCGCGGACGGTGGGGGATCTATTCCCTCGCGTGACATCGTGCGGCGAATTGCCATGACACCAAATGGTCGCAGATGGACCTTCAATCGGACGCGCCGTGCGGGCGAAGCCCGGGCGCATCGGCCTCCAGCAGCGGCCAGTCCAACAATGAGAGGGCAAATCGCATCCAGGAGACAGGCAGGAGCGCCATAACGATCGGCGAATCAAAGCAAACGCCGGCAACCCCAACGGATTCGAGGACCCCATTGCTATGATCATCAAGCGGAGACTCGCGCAGACCTTAAGAAATCACTGGGATGCGAACGGCTTCATCCAACTGGCCGGACCGCGATCTGTGGGCAAGCGATTCCTCGCGGAGCGGATCTTTCACTGGTCCAAGGAAATTGGCTCGAGAGCTCGGCGTCTCGCAGCCTCTGGTACGGCGCTGGGTGGACATCCTGGTCCGGGAGCACCTCGCACACCTGCTGCCGGCGTATCCCG
>CAYXSE010000059.1:15557-16841 GCA_964466675.1 uncultured Rhodothermales bacterium | reverse complement strand
ACCCCCACAAGGTTGGGAACGCGTCTACCGTGGTGTCTACTGGCGTGTACGCCATCACCCGCAATCCCATGTACCTGGGAATCGTCCTGTGCCTCATCGGAATGGCTGTCCACCTGTCCAACGTGGCTACGATTATTGGGATACCGCTGTTCGTTCTCTACATGAATCGGTTTCAGATCGAGCCCGAGGAGCGTGCGCTGACGGAGCTCTTTGGCGATTCCTACACCAACTACAAGTCCTCAACTCGGCGATGGATTTGATGCCGCGATCTGCCGCCTCGCCCTGAATGTGTCCCGACTTGGAGAGAGCGGGTATCCCAACTGCTGGAACGCGAATAGTGGCTGATCGGGATACTTCGCCGGCCAGGAGGTGTCTTTCCGTTGAACCTTTCCTGAACGACTATCGAACCTCATTGCGGCGAATCGTTCTCATAGCGGCCTGCCTCGTATCCGTTTTGCCAGCTGCGGGGCAAGGCAAGATGACTGGTCGGGTCATGGAAGCCGGATTCGATCGCGGATTGAGTGGTGCCAACGTGGTCGCCACCAGCCTCTCCGACTCGACGCAAACCGCCGGTGCATCTACCTCACGGACCGGATTCTTCGATTTCGAAATAGACTGGCGTGGCCCCACCGGGATTAGGATATCCCATGTCGGATTCCGGGTGTTCGAAGACACGGTTGACGTCCAGGGCGATATGGACTACGGCGTGTTGGCGCTGCAACCCGCGGTCTTCACCTTGGAGGCGGTTGAGGTCGCCGCCAAGCGGGAGCGCATGACCATCCGGGGAGATACCGTTGAATTCTTTGCCGGAGGTTTCTTTGTACCGCGGTACACCTATGCGGAGTCACTGGTGGAGGCCTTGCCCGGGTTCGAGATTCGGGGCGGGTTGGTGTACTACCTCGGACAACCGGTGGACCGGGTTCTTATAGATGGCAGGGCCTATTTCGGGCGAGAAGTCATGGAAGCACTTCAAACCATGCCCATCGAAATGATCGAGTCGTTGCAGACTTATGACCAACTCCCCGACGACCGCCGGTTTTCCGGAGTCGACGACGGCTCACGAGAGCGGGTGATCAACCTGATCACGGACCCCAACAAGCGAAACGCATTGATACTGAATGTCGGCGCCGGTGGCGGGACTTCGGAGCGATACTCGCTCTCCAGTGGGCTCAACCACCTGAACGGCCCGAAGCAGATTCGTGCCAGTATGAGCACCAACAACACCACACAAGGGCTGGCAGGAGGTATCGCGAGGACCAGCAGGGGAAACCTGAGCTTCGCGGA
>CAYXSE010000059.1:0-15518 GCA_964466675.1 uncultured Rhodothermales bacterium | reverse complement strand
ATGTGGCTAAAGATGCCGGGCGCGACATCATTTCAGCACTTTCTCGAACTTACTTCTCGGAAGGCGAGGCCCCTTCCGCGTATGACGAGACCCGAGAATCCGCCTCCGATACCAGGAGTCATACGCTGACAGGCTCCCTACGGCACACTCTCCGCGAGCGGCACCAGTTTTCTTTCTCGCCGCGATTGCTCCTGTTGTCTTCGGGGGTTGGCTCAGGATTCCTTGGGCAGTCTGTCGATCCGGCCACGGGTGCCAGAAAGACGGTTTTGACAACGAATACCGCGGGTAGTTCATCCCTTACCGGTGGCTTCTCGTCCGATTGGCAGCTCGCCGAGGATCGGTTCGGACTCATGGGGTCTCTCGTCGTGTCTTTCTCGGACGATGACTCGGACGACCTACAGATATCGACGTTCGACGCGAGCGACGACGGGTCCGGCTCCCCGACACGCACGTCGTCTTCCAACGTGAACTCAGATCGATCTGTGAACCTGTCCTTCGGATTCATGAATCGAATCGGTGAGAAAGGATCCCTCAACTTCGGTCTTGATCACGCGTCTTCTTTCCGAGCCGTCGATAGAAGGAGCGAGACCACCGATCCCGGTGGGCTCGTCGGCCGACTGGATTCTACACTTTCCGCCGATTACAACGGTAGCACGAACTCGACTGGCCTCAACGCCCATTACGGCTTCTTCGATGGCAAGAAATCGATGAATGTGTCTCTCTCCGTCAGGCGAGAGAGCCGGAAGTGGGAACAAGATTTCCCTTTTCGAGACGTTGTTGAGGAATCCGACTTCATCATCAATGCAGAATTGAGCGCGCGACGTCAGATGAGAGGATCTGGCTCTCTCAACGCGTCCTACGACATCTCTGGAACTCCCCCACCCAGCGAAGGCCTGCAACGTGAAGTAGACAATTCGAACCCCTTGCTGCTGTCAATCGGAAACCCCGATATCGACACCTCGATTCGGCACCGGGTCAGGGCCCGAATGAACCTCCGGGACCCAGAATCCCAGATGTCTCTCTCGTCCAGTTTGACGCTGGAACTGACCAAGAACATCGTTGGGATGGAGACGTTTTTTGGTGGAAGCGATGGGCAGACCATCCTGGGAATTCGCGTACCTGCCGGCGGGCAACTCACCCGGAAGTCCAATCTGGGCGATCACCGAAAGGCTTCGATTTTGGCCCATGCCTCCAGGCCGTTGGGTTTCTTGAAGGGCGGCAGCTTCTCTCTGAATGTGAACGGGGTTCTTGACCGACGTCCGTTTGCAGTAGACGGCGGACGATCCGAATCAACATCCGATCGCCTCTCGGCGGGGATAAGTCTCCGGGCGCAGCCGGCAGCGCAAAGCCATGTGCGCTTCGACTACAGCCTGACGAGGTCATCGGTAAGCACCTTGTCCAACTCCAGCGAGTACCTCTCTCACAGGGGCAGCGTCACAGCCAACACGGTCACCGCCAGCGGATTGAGCGCCCGAACCGACTTTTCTATCCAGGTTTTTAACCGCTTTCGGTCTGACTTCGACTCGCGGAGCACCAACTGGAATGTCGCCCTGTCATATCGGCCCCCACGAGCCGAGCAGCTGTCGATCAGCGTGTCCATAAATGACATTTTGAATGATGGCGCTAACATCCAGCGAACGACCTCAGAGCTATACCTGGAAAGTGCTCGGAACAACCGCTTGAGCCGGCACATGGTGTTTTCGGTCCGATGGGAGATTCGCGATTTCCGGCCTGGGAAACCCCTTTAGCCGTCAGTCGCCGTTGCTCGTGAGCTCTGCGGCCACTCGAGCCAGCACCTTGTCTTTCGTCCAGAGAATCGCATAACGAGCAAGCCGGAGTGACGCTAGCAAATGGGCGTCGATGTACCCCATTCCCCTGCCTCCCAAATCATTCTTGGCGATGCAGAGAAGAACCTCGTCATCGCTTGCCATGGGAACTGAAGGAAGGCGCTTCAACAAGCCCAAAGTTCCGGATCTGTTTCGGAGCCGCCCACAGGCAATCTCGCCGATTACAAACGGGTGAATGAGGACTGATCCCTTGTTGAGAACCTCCCTCAGATCATCGTTCCCGTCCCGCAGGTGCTCTATCCAGACCGAGGTATCGACCAACGTCATGCCGCTACCTCGTTCGCCTCGGAACGACCCCGATTTCGGGCTCCGAACCACCGAGGAGAGAAAGCCGTCGGGCGCTTTCGCGCTGGATGAGGGCGGTCAGTGCATCCCGGAGTAGGTCGGAACGCGAGGCGACCCCCGTTAATCGATGGGCCTCTTCAAGCAGAGTGTCGTCAAGATTTACGGTTGTTCGCAAGACACCAGGGTCAGTATGACTCATTATTGATGCTATTTGATGCTGTGTATGGTGCATTGTTCCGGACGTGGTGGCGGATGTCGTGCAACAGTTCATTTTTGCGTTTCTACTGGAAAGCCTTGTCTGGAGCTCAAGTTTTCTTGGCGCCCTTCAAATGGCTACACCCAGAACCGACGCTAAGTGAGCAAGCATGAAAATCACTCCCCTGCTGGAGCGCCATCCCGAGTACCAAACTGTGGTGGCGAAGGCGCTGGTGACAGGTTTCGCCATCGTGGTCTTCACGGCCGTATACCACGGTGTCGGCTACTCAGAGGCCACCTCCTTGGGAGGTCAAGCTCTGATGCCCATTCTCATCGGATACGGCTTGGCGTATTGGCTCTCGGGATTACTGCCAGGCTGGGGAGTGTTCCAGCCCCTGCTTTCGATTGCGATCGGTGTATCGGCGTTTAGCCTGATCGCAAGCTTGCTGGTAGACGTTCCTGAAGGAATCGATTCTCCGTGGATCCAGCCGGACGCGCCTCTGGTCGCCGGATTGGCAGGCCTCGTCAGCGGTGCGACATATGGTGGATTTGGGTATCTCGTGGAGAGGATCCGCGCCCGCGACCAGGATGTGGACTCGACATGAATCCGCGGAGCCTTGTGATCTTTGGGGCAACGAACCGCCCTGGGCGATAGCAATCGGCCTCCAGGTGCGTTTCGGAATGGTAGCGCCAGTTTCTCCGTATAGTGCCTGGAATCGTCAACCCGATGCCCGCCCATGCACCCAGGCCTCAGACTGCTAAGCTTCACTACACTCGTCATCCTTCTCCTCCCCACCGCGGGCCTAGCACAGAGCGCGCAAAACCCAGGTCCTTGGCCGAACCGCATGGGGGGAGTCCCCGATGGACTCCCGCCCGGCGCCCGAGGAACCGCCAATATCAAGGTCCTCTCCCATGTACCGCTCGGGGGTTATCTGCATGTAGCCGATGTGGAAATCGAGCAGGAAGAGTCCCGGCCGTTCGTGTACGTCTCCAAGCGCTTCGACCCCACCGGATTCGATGTAGTGAGCGTCGCCAATCCTGAAAAGGCCGAGGTCATTTACAGGTGGCGAATCGAGGAATCCGAGTTGCACCAAGGTTCAGGCGCGCTGGACGGACGGTATTTCAAGCACGGGGGCCGCTACTACTACGTCCAGTCGACTCAATTTCGGCAGGGTGGCCCGAATGTCGACCTGGGAGCGATTGTGTTTGACGTCACGAGTCTGCCGGATCCGTCGGGGGTCCGCGAGGTGGGCAGAATCCGGGAGCCGGACGTTCCCGGTGGCTACCACACCATTTTCATGTACAAGCATTCAGACGGTCGCGCTCTTCTTTTCGCCACAACACGTTCCGAAAATGCCCACGTATATGACATGGGCAAGTTCGTGGAAGGCGATGTAGAGGGCGCCTTGGTCGGCCGCATTGCCAACCCGGAAACAGCGTACTGGGCGCTTCGTGGAGGCCGGGGCGGCTGGCATGATTTCTACGTGGCCTACGACCAGGCATCTGGTCAAGATCGATTCTGGGGTGGTGGTACGGGTGGCTATTTCATTATCGATATATCCGATCTGGACGATCAGGAGCTCCTGCTCTCTATCACCGGGGTCGCCGGGGTGAACAATGGGCACACCTTCACACCGACGCCGGACGGCCGATTCGCTGTCGCCGAAACGGAATACCAGTACGCTCCGCTGAGGATCTTCGACATCGGCGAAGCCGTGGACAACAATCGGAAGGTTATCTCCCGACCCGTCTCGGCTTGGACCGCCAATTGGCGAAACCTCTCACACAACCATGAGGTGCGCTGGCCCTTTGTGTTTGTGGCCGCCTACGAAGACGGCTTCCAGGTCTTCAACATGTTCGACCCCTACCGGCCCATCACTTGGGGGTCCTACGACACGTTTGCCGGCCCGCACGAGTCCCGAGGCGAAAACAATGTCAACAGCGGCGCTTGGGGCGTGGACATTCGCAACTCCGACGGCCTGATCGTGGTGAGCGATATGGTGACCGGGTTATGGGTGTTTCGAATGGAAGGATTCCAGAGCTGGCGCGCCGAGGACTGGGGCATGCCCAACACGTCCAGCGCGCAGGATTGGGACGCAGGGCCACGAGGGCATGATTGAGCGAACCTTCGAACCAGCCTACTCGCCGCGTCCGTGAAGCTCGATCCCGCCCCCGCCTCTGCGGCTGAAATCAGAGATGTGGTAGACGAACTTCAACATGATGTACCGCCCCAGGCTCCGAATGCGCTCCTCCTGAATGTAGGTCGCCGAGTTGCTGAAATTCACGCCGACGTTCTGGTTCAACAGGTCCAGTCCGACGAGCTGAATCTCGGCTTTCTGCTTGAGCAGGAGTTTCGAGATACTCGCCTCCCAAATAGCGACGTTGTCGTTGGCGCCGAATACACCCTGGTCATACAATCGGTAGTTGAGCGAGCTGGATAATTCCCAGGTGTCGCCCAGGTACCAGGTAGCCTCACCAAAGAATGTCCGGTTGACGTAGCTCTGGTTCAGCCGGGTGTTCAGGGAGTAGTCCACATTGTTAAAGGCGAAACGGGCACCACCGCGGATGTCCCAGATGTCCTTCGATCGGTTCTCGAGGCGGGCCTCCAACGTGTTCCGGGTGATGCGCGTGTCATTCTCGGCCCCGTTGACGAACTCCAGACCCTTGGTGAACATGGTCCTGTTCGAGAGATTAATCTTGGCGCGAATGGGCCTGATGGGCATCCCGTAGGAGATCTGGCCGTTGACGGTCCAGTCGTCACCCGTCGAGTTCACGCTGGTCACCGTCTGGCGGAATTGATCATCGATAGTCCGAGACCGAACAATCTTGTCCTCAGTGTAGGTGATGTTGAAGAACGTGAACAGATTCACGAAGCTGAACTGGTCGAAGTACATGAAATGCACCTGCGCCGTGTGCCGGTACTCCGGCTTCAGGTTCGGATTGCCGATGTAAACGTTTAGCGGGTCGCTGTTGTCGGTGAAGGGCTGGAGTTCATTCATGGACGGCTCGCGCGTCGAAGTCCGGTAGCGCAAGTCCAGGTTGAGTCCCTGCTTGAAGTCGAAGCCGATGTTCGCTTGCGGAAGCAAATTGGTGAACCCCTTGGTGATTTGGTCCCTATTCAGGATGGTCCCCTCCAGGGTCGACTCCTGCACCTGGAGACCCAGGCCGAAGGAGAGCTTGTCGCGATTCTGCGAGAAACGAAAGCCACCTTTGTAGTAGGTGTAGGTCCGGTCAAAACCCGAACTGAGCGCCTCGTTGAGCGTGAGCGCCCCTCCTACACTATCGAAGAATGATTTGGTCTGATCCTCCGCGACCTGACGGCGCTCGCCGGAGATCTCAAGGATCCGCCGGCCTTTGAGCGGTTGACTGAATGAGAGACGCTGGCTCTGACTGAAGGTGTTACCCAGATTCCGCTGCTGCTGAAGAATTTCGTCCGTTGAAACCACATCGCCCGCTTCGTAGAGGCCAATAGTGTTCGACAGGTCGCCGCCGGTATCGGAGTCGTTCAGATTCGCGTTGAAAGACCCGACCAGGCTCAGTCCATTGTCTGTCAGCTTCTTCCTCCAGGTAAGCGCTGCATCGCCCCCAAGGTTATCGCCCTCAGACACATAGTTGGTCCGCGAAGTATTCTGGGTCAGCCCAGTGGCGGTGAAGGTCTCCCTGAATCCGCCGTTTCTCAGTACAGAGTTGCTGATCGCAAAATTGGCGCGAAGCCTCAGGTCGTTGCCGTCCGAGACCTTGTGGCGCACGTTCAGGTTCGCTCGGTGACTAAAATTCTCGCTCCTCTGTTCGCTGTCTTCCAGGACCTGTGAAGACAGCCCAGCCCCCAACAACTGCTGCTGCTGCACGGATCTATTCTGCAGATTGTCAATGCTGCTCAGGAAGTAGGAACTTCGAATCGACGTATTCGGGCCGAAGTCTCGGCTGGCGTTCAGACCAACGGAGAGGGTCTCGGAGAATCCGTCGTTGATGTCGGTGCCCAGTGGGATACCGCCTCCAATCCCGCCGCCGTCCATCGGGAGTGCCTGCATGCCCCCCAGGAAGCTCAAGTAGTCGCCGAACGCGAAACCTTGCCGGTTGATGTTGTTGATGTTCGCCAGAAGTGCGAACTGGGTGGTCGGCGTGAACTTGTTCACGTTGGCCTGTCCGTCGTAGCGTTCGTCCCCGCTGAAGCCGCCAGTAATATTCCCGAAGTAGCCTCGCTTGGCTTCATCGGTTAACTGGAGATTGATGGTTTTTTCCTCCAGCCCATCATCCACGCCCGTAAACTCCGCCATGTCTGACTGCTTTTCGTAGACCTGGACCCGGTCGATGGCATCGGCTGGAAGGTTTTTGGTGGCGATGGTCGGGTCGCTCCCGAAAAACTCTTTGCCATCTACCAAGACGTTCTGCACGTCCTCACCCTGCGCCTTGATGGAGCCATCGTCCTGAACCTCGATCCCGGGCAACCGCCGAAGCAGGTCCTCAACCGTCGCATTCGGCCGTGTCGCGAACGCCGCGGCGTTGTACTCCAGCGTGTCCTTCTTGATGGTGAACGGGATGTGGTCTGCGCTGATCACGAGTTCTCTCAGCTCCGAAACCGACTCCGCGAGTGTGATCGTCCCGGCATCGAGTGCCGCATCCGAAATCGTGATGTCCTGACGTACGGCCACGAATCCAACGAACGTGACCTGCAAGACGTAGTCGCCCACGGGAACGCGCCTCAGCGTAAAGCCGCCATTCCTGCTCGAGATCGCGAACTTGGAGATCAGCGAATCTGGCTTGGTCAGGACGACGACGGTTGCGCCGGCGAGAGCCTCGCCGGCCTCATCTATAACAGAGCCGGTTATGTTGAAACGGCTCTGTGCGCTGGCTGGCAAGGCCAGCACAAGAAAAAGGCATACAGCGACAACACTGCCTAAAAGCCTGGACATGAGATTCTCCGGAATGGAGGTGAAGTAGGGCCGGGGCCCAGAGTAGCAGTCTCAGGCAGACCCTGAGCGAATTTGGCGGGTCGGACTAATGCCGGATTATGACGCGAGATCCGCCGCTGCCGTGTCGACCTCGGACGGCGCCCATCTCTTTCATCTTCTCTTCCACAATCTCATCGAACTCTTCTCGGCTTACTGCGCGGCCGCCCTCCGGACGGGTCAGCGATTCCGCCACAGACGTCCCCAGATCAATGGCGGTAGCCGTATAGGTCTTCGCCCCGTCGTCGATGTTCACGACCAGGATCATGCCCGGAAGTCCACCAAATCCAGCGGGACCCGACGAGACTGGGATCTCTGAAGTGAACCAAGCCTCAACCTGCAGGGAGTCCTGAATCGTCACCGCCTTCTGACAGGCGTAGCCGAGGTATTCGCTTTGTTCGCCGGTAAGGCGCCACTGAAACTCATTCACTTCTCCGGCGATCAGGAACGTACGACCCAGGAAGTCCCTCTTTTCGACACTCGTACCGTCATCGAAGTTGACATAGGTCTCGTTTTCGCCGCTGGGGCCAGCCATCCTGATCATGACCCCGCCACCTTGCATGACGAACTCGCCGCTCTCATCCTCATCCTTGGGTGCATCTTTCATCAAGGTCGCGTAGTCGTTGAAGAAGAGCATCTTGGACGTCGTCCGGGAATCAGGAATCTGATCGCGCATGCTCTCCATTTCGGGAGGCAAATTGATGTCAATCTTGATGGTCTCATCAAAAGCGATCGACCCTTCCTGAGCCGAGGCCAGGGACGGAAACGCCACGAGAAAGAACAGCGGTAGTAGCTTTTTCATCATCCGGAGAGGGCTAATGTGGGGAGCCGAAGGTTCTGGTTGCCTCCGATCAGTTCACCAACGAAGCGTCGATCCTGGTTATTGTGCTCGACGCCAAGATCGAAACATGGCCTGAGTACGGATATGCTGCGGATTAGATCGCGCTTCACCAAAATCGAGACGTTCGCTCTCCGTCCTCGGTGAAGCGGGCATCCAACCGGAGACCGCAGAGTCGCCGACTCAGCCCCCGATCAACGGATCGGCCCTCACCACGAGTGTCGTGGTCTGAATCTGTCCACCGGCTGTGAGTCTTACTTGGTAGGTCCCCGGCCCGGCCGAATGCAGGGCGAATTCTTCTCCGAGCCCGACGTCGAAAAAGCCAGAGCGAAGCACCTGCAGAGCCTCCAGCTGTTCTCGCGGCGTAGCGGCCTCCCGGAATGCCGCGTGGGCCCGCCTGAGCTGGCCGACTGGGAATCGCGAGAGCGCCGATTGGAACGCCGCATCAACCTGGGCGAACTGCTCCTCTGTCAGCGGCTCCGGGTCGAACTTCAGGTCCCATCGGTAGCGATGAATACCCGCAGTTGAAGCGACAGCCGCGGTGTGATGGAGTTCGCCCGCGTCATCGGAAATCTCCAGGCGCACGTCGCCTGCTTCCGCGCCGAGGTAGTAGGTCGCGAACGCGGTATTTCGGAACTCGGCCCTCGGGATACTGGTCGTATTCTCGATGCTGGGCGGGTTTTCGCCCGCCCACCAGAAATGCCCCCGCTGGCCGCCTCGACTCACGTTCTCCCAGAGCGTGGCCTGGCGCTGGTTGAAGAGGTGGGCCTTGGAATCTCGGACGGCCGGTGTCAACTGCTGGAGGGGCGTGATGTCGTCCATGAGCCACAGGCTCCGGCCGTGCGTACCGGCAATCACGTCGTTGTCGCGAGGGTGAATGACGATATCGAGCGTCGCTACGGTAGGCATATTGTCTCCTAGCGAATGCCACGAGAGTCCTCGATCCAGGGAGGCGAACACGGAGAACTCCGTCCCGGCGATCAAGAGGTCCGGGTTCCGAAGGTCCTCGCGAATGACGCGAACCACCTGGCCATCGGGGAGGCCTCCTCCCAACGCGCGCCAACTAGCGCCGTGGTCGGTCGTCACGAATATCCATGGTTCAAAAACATCACTTCGATGGCCGTCGAAGCTGACGTAGGCCGTCCCCGCGTCAAAGTGAGAAGCTTCAACCCGACTGACCCAGATCCCAGCTGGGACGCCTGGGATTGCAGCACGCACGTTCGTCCATGAAACCCCGCCGTCTCGCGTCACCTGCACGTTCCCATCGTCGGTCCCCGCCCAGATCACATCCGGGTCCATATGCGAGACCGAAATCGTTGAAATAGCGCCGTGGTGCTCCGCGCCGGAGTTATCGGGCGTCAGCCCCCCACTTTGCCCGCGGACGGTCTTCAAAGAGTCGTTGGTGGTGAGATCCGGACTGACAATCGCCCAGGTCTGCCCCCGATCGCTTGAGACGAAGAGGTGATTGCTGCCGTGGTAGAGAACATCTGGATCGTGCGGAGACATGACCAACGGCGATGTCCAATTCCATCTGAATTCCCGCCCGGAGGCGCGCGCGGACTCGGGAATCACCGACTCATAGTTGGTGATCGTCCTCGGAGTCGGCCTCATCCCCTCCAGCCGGCGAGTCATGGGGTCGTAGCGAAAACTGCGGCCGTTTTCCATCTGCGTATAGATCCGTCGCCAATCCCGAGGATCGATCTGAATATGCTGCCCGTCTCCCCAATGGAGTTTCCAATTGGAATCGTTGAGAATACCTCGGGCGTCCCGGCTGAAACTCGGCACCGCGTAGGAGCCGTTGTCCTGGTGGCCTCCGTAGACGTAGTACGGATCCCGCATATCGACTCCAATCCGGTAGTACTGGCCGATCGGGAGGTTGTCGAACAGCGTAAAGTGACGGCCGCCGTCGTGTGTGATGGAGGCTCCCTTGTCCGCACCCAGATAGAAACGGTCTGATGCAGACGGGTCCAGCCACAACGCGTGGAAATCCCCGTGCACTTCCTGATCTAGGCTCCCGTTCCGGAGCGTAGTACCTCCGTCTTCGGACACCATGAATCGAGTCGTAAGCAGGTATACCTTTTGGTCGTCCAGCGGATTGATTCGGACTTGGCTGTAATAGAAGGGTCGATTGTTGTAGGTGTTCACATAGGTCCACGTGGCGCCTGAGTCCTCTGAGCGGTAGAGGCCAGATCCGGGGATCGCCAGGTCACCCGTTCGCCGAGCTTCGACAAGGGCCATGAGGATGCTCGGGTTGCTCCGCGAAATGGCGAGGCCGATGCGGCCCGTGTCTCCTGAAGGCAAACCGTCGGTCAATTTCCTCCAGGACTCTCCTCCGTCGGTAGACTTGAAGATGCCGCCGTCCGGGCCTCCGCTGGTGAAGGTCCATGGCCGCCGCAGCCTTTCGTAAAACGCGGTGTAGAGCACCCCTGAGTCGCTGGGGTCCCGGATAAGATCCGTGCAGCCGGTTCGTCGGGTGTTGGGCAGGCCGCCGGTCTGTTTGTCCCAAGATTCTCCAGCATCGGTGGATACGAACAGGCCGCGCTCACCGGATTCTCCCCATAGGTGGCCAATCGCACAGACGAAAACGTGATCCGGATCGGTTGGGTGCGTCACGACCCGCGCAATCTGGTGGGTATCGGCCAGCCCCATGTGCTGAAACGTAGTCCCGCCGTCCGTCGATTTGTAAACACCGTCACCCCATGAAACGCTGTTTCTGTTATTGGCTTCGCCGGTGCCGACCCAGATGATGTTCGGGTCGGGTTGAAACAGACCGATATCACCGATGGATGCCGATCCGTAGTCGTCGAAGATGGGCTCCCAGGTGGTCCCCGCGTTTACCGATTTCCAGACACCGCCGGAGGCAGAAGCGACGAACACACTGGCAAAATTGCCTTCGACAGCCTCGATATCGACGACCCTGCCGCCCATGTTCGCTGGACCGATGTTTCTCCACGAAAACGTGGCGAGCAGCTCTTGGTCGGAGGGCTGGGCGTCGACCTGCGACGACGCAAGCAAAAGAATCAGGGGGAGGTAGCGCATGGCCGGCACGATGGGAGAGACTACGGCAAGCTTAGGCCCCAGGAATTCACCGGTCAAGATTGCGGAGTGGCCTTTGTGTGCCCCTGGCGCAGGGAGCCTTTCTCCGCCGCCTCAACTTGCCAGTCGGCTACGGAGGTACGGGCCTGGAAGTCTTCACTCAAAGCCGCGTCCCGTACATTCCCCCCCGAACCAACCGCCGTCGCCATGAAACGCTTTGTGCTCCTTGCTGCCCTCTGCCTGCCGCTGGGCATCCAGGCTCAGACGCTCACTCACGTCGACGGCCTCGGTGCCATCGACTTTCCCAACTCGGGCAACGAGGCCTCGCAGGAGCCTTTTTACCGCGGCGTATTACTCCTGCATAGCTTCGAATTCGGGACAGCGGCGGGCGCATTCCGTGAGGCACAAGTCGCCGATCCCGGCTTCGCGATGGCCTACTGGGGCGAAGCGATGACCTATAATCACCCGCTCTGGCGTCAGAGGGATATGGAAGCCGGACGCGACGCGTTGAACCGGTTGGCGCCCAGTCCGGAAGAACGCCGGGCCATGGCGGGGACCGAGCGTGAAGCGGGGTACCTCCGAGCCATTGAAATTCTATATGGCGAAGGGACCAAGGAGTGGCAGGACAACCGATACGAGTTGGAGATGTCTGGGCTCGCGACTGGAGGCGACGACGAGGCGACCACCTTTCATGCCCTCGCCATCCTCGGTACCACCAACGGCGAACGTGACTTTGCCACTTACATGCGGGCCGCAGCAGTGGCGTTTCCCGTCTTTCAGAGGAACCCGGATCATCCGGGCGCCGCACACTACATCATTCACGCCTTCGACGATCCGGTGCACGCCCCCCTCGGGCTGGAGGCGGCACGGGCCTATTCGAAAATCGCTCCGCACGCCGCGCATGCGCAGCATATGACCTCGCACATTTTCGTGGCGATGGGGCTCTGGGATGAGGTTGTGACGGCGAACATCCGTGCTACGGGTATTCAGGACGCCAATCGGGCGGAGGATGGTCGCGGCCCCAACTCCTGCGGTCACTATTCCTCCTGGCTCCACTATGGATTGCTCATGGGAGGCGAGGCCTCCCGCGCCGAAGACTATATGGAAGCCTGCCATGAGCGCGTGACGGCGGGATCGGCCAGCGGCGGTGAGTGGTTCTATTTCACCACCATGCGGGCGCGGCAAGTGGTGGACACTTACGATTGGTCATCCGCGAGCCGGTGGGCGGCAGAGCCCCCCATCCGAGAGGCCATGGAAAACGACGCCAGTGTTTTCGGCGGCCCTGGTTTCACCTACATGATGACAGACGCCTTGGCCGGACTGAAACTGGGTGATCAATCTGCCGCCGCGGAATTCCTCGCGCGGGATTGGGGCAAGCATCCGGGGCGCGTCCTTCAACTCAATCAGATCCGCGGAATGTTGGCGATTGCCAACGGAGATGCAGAAGAAGGTCTAGCTGTTATTCGCGCGGCGGCTGATGCGGAGGCCGCCCTGCCATTCGAATTTGGTCCGCCGGCCATCGTCAAGCCTGCGTTTGAACTGCTGGGCAACGTGTTGGAAGCTCTGGGCCAAACCGACGAGGCGCGAGCCGCATACCGAACGGCTTCCAGCCGCACGCCACAACGACCCATGGCATCCCCCATCCCGGCGGAGCCAGACTCAAGTACCTCAGGCGGCCAATAATGGGAACCGAGAAGGACGATGTTGGGAGCTGCGGAGAATCGTTGATCCACGAGTGAACGGAGCCACCCACCACGACTCCGCGGCCATCCGGGCCTTCTTCGATGGATGGCACTTGTACAAGCGTGTCATCGCTCATAATTACATGTTCCACGCTGAGATCCTCTCGGCCATCGGGACCTGGCTGGACCGACACCCGAACGCTCGGTCTGTCCTGGACTTGGGGTGTGGCGATGCGTCCGTCATCTCCAGGACACTCGCCAATACAGGCGTCCGCGAATACACCGGAGTCGACCTCTCTCCGGTCGCGCTTCAGGTGGCCGAACAGATGCTGCGCGAGGCCGGAATCCCCGCGTCGTTCAAGGTGGCCGACTTCATGCACCACTTACAGGTATCGCCCAACGCGTCCGTAGACGTGATCGTAGCAGGCTACACGGTCCATCACCTCATAGGCGAAGGACGCACGGCGTTTTTCCGAGAATGTCGCCGAGTCCTCAAACCCGAGGGTGGCCTGTTGCTCTACGATGTCTTCATGTCTGGCCAGGAGACCCGGGACGAATACATGATCCGGAATCACGAGTGGCGCGTCGAGACCTGGTCCCAAATGTCCGATGATGACTTCGCCGCAATCTGGAATCATGTGTCAACGGCGGACTATCCCCAGACGATCGAAGCGATGACACGCAACGCTTCCGAAGCTGAGTTCGCGCCTCCGGCCCTACTGTTTGAAGCCCCCACCGGCATCCACCGACTCTACGCATTTTCATGAACCGCCGAGCAATCCCGAGAGTTACGAGAGAGGAGGTCATCCGGCTCTGGTTCAATCGTCAGGGGCTGTCCGATCCAAGAGGATCCATCCCGCTGAGTGCAGACTCCCTGGTAGACCACCTGGAGCGGACAGGAGCCCTGCAGCTAGACTCGGTGAACGTACTGGACCGTGCGCACTACATCACCCTATGGTCTCGTTTCGGTATCTACGACCGGCGAACGCTGGATAAACTGGTGTACCAGGATCGTCTCGGATACGAATACTGGGGGCATGAGGCCTCAATCTTGCCGCTTAGCCATCTGCCGCTGGGTATGCGCCGGATGAGCCGGTTTCCACCTCGTCACTACCGGGAGAGGGCGTTTTGGGCGGGATTCAAGACTTCGGCGGCGTCCAAGAAGAGAGTCTTGAAGCGGGTCCGAGAGGAAGGCCCTCGGGAGAGTGCTGACTTCACCAGAGCGGATCCTGTGACTGGCAAGGAGGACGCCCAGTCTCTGAAGCTCCTCTGGCACGCCGGTCGACTGGCCATTCACTCCCGGCGGCATTTTCGATGCGTCTATGAACTGGCGGACCGCGTGTACCCGGATGTCCAGCCCGCCAGCAGCGCCGCCTTCGAGGACTCCTGGCTCCTTGGCGGGCTGGCCGGAAACGGCATCGCCACAGAAAGTCACCTGACGGGTTACTTCACAGCCCCGGAACTGCCAGCAGGGAGAAAGCGTGCCGTGATCAAGCGCAATCTGAAGTCCGGGACGGTCGTCCGGGTTCATGTCGAGGGGGACGACCGTACATGGCTCGCGCGGCCGGAGGACCTGGATGGTTTGCGTGACGTCCCGCCGGCCGGGGGCACGAATCTGCTCTGCCCATTCGACTCGTTCCTGTGGCAGAGAGATCGCGCGGAGGAGCTGCTTGGGTTCAGATACCGGATCGAGATTTATGTGCCGGCCGCGAAACGCGTGTTTGGCTACTACATGCTCCCGATCCTCCATGATGGTCAGCTGGTGGGCCGCCTGGAGCCAAAATTCCACCGGGATCGGTCGGAGCTGGAGGTTCGGTCCCTGTATTTCGAGGACGGCTTCGAGCCGGATCCGGCGTTCACGGATGGGCTGAATCGGGCCATCGAATCTTTGTGCTCGTTCGTCGGCGCCGACTCGCTCACGCTCCCAAGGAACTGGCCGAAGAGGGGGATCCTGTGACCGTCGCTGCGTAAGAGATTTCGTTCATCGATCCCTCCGACCCTCGCGCATGGAGACGTACGCAGCCGCTCTTCTGGTGGCAATTCCTGTTTTTTCGTTTCTCCTGATTGTCGAAGCGCTGTATGGCAGCCACAAGAACGATCAGACGCTGAATGCCCTGGACACCATCTCCAGCCTCAGTTCGGGCGTGACCAACGTGATCAAGGACTCGCTGGGACTGGTCCTGATCATCGTGTCGTACCCGTTCCTGCTCGACGGCATTGGGCTTTTCGAGTTGGAGGCCACCTGGCCGGTCTACCTCGCCGGGTTCGTAGCCATCGACTTCGCGGGATACTGGTCCCACCGGTTGAACCACTCGGTCAACATTTTCTGGAACCGGCACCTGGTGCATCACTCCAGCGAGGAATTCAATCTGGCCTGCGCGCTTCGCCAGAGTGTGTCTAACCTGGTGGGGTTCGGGGCCATTTTTTTGATACCGGCTGCGCTCCTCGGAGTCCCCACCAAGGTGATCAGCCTCATCGCCCCGATTCAACTGTTCCTCCAGTTCTGGTATCACACGCGTCACGTCCCCAAGTTGGGTTTCCTTGAATATGTGATCATCACTCCATCCCAGCACCGGGTCCACCATGCGATCAACCCGGTCTATCTGGACAAGAACCTGGGGCAGATTTTCACTTGGTGGGACCGGATGTTAGGCACCTTCCAGGAGGAATTGGATGCCGTTACTCC
>CAYXSE010000058.1:0-17018 GCA_964466675.1 uncultured Rhodothermales bacterium | reverse complement strand
AGCGCCCGAGACAATACCTTTTGCTTCATGGTTATTCAGTTTTTCCTTGGTCTGACCCTGAAACTGCGGGTCGACCATGAACAGGTTGATGACGCCAACAATCCCCTCCCGAATATCGTCCGCGGAGATATCGAGTTTGCGAGGAAGCAGGTCGTGTGTATCCATGTAAGCACGAATTGCGCTGCGGATGGCATCTTTCAGCCCAGCCTCGTGCGTGCCGCCGTCCACCGTTGGAATGCCGTTCACAAACGACCTGATGTGTTCGCGGGGCAGTTCCGTCCATTGCAGGACGATCTCTACACGGCTCCCCTCGGCCATCTCCTCCTGCCGGATTACAATCGCTTCGTCATGCACGGTTCGGGCCTTCAGAGACTCAATCAGATGAGCCTCATATTCGGCTACCCCTCCCTCGTGGTGGAACTCGTGCCGGACATCCCGGGTCTCGTCCACGAAAACGATTTGCAGGCTACCGTTGAGGTAGGTCTTGACCTCCAGTTGTTCGGCAATCCAGTCAGGATCGAAATCGCGCGAGTCGAATATCTGGGAATCCGGCCGAAAGAAAATGCTGGTACCCGTCCCCCTGGTATTCCGGGCCACGACGGAGAGTCGGGTCTTGGGCTCCCCCCTCTCGTAACGCTGTTCGTAGGTCTTCCCATTTCGCTTCACCCGGGCAACGAGCTCTTCGGACAGGGCGTTGACGACGGACGCGCCTACTCCGTGCAGGCCGCCGGAAGTGATATAGGTGGAGGAATCGAATTTTCCTCCGGCGTGTAGCGTCGTCAGGATGACCTGCAGTGCGGGAATTTTCTTGGTCGGATGTTTGTCGACGGGAATCCCGCGACCGTTGTCGGTTACGGTGAGGCTTTGGCCGTCACGATGCAGAACTACTTCGATCAGGGAGGCGAAGCCATTGGTGGCTTCATCCACCGAATTGTCCACGATCTCCCACAGGAGATGATGGAGGCCTGGTTTGCCTGTTCCGCCGATATACATTCCAGGACGTTTCCTGACGGGGTCCAGCCCCTCAAGAACCTGAATGTCCTCTCCGGTGTAAGTCTTGGTGGCGGTTGCCATGGTCGTTTCTGGATGAGTGTCCTGTCTCAGGAGCCGTTTCCGTCTCTGCGAATCTCCACCGGAGGCCTCACCGCTCGTGTAAGTGATCCGCGTTGAATGACGAGGCGGCCTTTGTTTCCGCGATTCGCTATCTCGAATTTGGTCGTCCTGATAACCTCTTTTCGACCTCGAGACGTCTCTACCTCGAGGCCCTGCCGGGCGGCGGATGATAGCGTGAACCCGAGGACTTCGTCCTTGCCCGTGAGTCGCACGGCGATCACGCCCTTTGCCGCGCCCTTCATGATGGGAATTTGCGTCACCGGGAAGATCAGGGCAAAGCCTCCCTTCGTGGCCAGACAAACGTTTTCGCCCCCGGAGGATGCCTCGACAACGATTACGGTATCCTTGTTCAAGAGACGCATGAACTTCCGGCCGGCCCGATTGGACGGTTCGGCGAACCCGGCCAGGGGCAGGCGCAGGCACTGCCCGTTTCGAGAAGCGGCGACGAAGCATGGGGCACCATCCGGCTTGTCCCCTCCCTCGAACAACTCGGGCGCCGAGTCCGGCTCCATCACAATCTTCGGTAGTGCCGCAGCATCGTTGGAAACGACGCCAACAATTCGCTCTCCGTCCGAGAAGTCGAAGAGCTTCTGGATGGGTTCGCCGTGCCCGGTCGTGCTCGCGAGTGCTTCGATTCGGGTGGCATAGGCCGTCCCGAAGTTGGTGAAAAACACAATTGATTTACGCGTGCTCCCCGGTAGCACCCAGCGCACGGAATCTCCGTCGCGGACCCGAATCGACTCGATATCCGTGTACGAGCGCTGGCGTTTTACCCATCCATCCTGCGTCACCACAACGTAGACATCCTCGTCGACGATATAGTCTTCGACGCTGAACTCCAGTTCCTCATCCGGTCCCGCAACGGCCGTTCTCCGCTCGTCGGCATAGAGTGATCGGACTTCCCGGAGCTCCTTCTTGATCACCTTCCACCGGGCGGGTTCGTCCGCCAGCAGATCCCTGATCTCGGCCGCCATGCCTTCTTTTTCCTCCAACTCGCGCCTGATGGCGTCAATCTCTAGCCTGGAAAGCTTGTATAGCTTGGTTTCGAGCACAGCCTCCGCCTGAACTTCGTCAATGCCAAACCGGGCCATGAGCCGACTCGCCGATTCTTTCTTGTTCTGGGAGGCGCGAATGATCCTGATGGCCTCGTCCAGGCCGTTGAAAATCTTCTCGAACCCTTGCAGGATGTGAATCCTCTTCTCGAGTTCAGCCAGTTCGAACCGCAGGCGCCTGACTACGACCTCCATGCGGAAGTCCAGGAAGTGCTGCAGCACCGTTTTCAAGTTGACCTTCTCGGGAGCACCGACCTCGGGATTGTCCGTAGGCACCAGACACGTCATGTTGACGTGGAACTTGGTTTGTAGCGAGGTCCGCTTCAGGAGATAGGCCATCGCAGCAACGGACGAGGCCCCTCGTTTCAATTCGAGGACAATACGGACATCTTCTGTGGATTCGTCACGAACGTCCACGACCTGAGGAAGACGCCCCTGGATGATGTGGTCCGCGATTTGTTCGATCAGGGAGCTTTTCGTGACGCCGTACGGGACCGAATAAATGATGACCCGAGATTTTCCCTCCATCTCGTAATCGCACCGAACCTCGACCGGCCCCTCCCCCGTCTCATAAATCTTGAGCAGCTCCTCCGGGGTATTCAGGATGCGTCCAGCGGTTGGAAAGTCGGGTGCGGTGACGAAATTCTCCACCAGCGTAGAAATCCTGGCATTGGGGTTGCCCACCATATAAATGAGGGCATCGACCACCTCGCCCAGATTATGCGGCGGAATGTTGGTGGCCATTCCAACGGCGATCCCGCTCGACCCGTTCACCAGCAGGTTTGGCACCCTCGCCGGCAGCACCACGGGCTCCATGAGCGTGCCGTCGAACGTGGGCCGAAACGCGACCGTGTTCTTCTTGATTTCCTTCAGGAGCTCTTCGGCGATCGGCCTGAGCTTGGCCTCTGTGTAGCGCATCGCCGCAGGACTGTCACCATCTAGCGACCCGAAATTCCCGTGTCCATCTACGAGGGGCGCGCGGAGAGAAAACTCCTGAGCCATGCGCACCATGGCTTCGTAAATCGCGGAGTCGCCATGCGGATGGTATTTACCCATCACTTCCCCGACAACGGTCGCACTCTTTCGGAATCGACCATCCGGATGGAGGTGCAGATTCGTGTACATGGCATACAGAATCCGCCGATGAACCGGCTTCAGACCGTCCCGGATATCGGGCAACGCCCGACTGGTAATAACGGATAACGCGTAGTTGAGATAGCGCTCACGTGTCGTTTCGTGCAGCGCAACAACATCAACGATGGGCATAGAATAAGAGCAATAACGGATGCACCAACATCGACCGACAATCTAAGCACCACGAGTGACAACCCCGCGCCACGGGATCACTCCCACGCCCGACTTGGGCATTATTCTGCGTGGATTCCGAAAAGAGTGAAGTAGTCTTCCGCCGGATCGTAGTGAATCGTCAGGATCTGGGCTCTGGTCAGGATGACGAGCGTCTGCGAGGATTGCTTCTTGGGAACGCCCGCAAGCTGAGCAAATTGCTCCACGGTTACCCGGTGGTATTTGTCCAGATGGCGCATCAGAAGTAACTCCTTTTCGCCGAATTCGAAACGAGTGTCCGAGTTGTCCCGGGTGCGCATGAGCCGGACTGCCTCTCGACTGGCCTCAATGCTCATGTCCCTGACACGAACGTAGGCGGTCCTCTTGGGAGGCTCGTCTGGGTCGACCACAAGGTGAGGCCTGTCTTCGCTGGGTGGCACACCAATTACGATGACCTCCCGCTTCCGGGAGACGCGGACCCGCCGGAGAATCAGCGTCACCGGTGGCGTGCAATGTGCCTCCATGACCTTCTTAAGGGCGAATATCTCCTCCATGGGGTCCCGGACACCCACTACCTCCCCATCGTCATCCACACCCAAGAGGAGCTGGCCACCCGAGGAGTTCGCGAAGGCGGTGATCTCTTTGGCTAGCCTTGCCCCATCCGGCACCCGAAGTTTGAATTCGATGTGCTGCCCCTCTCCCATTGCTGCGACCCTCCTGACTTCCGCCAGCGTAGGAGTCCGCCCGGGGCCCAGCTCAGGCCCATGGTTCACGACGCATCACCGCCGGCTTCGGCAAACAGCCTGTCTTCCCGTGTCGCGGCCCGGCTCATCAGGTCATGGACAGCGGAACGAGGCGAGCTGCCGTCAAACAGGATGGAGTGCACGGCAGCCACAATGGGCATGTCCACTTTGTGACGTTTGGCCAACGCGAAGGCAGAAACAGTAGTGGCGACGCCTTCGGCCACCATATTCATTTCGCTCTCGATTTCGGCAAGAGTCCGGCCTCGTCCAAGCTGCTCGCCAAGGTGACGGTTTCGACTGTGACGACTCATACAGGTCACCACAATGTCTCCGATCCCGGCCAGGCCTGAAAACGTCTCCGCCTTGGCGCCCATCGCGACTCCCAGACGTCGGATCTCCGCTATGCCCCTGGTTATGATGGCAGCCTTGGCATTGTCGCCGTAACCGACACCGTCGCAGATCCCGGTCGCTATGGCGAGCACGTTCTTGACGGATCCTGCTATTTCAACGCCGAGCAGGTCTGGATTCACGTAGACCCTCATCCGGGGAGACATGAAGAGCCCTTGGACTATTTCGGCAATTCCCATGTCTCCGGCCGCCACCACGACGGCTGTCGGCACCGCCGAGGCCACCTCCTCCGCATGGCTCGGGCCGTACAACACACAAAAATTGGCCGGGTCCACACCCGAGATGACATCCTTCAGGACGCCCGTCGTCGTCAGGAGTGTCCCCTTCTCGATTCCTTTGGCGACTGATACCAGAATCTGATCCGAATCCGCACGCGTCGCTACCCGGAGTGCGACGCTCCGCACGGCCTGGGAAGGCGTCGCAAACACCCAAACCCGTCTTCCATCGATGGCTTCTTCCAGATCATCCGTTACCATCACGGAATCGGGAATAATCGCATCCGGGAGGTAGTTGGGATTATGCCGCTCGGTCCGCAGGATCTCGGCGGTCTCCGAATCCCGAGCCCAAAGAGAGACGTCACGCCCGCCCAGCGCAAGGCTCATGGCCAAGGCGGTACCCCAGCTCCCAGCACCGATTACTGCAACTCGCTCTCTCACGCGGATTCACGGTTTTGCGATCCGACAGCCGGCCGGAAGCTTTTCACACGAGACTCTGTTCCGGCCCGGAGCCGGGAGATGTTGGTTCGATGGCCATAGAAAATGGCCGCCGCCATCACCAGGCTAAGAAAAACCAGGCTAGCGTCCAGGGTATCCACTCCGAAAACGTATTTCCGTGCGGCGACCGAAATCGGAAACGAGGCCGTCGCGGCCAAGCTGGCCAGCGATACATACCTGGACGAAAACAGGACGATCGCGAAGACGCTGAGCGCGATAATCATGGAAATTGGACTGAGCGCAAAAAGAACACCAGCCGATGTGTTTGCGCCTTTTCCGCCCTTGAATCCGGCCCAGACCGGATACATGTGACCGAGGACCGCCGCTATTCCCGCGATAAGGCGGACCACGGAATCGACCTTCCAAAAACCGAGTCCCCCTGGAATCTCGTCCAGGCGAAGTGTGGCGATAAGTCCTGCGGCCAACAATCCTTTGCCAACGTCAATGACCGTCGCAATAAGGCCGGCCTTCCACCCTAGAACCCGAAAAGCATTTGTGGCACCGGCATTGCCACTTCCATGCTCTCTCAGGTCTATTCCGTAGAACAGCCGGCTGACAGAGAGGCTACCTGGCACGGATCCGACCAGATAACTCAGCAGGACTATGACTGCAATGGACAGCATCAGGCTGCCTGCATGACGTGGCCGATCTCGACGGGCCGTTCGCCCATCTTGCGCCAGATATCGAATGCCTGACCCACATTTTCGGCCGGCAGGATCGCCACAAGACCGATCCCCAGGTTGAAGGCCTGTCTCATCTCATTCTCGGGCACCTGGCCAAGAGTCGCGATCAATTCAAATAGTGCAGGACGACTCCAGGCGTCGTAGTCGATCGAAAAGGTCAGCCCGGCGGACATCAAACGCGCCGTATTTCCGGGAAGCCCCCCTCCGGTGACGTGCACAAAAGCGCTCGCGAGTTCCTCGGCGGTGAGCGCCTTTATAGCCCTCAAATAGGACCGATGTATGGCCAATAGCGCATTCCCTATCGAGTCTCCTCCCAGCTCCTCGGGCCGATCCGATGCTTCGAAATTCGCGAACAGCACCTTCCTGGCCAGCGAATATCCGTTGGTGTGCAGCCCGGTAGATGGAAGCCCCACCAAGACATCTCCGCTTCTCACCCGATCGGCATTCAGGATATCATCCTTTTCCACGACGCCCACGATGGTGCCGGCGAGATCGTATTCCCCTTCTTGGTAGAGGTCCGGCATTTCCGCAGTCTCGCCGCCAATCAGGGCGCATCCGTTCTCCTTGCACGCGGTGGCGAATCCTGCAATCACCTCGGTCGCGACCGCGGGAAGCAGTCGGCCAGTCGAAAAATAATCCAGGAAGTAGAGCGGCGTGGCCCCGCAAACTGCGATGTCATTGACGCAGTGGTTGACCAGATCCTGACCCACCGTGTCGTGCCGGTTCTCAAGAAACGCCACCTTCAGCTTGGTACCCACACCATCCACGGACGAGACCAGAACCGGACGCCTGTAGGCGGCAACATCCAGCTCGAAGAAGCCCCCAAATGCCCCGATATCCGTGAGCACACCCGGGATAAACGTCTCCCTGACCAGGGGCTTGATGCGGCGCACCATCTCCTCACCTGCGGCGATATCGACACCGGCGTCCTTATAAGTAGTCGTCATGCGAGGTGCTTGGGTAGACACAGGCAAGGTAAGGATCGCGCGACGTTTCAGCCTACGTTATCCCACTCTGAGGCCCACGGATAGGGGGCCTTTTCGAGAAACGCCCGGACTCCCGCCCGGCAGGATTCCGAGGCTCTGGTGTCCGCATTTAGCCAGACGGCCCGCGCCAGGTTTTCGGCATGAGTATCCGCGTGACGCGCTCGCAGGAGAGTCTTGGTTTTGGAAATGGCACTTGCGCTGGCGTCGCGGACAAGATCCCGAGCCAGCTCGGCCACGACTCGGTCCAGGTCGGCTTCCGGGACGGCCCGGTGCGCCAGCCCCATCGCCACGGCATCCTGAGCAGAAAACAGCGATCCCGTCAGAAGAGGCCCCCGTAGAATACTTTCGGGGTGTCGCTCCAGTAAATACACAGAGATGATGGCAGGGACGAAGCCGATTCGTACCTCCGTGAAACCAAACTTGGCGTCCTCGCGGGCAACAAGCAGATCACACACCGCGGCCAGGCCGCAGCCGCCAGCGATGGCATGTCCATTTACTCGTGCAATGGTGGGCTTGTCCAGGTGGTAAATAGCCTCGAAGAGGTCAGCCAGCAGCCGACTGTCGGCCAGGTTGTCCTCGAAGGAAGCGGAAGCAAGGGCCTGGAGAGCCGCCAGATCGGCCCCAGCCGAAAACGCAGTTCCCGTACCGGTGAGAACAACGGCTTTGACGGAGGCATCGTCGCCAGCTCGCTTGACCGCTGTTGTCAACTGTGAAACGACATTGGCGTCCAGCGCATTCCTCTTCTCCGGTCGATCGATGCGCAGGGTCTCGACGCTGGGGTGAATATGGCGGTCGACGACGATCAATGGTCTTCGAAGAGAAAATTACATCCCCGCAAATCTGTAGCGCTCAGCCGACCGAGTACCTCAAATCCATTTCGGCGCTTCACCGCGCGGTCTTCAGTCAGGATAGCCGATGCGGAGTAGGCGTTGGCGAGGTCAACAACCGCCAGCACGCCCGGGGCCCCCTCAGGCATCTCTTCCTGAGGCATGAGCGGGTTCCGAACGCTGATCGTCATCCAGGGTGGCGCCCGAAAGGTCTCGGTGCCGGTGGAATAACACTGGGAAAGCAATTCGCACATGCCAAATTCGCTCCAAATGTTGGCTCGAGGCAGCCGAAAGCCCTCGGCGAGGGTCTCATGGAGTTCGGTTCGTCCCATGGCTTGCCGATGAGTCTTCAGGCCGCCTGTTTCAACAACGATGGCGTTCTGAGGCAGGGCTCGGGCGCTCTCCTCGGCCAGCTTCAACAAACCGAATGCTGCGCCGAATAAGACGAGCCGATCACCGGCGGATTGCGCCGCGCGATCCAGGAGGTCCGGATTGTCCAGTAAAAACCCGGAGTCCGCGTTTCCGAAGGTTTTCATCAGGCGGTCCAACATGTAGACCAAGGAAGAGTCGGTAGCGTATTCAGGGACGAACGCAAGAAGCGTGAACGGCCCTTCGCCAAGAACTTGCCGAAAACCAGTCTCTAGACTCCTGTGATACAGGTCCAGACTCCTTACAAAGTGCGAGGAACGTGCCCCTTGGCCTGTTCCACTGCTTCGAAACACCGCCTCTGCCCGATCTGGATCGAAGCTGCAAACCGGGCCGTGCTTGAAAGCCGCGATTGGGAGATGGAGTCCGGCTTGGGAGAAGCGGCGATAGATAGGGTTGTTCTTGCGTTGAAACGCGAGAACTCTCTCGGCTACGGAGTCGAACGTCTCCTTCGTAACCGAAAATATCTCGTCAGGGGTCGGCAGGCGGACCTCGGCAGAGGCATCCGTGTCGGCGGACTGAGGTTCTGGCAAGACGGACAGCGACATCCAGCCCAGGGCTACAGGTTCTCGGGAAGTCTCAGGATCGGGTAGTATGAGGCTCCCTCGATGACATCATCCAGGAAGCCCCAATTCAGGGCACCATCATCTGAACGGGGTTCCAGCAGGTAGACAAGGAGTCTTCCCAGGGGTTGGTCGGTGCCCACGATGAGCGAGCCTTCGACCAGGGTGATTTCCGCTTCGGCATACGACCCATGCAGGGTTCGCTCATTCACGCCTTGAAAGGTTCTCGTCGCAACGGATGTCGAGTCAATGGAAAAACGCTGAGCAATCGCTTCACGTTCGTGTTCAAGGGTGGTGTACTCGATTCCATGATCATCCAGGAGGCGTCGCATCGAGTGTAGATCCGGCGGAATCACGTAGGCCGCCGGAACGGTTGTCGACTCCGTGCCCCGGAAGGAACCGTACTCGAACATGCGCTCGATCCGCCGCTCTTCCGTCATTGCCAAGATGTCGGCGCCGGAAGACGGATTTCTGACACGCTCCGTGGATCCGAGAATGATGTCGACTTCTTCCGCAGACCTTTCGTGTTCAGACCGTAGAGCGAACCGGGTGCCCGCCAGTGGGGTGGCGTCCGCGGCGTCCGTTAGCGCCTTAATCTGGGTCGCGTGCTGGCTAGCGTAGTCGACAATCTCTTCGACGAAAGCACGGGTCGCCGCAATCCGCTCCTGGAAGGATGCGTAGGCGTAGGCTTCGGACAGGATGGCGATACGATTGCGCAGGCCTACGTAATTGTTGTTGAATCGAGGCCGGTGATCGAACGTATACCAGCCCCGGTCTCCGCCGCGAAACGGCAGATTTCCGTAGTAATAGAAGTCCCAGCCGTACTTTTCCCGAATAGAATTGGTCACCGCTGGCAGGAGATCGTCCCGCAGCAGGCTGTCAATCGCCGGGTGCGTGTTGGGGTTCAGCGGCGGCGAGTATGTCAGATGATATCCCTGCTGCGTGCCGTTGGTAGTATGCAGGTCAATCAGGACATGAGGGTCATAGGCTTTCAGGAGACCCACCAGAGACCGGGCCTCGGGGCTTGCCAGCTTCATGTGATCCCGATTCAGGTCCAGGTCCTGGGCGTTCGATCTCCTCCCCATGCCTCCGACGGGGCCGTTTTGTCTGGGCCGATTGAACAAACTGACCCGCTCATTGCCGTCTGCGTTGTAGATGGGCGCGATGAGAAGAATGAGCGAGTCGGACCACTGCTGGTATCGGCCCGCCGCAAGATCACGAATCAGGGCGAGCATGGCATCCTTCCCACAGACCTCACCCGCGTGAATGTTCGCCTGCACGAACACACGAAGCCGATCGTCTGACCGCACGACCTCCGCGTCCGCACTCTTGGTGCCCCAGACCACGAGCGGCAGCCTCCTGCCCTCCACGGAATAGCCAAAGTGAGTCAGGTGGATGTCGGAAGACTGCGCAGCCGCAACTTCCAGGAACCCCATGGCCTCGTCATAGCCGGAGGTCTCCTCGTAGTTCGACGACTCCGCCCGGGTGGACAGAAACCCCAGGTCCATGGTCTGCCCCCGCAGCGGCGTTGCTGACACGAGGAAAAGGCAGACCAGCAGCCCGCTCGGGACCCTGGTCCTACCACATGGGGAGCCTATCTTTCGAAGGGGGGGCATCTTTGCCGTTAGGCCTTCTTCGCCCTGGCGAGCTTGCTTTTCTTGGGGCGTGATTTTCCGTAAGACTTGTTTATGATTTTGCCCTTCTTCGTTCTCTTGTCTCCTTTTCCCATGACCTCTCTGGTGTTGATGTGAAGGAAAGATACGCGCTTGGCGATGACGAGAGGCAAACAGATGGATCGGCGTCTGTCTCCGAGTTGGTGGGTCGCCTTTCTGATGCACTCCGGACCGCATTTTCTTCCGTATTCGTCCGGGGCGAGATCTCGAACATGAGCCGACCGGCGTCGGGTCACCTCTACTTCACGCTGAAGGACCAACGATCCCAGATCCGGTGCGTCATGTGGAATTCCGCAACCGACGGTCTCCGATTTCGGCCGGAAAACGGCCTGGCAGTACGCCTCCGGGGGACAGTCGGGATTTACGCGGCCAGAGGTGATATCCAGGTGACGGCCCACTCCATGGAGCCCGCGGGCGAAGGTGACTTGCAGCGTGCGCTTGCGATGCTCAAATCAAAACTTGAGTCGGACGGCCTGTTCGATCCAGGGAGGAAACGTCCTCTGCCGACCTTCCCGAGCTGTATTGGCGTTGTGACGTCCTCTACCAGCGCCGCCTTCCGCGACATTTCGACGGTCCTCGCTCGACGATTTCCGCTGGCCCGAGTGGTGATCCGGTCTGTGCTTGTTCAGGGCAAAGAGGCCTCCCTTGAGATTGCCGCGGCGCTGAATGAATTTAGCCTGCTGCCAAAAGACCACGAGCAACGCCCTGACCTGATAGTTCTGGCTCGCGGGGGCGGCTCCCTCGAAGATCTTTGGGCATTCAATGAGGAGCGGACCGTGCGTGCGGTATTTGCATCTTCCATTCCCATTCTCACGGGGGTCGGCCACGAAACGGACACGACTCTATGTGATTTGGTCGCGGACCGCCGTGCCGCAACGCCCTCCATGGCGGCGGAGCTGGCCGTTCCAGACCGTACGGATCTCGCCAACCAGGTGAGACGGGTGGCAGGCGCCCAGCATGCGAGCCTGCGGACTCGTGTTCAGCGGGCGAGGACGTTGGTAGAAAGCTCGTTCCGCGTTCGAAGCCATTCTCACCCGACTGCGCGCTTGGAGAAGTCCCGGCAGCAGCTCGATGACGCCGCCCTCAGATTGGATCGGGCTATCAATCTTGGCACCCATCGGTCCAGGCTCGCGGTGAAAGCACGCATGGCCTCCTGGGTGCTCCTCGACCCACTTCGACCGCTTGCCAAGGGGTTTGCGCTGGTCTCGTTGAACGGCAGACAGATTTCGAAGTTGGCAGCGGTTCCGGAGGAGGCATCGCTGGACGTACGGTTCTCCGATGGATCCATGAAGGTCAAACGCCTCCGGAACGAGGTGGCACCGACCTCGTACACGCCGGATTCTGAGACGACAGAGTCCCCATAATTGAGGGGGAGGCCCCATTTCCCTCCGGCCCAGAATATGGCGCAACAACCTCAAGAGATCACGCTGGACCTCCAGCCGGAGTCGCGGATTGATGTCATAGACATCTCCGAACGGCTCGAGCAGACGGCTCCCGGATTTCTGGATGAGTATCAGAAAACGGCCTACACCTCGTATCACACCACGGCAGGCTACTTCGAGCAAGTTTTTGCCAAGCGTTTGGGCAATGACAAGGAAACTCTGGCGGCCTATTTGGGCTCTTTCCAGGGACTGTTTCCTGAAGGGGCGGAATACAGGCATGACCAGATGGATCTCCGCGAGGAGCTTACCGCCGATCAGAAGGTGGTAGAGCCCCGAAACGCGGATTCTCACCTGACGTTCATCGGATCGGGCCTCGAAAATGCGGTCACCTACAACAACTCGCCACGCTCTCCTGTCTATTTCGTCGACCTGGATGGGGTGCATGAGAGCCAGCGGCGAACTCGCCGGACGACGGCACTAGGCTACAATTGTGACGAACTCGTCGACCAGTTCACCATAGAGATTCCTGTTTCCGGCCACCCGATAGATTCCATAAACCTGTGGGACCCGGCGTTGGGTTTGTTTGACAGGCTCCATGAGTTGGTCCGTATCCACGGGCTCACACGAGGCCGAATCGATATTTGCCTCGATCCGAGCGAGAAGAACACGGGATTGACGGTCAATGAGTACGAAACCCTGCTCATGCGACACGACCTCGCGGATGTACTCAGGAATCCGATTCGGTTTATGGCTCAGAAGGGCCGAAATATGTTGCGCGACCCCAGGGCGATCCCGGACAAGGCCAAGGACTACGCGAAATACGACCTGGTACGGCTGGTGAACCGCTTTATTGACAAGGCAGGCCTGTCCGAGTCGCTCATCGAGCGGATTATCGACAAGCTCGTGGCCGTGCCAGCGTCGCGGTTCCTCCGCATGAAGCGAGGGGTCAGTCTGGTCGTGAACGCCAGCGATTCCGATCAACCCGGGCGCATCATCACGGGTACTTATCAGAGTCCGATCCTGGTGCAATGGCGACGGGCTGAGCGCCGGTCTCGCAAGGTAGAGGTGACTTACACCCGGTTCAGCTAGGGACGCCCTCCTGGTCAGGATTCGGCGGTTGTGGGGAGTCGGTCGTTGTCAGGGACTCGGTTGCTTAGATCAGCGACTTGGACTGCACGCCGTCTATGTTCAGGCAGGCGCCGCTGATCCAACTGGCCTTCGTGGAGGACAGGAATGCAACCACGTCGGCGATCTCTTCTACCCGACCAAACCGGCCGAACGGAAGCGTTGATTTGACGAAAGCGGCCATGCCTTCCGGGTCATCGTTGCAGCGACGGTCCCAGCTGCCACCAGGGAATCTAATCGAGCCCGGGGCTACCGAGTTCACGCGGATGCCGTCTTCGGCCAACTCCATCGCCATGATTTTGGCCAATGAGATAAGCGCGGACTTGGTGCTGTTGTAGATGGACAATCCCGGACCGCCTCCCTCCCGCCCAAAAATCGAGGCGATAAAGGTGATCGAGCCGCTTTCGGACTTGGCCAGATGCGGGACTGCACACCGGCAAATTCTGATGTGCCCCCTCAAGTTGGCGTCCAGGACTGCTTCCCAATCGTCATCGGTTGTGTCCTGAAATCGTCCGCGTCGATTGCCTCCTACGTTGCTGACGAGGACGTCAAGCTGGCCAAATTCGGTGAGGGCGGCCTCCACGGGTCGGACGGCGCCTTCTGCTGACGTAACGTCTCCGGCAAGCGTTACCACCCGGGCTCCACGCTCTCTCAAGGCCGAGGCGGTCTTTTCCAGGGCATCGCTTCCTCGGGCGCAGATGATAAGCGAGCAGCCCTCTGAGGCAAGGCTGGAGGCGATTCCCTGGCCAATTCCGCGGCTCGCGCCGGTGACAATTGCGACTTTACCCGACAGGCCCAGATCCATAGACGTATTAAAGTTGGAGTCTTTTGCCGAGTATACGCGATCTTTCGGCGCCGCTCGCGGTTCCGTCAACAGCTTCGCAGCTTCTTGCAGGTACATTCCGAACACGGCCCAAAATGGAAGAAGAATCCTTCGAAAAAGCGCTTTCCCGGCTGGAAAAACTGACTGTGGAGTTGGAAGACCCCGCGACTGGGCTGGATGCCGCCATTGAATTGTACGAGAAGGGAACGGTGCTTGCTGCGGGTTGCCTGGCTAGGCTGGAGAAGGCTGAACTGCGCATCGAAGAACTTCGCCGCGCAGCGGGCAGCGATCCCATCGCCGAAGACCGAACTCCAGACACTTTTCTGTAGGAGCCCAAATGATTAAGTTTCCCCGTCTCGAAAACATGCCCCGCGAGGCCAGGTTATGGCTCTACGCTTCGGACCGTTCTCTCACCGAGGAGGAAGCTGGCAGGGTGCAGGGCAGGATGGATGAGTTTTTCCTCCGATGGTCCAGCCATGGACGTACGGTAGTGGGAGCGGCAGAGATCGCAGAGCGGCGGATCGTGGCCATCGTCGCTCATGTCCCAGAAGGAGATATATCCGGTTGTGGCATAGACAAATCAGTCCACGTACTGGACGAGTTGGCCGCCGAAATGGGCCTGGCCTGGACTTCCGGCCTGTCGATCGCCTACCGTGATTCCGTGGGGGAAATCTGTCTGATGTCGCGTCCAGAATTTCGCGCGGCTGTCCGGTCTGGCTCGATTCATGGCGATACCACAGTCATAGACCTGTCGGCGTCGGAGCTTGCCGATTTGACGGAGCTCGGAATAGAACGGCAGGCCTCTTCCAGCTGGCACGCGGCGGTTTTTGACATTGAGGGTGAGAGCGAGGTCGTCTAGATGGGAACCGCCGAGGGCATCAAGCGGGAGTTGCTCACCGCGAACCTTTTTCTCTTCGGGCTCTTGGGAGTCGGCGGGATGGGCTACATGATCATCGAAGGTTGGACGTGGGCGGACTCGCTCTATATGACCTTCCTGACCGTGACAACCATCGGATTCAGCGAGGTCCAGACGCTGTCGGCCGGTGGCCGGGCGTTCACGATGCTCGTGGGCCTTGGGGGGATTGGCACGGTTGCCTTTATCGCCACGCGGTCCGCACAAATTCTAATGAACACTCGCTCGTATCAAGAACGGACCACTCGGAAGATGATCGAAAAGACAAGTAACCACTACATCGTTTGCGGATTCGGCCGAATTGGGAGTCGCATCGTAGCCGATTTGGAGTCCAAGAACATCCCGTTTGTCGTCATCGAAAAGGCTCCCGACAAACTGAATAACCTGGCCGACTTTGACTGGCTTGTCGTCGAGGGGGACGCAGAAGACGAGGAGGTGCTCCGGCGTGCCGGGATCGAGCGAGCGAAGGGTATGATTCTGACGCTCCCCGAAGATTCGGCCAACGTCTTTGTGACCCTGGTCGCCCGGGAGATGAATCCGGACTTGTTCATTCTGGCTCGTACCGACAAGAATCAGAACAAACGGAAGCTCCTTCGCGCAGGAGCCGACACCGTGGTGTCGCCTTACGAGATCGGTGCCGACCGGATGTCCCAGGTCATTCTTCAGCCGAAGGTCGACGAATTCATGCAGGGTATCAGGAATGCCGAGTCCATGAGCCTGGTGGAGGTCGAGATCGAAAAGGGCTCCCTGCTGGCTGACAACACACTCGCGGGCAGTGAGTACGGGGACCGTTTCGAAGCCATTGTTGTCGCAATGATTCAACGTGAGACGGGGGAAATGGTATTCAATCCGAAGGATGATGTAGGTCTGATGCCCGGGGACTCTCTGGTCGTATTGGGCAGCTCCGAGATGGTGCAGCGGCTTAGATCGGACGGCTGTACCTCGAGTGAAACAATATGAAGCGCGAGGAAGGAATTATGAGACTGAGACTGACCCTATTCTTGATTTGCCTCTGGGCTTTACCAGCCGACAGGGCTGAGGCCCAGTACATCAACCAGAGGGCTCTGGCGGAAATTCTGGCCCCCTGTGGGCCCAACGTGACGTCACTTCCGCAGGTCAACTACGAGTACTTCGTTCTCTACAGCAGCCGACGCAATTCGGTTATTGCCCGAAATACCATGTTCAAGGTCCTCGGCGATGGGGACATGACCCTGGGCCGGCGCCGGGCGAAATTGGTCGGAATGTTGAACCGGACATTGATCGAACGGGCGGTGGTTGGAGACACGCTGGTAATTCCGTCGCGCTTCGACCTCGAATTCTGTGCCTACTCCCCTTTCCCCAAGTTCTACGCCGGAGGGGAGGAGTTCGAAAAACTCTTCGTCATTGACAAGTCGGTCCAGGCGTGGGCGGGCTATGAGCATGGCGTGCTGGCCCGATGGGGGATCGTGAATACAGGAGGTGAGATCACCCCCACGCCCAATGGAAGGTTCAATTTCAACTGGAAAACCGAATTCAGGGTATCCAGCTTATCTCCCCCGGGGGAGCGATGGGAGATGTATTGGGTGTTCAACTTCCATGAGGGCCGCGGAATTCACATCCACCAGTACCCCATGCCAACCGGTGGACCGAGCAGCCATGGTTGTGTGAGGCTCGTCGAGGAGGATGCCAAATGGATCTATGATTGGGCCGATTCCTGGCGGACTTCGGGAGGGCGTGGGCGGGTCAGCTCCGCCAATGTCCGCATCATTGAGCCCGGGACCACCGTGTTGGTCATCGGGAAAGATCCAGTGGGGACCCCCCAACCATTCATAGAGCGCGCACGCTTTCCAATTTTGCAGCGGGTTCGGCTCCCCGGACACCCGTACGACGTCCCTCCCGGTACATCTCAGCAGAGAAGATTCGACCGCGCGAGGGCCGGCGAATAACGAGTCAGCGGCTCAGAATCAGCGAATCGGGGTCAGCAACTCAGAGTCAGCGGATCCGGCTGAGTAGTCTTGAGAATCGCGGGAGCCGTCTGGCGGCATCCCAGCTGAAATACACCACGACCGCCTTTCCGACGATGTGGTCCATAGGGACATAGCCCCAAAATCTGCTGTCTTCCGAATTGTCGCGATTGTCGCCCATCATAAAGAAATAATCCTGCTCGAAGGTATACTCGGTGGTCCTTACCCCGTCGATCAGGAACGCACCATCGCCGGTGGCCTCCAGAGAATGATGCTCGTAGCGCGTGATGGCGGTCGCGTAGAACTCGACATTATCGGCGGTTAGTGTTATTGTCTGCCCCTGGAATGGGATCGGAAGAGG
>CAYXSE010000057.1:0-17217 GCA_964466675.1 uncultured Rhodothermales bacterium | reverse complement strand
CCTGCTCGGCCCTGCTCCACGCTGGCGCAGTGCCAACAACGCCGCGCCCGACACCACCTCGCCCCGGGAGGTATTGATGAGCCATCCTCTATAGTTGGTCAACCGATCCGACCCGAGCAAATGCACTGTGCGATGTTGCCCTTCTCGGACGAGGGGTACATGCAGCGTCACAACATCGCATTCGCGAAGCAACTCGTCCAGGGTTCGAAACCTGTCGTCATTCGCCCCGGAAGCTAGCAGCGGGTCGCTTAGCAGAACCCTCAACCCCAGCGCCGCAGCCCTTCGACCAACACGCGAGCCCACCTCACCATAACCCACTACGCCAAGGCATAGGTCGGAAAGCTTCGCCGCCTCAAGTTCGGCCAGCGACAGCAAAGCGGTGACCACATAGTCCGCGACAGAGTCTGCATTCGCTCCAGGCGCGCTAGAAAACCCGATTCCGTGCTCTTCCAGATAGGGCAAATCGACGTGATCCGTGCCTGAAGTCGCCGAACCAACAAACCTGATTCCCGTGCCTTCCAGCAAATCCTTCCCCACTTGGACCACGGATCGAACGATCAATATGTCAGAACCTTCGAGCAGCCTCGGAGACAAATTGGCAGGTGCCAGAAGGCGAACCCGTCCAAAGGGACGAAGAGCCTCCAATATGCCAGGAATCCCATCATCGGCAGTAATTACGGGGTTTTTCAGGGACGCCCCTTCCCCGAAGTGAGATTTTGGGCCCTCCATTTTGGCGCGAATCTGAAGGGGGGTAGGCATCGAGAAATGTTTAGTGGGCACGAACCTTGCAAGAACGAATGATCAACAGGGGATGAACCCTCTGTGAACCACGTTTGAACGACCTGTGAATACGTTTTCTACTTAATCTATGTCTTTGTTTTTTATCGCCTTATGCCAAAGGTAAAAAACGAAACTATGCCCTCAACCTCCCGTTGAGTGCGGCTTGAATATCGCCATGCCGCTGTTCAGCACCAGATCCTGTGGCCCCTGCACAATCCGTCTGGCGCTTCTATAAATAAGTACAACCAACCGCAAGAAGCCATGATCCAGAAGCCTGTAGCCCTATATGCTGCTAGCTTTCTGTTCTTGACAGGTCTCTTCGCGTTCGGGGGACAGTCGACTCCAACCGCAACACCTTCCAGCATTTCACTCTCTGAGGTTCTGGAAAACGAAGTTGTTGTTGTCAAACTGACCCCTTTTGAAGAGGCATTGCTTCGCCCTAGGCGACTCAAGCCACTTCCGCCTGAGAAGATCAATACAGAAACCCTGTGGCTGGCGCGCGCCATCTTTTCTGAGACCAAGCGTCCGGAAGAGCAGTTGCTCGTAGCCTGGGTAATTCGCAACCGCGTCGAAACGCGCTTTCGCGGTCGGAGCAGCTACCATTCCGTGGTACTTGACCCCTACCAGTTCAGCGCGTTTCTACCGGAAAACCTCAAGAGACCGTTTTACACCGGTCTAAACGGGCATTCTGACATCCCTGGATGGCAGACCGCCCTTAGAATAGCGGACTCAGTTCGCCTTAGCAACGCCTCAGAACGCCCCTTCTCTCTCGACACGCGCCACTTCTACAGTGAGCGTTCCATGAACAGAGTGGGCGGTCCAAAATGGGCGATCGGACGTGCACCGATAAAGCTCAAGCCGGCCCTTGAGGTCGACGAGCTGCGGTTCCGGTTTTTCGCCGGCATCGCTTGAAGGTGAGTCTGCGTCCCTGACGACCGCAGCCATGGTCCGCAGCCATGGTCCGAAGCCATGGTGGTCCGAAAGCCATCGCCCGAAAGCCGATACGCGAAACGTGGGGTACCTCCAGACGGGGGTACCCCGCTTTCGTTTAGAATCCGATTCCGAGACGGAGCATGGCTGTGTTGGCTCGCTGATCGTTTTGGTCTGCTACGAAGATCTGTCCGCCCACCGTGAACTGATCCTTTACGAGGCTAGACACCCCGATCGCATACCGAAACTCGGGGAAAAGCGTCATACCACCGACCTTAAGCTCCACACCGAATCCAATGTTTCCGGCTACAACGAGTCCCTTCAACGAAGCGTCAAAATTGGCATCATTGGCCTGTGGCAGGCTGAATACCGGCCCCGCTATGATGTAGGGAGTCACCAAAGGTGTCGGGAGAACGTTGAATCGAAGGTCTACCGGGAAATCGATCGAGGATAGACTGATGCCTTCACGGACTGAAACCACGCTTACGTCGAACTCGCCGAGGTCTCTGTAGAACGCGCCAATTCTTATGGCGATGGGTCCCGCGCCCATATCGATGAAGAAGCCTATGTGATAGCCCGACGAGCTCCCGAAGGTGCCCGAGAGGTCCCTCGTCTCGATATCCGAAATGGAATCAAAATTCAGACCAGCCGCGACGCCGAACTGAGCCGATGCTCCGCGGACCGATAGACCGACCATCAACAGCATGAGTGTCAGAGAATAGAATCTGTTCAACTGCGCGCCCGAATTGTGAGTGGGTAAGGCAACCGTTCAGGCTGCATCCGGGTTTCCGGCGCCCGAGCATCTTTCGAAATTTCGTGCCTCTGGCCCCGCCTGCAACCGGACTTGCGGTGGTGAGTAAGTGTGCGGCTATCAGATTATCAAAAGGGCATGAAATGCGAATAGGGATCACGTGTTACCCGGTTTACGGGGGCAGCGGAGTTGTCGCAACAGAGCTGGGCAAGGCACTTGCCGCACGCGGACACGAAATCCACTTCATTGCGTACTCGATGCCCTTCCGCCTGGGGCATATCCAGCAGAACATCTCGTTCCACGAGGTGAATGTGAATACCTATCCGCTGTTCGAGTATCCGCCCTACACGTTGAACCTGACCAGCAAGTTGGTCGATGTAGTCCGGTACGAGAAGCTGGACGTCCTTCACATGCACTACGCCATTCCGCACGCCACCAGCGCGGTCCTGGCCCGGCAGATTCTTGCCAAGGAAGGCATCATCGCGCCGGTGGTGACGACACTGCATGGAACCGATATCACGCTTGTTGGGCAGGACCCGTCTTTTGCGCCGGTGGTGGCCTGGTCCATCAACGAATCCGATGGCGCCACGGCTGTCTCCGAGTACCTGCGACGAGAGACCATAAAGGCCTGCGCAGTCTGCACCGACATCGAAGTGATTCCCAATTTTATCGACACGGATCGCTTCAGGCGTCAGAACAAGGACCATTTCAAGCAGGCTCTCTCCCCCAATGGGGAAAAGGTGCTGGTGCACGTGTCCAACTTCCGTCCGGTGAAGAACGCAACGACCGTAGTCGAGGTGTTCCATAGACTCGTCCAGGAGGGTCACAAATTGAGGCTGCTCTTCGTCGGCGACGGTCCCGATCGTGTTCCCGCGGAACACCTCGCACGGGAGTTGGGCGTGGTGGATGACATCCGATTCTTGGGCAAGCAGGAGCCGGTGGAAGAAATCCTGTCAATCGCCGACGTTTTTCTCATGCCCAGTGGATCCGAGACCTTCGGCCTGGCAGCGCTGGAAGCCATGGCTTGTAGTGTGCCGGTGGTAGCGAGCGACATCGGTGGGCTTCCGGAACTGGTCGTGGATGGCGAGACCGGTTTCCTCTCGCCCTTGAACGACGTGGACGCGTTCACAGATCGGGTGCGGGCCATCCTGCAGGATGACGAGCTGCACCAACGCATGAGTAAGGCCGGCCGCCAATTGGCTGTCGACAAGTTCGACATCAAGCACGTGATCCCGCTGTACGAGGCGTATTACGAGCGCATCATCGAAAAGACGGCCGTCACGGCCTGAGCGGGTCTGGACGGGCTAATCCTGCAGAAACGGATTGTGAACGCGTTCCTCCCCGATCGTCGTCGACGGCCCGTGGCCAGGATGCACAACAGTCGAGTCGCCAAGCGGGAGGAGTACCTGAAAGATTGACTCCATGAGAACGGGAAGCGAGGCCCCGAAGAGATCCGTCCTGCCAATGGATCCACTGAAGAGTACATCGCCGGAAATGACAACACCGGCATCGGCGTCATGAAATGAAACACTACCGGGAGAGTGGCCGGGAGTGTGGAGCACGTCCCAAACGGTACTCCCAATCTGCACCGGCGTGCCCGGATTGAGCGTGCCTTGGAGCTCTGGCAGATCATCCAGAGCTACGCCGAACATGGATGACTGGGCCGGGCCGGCGTGGTAGATGATCCGGTCGTCGGCATGCACAAAGATGCCCACTGAGAACGCGTCTGCCATCGCCGCGCAGCCGAGGATGTGATCGATGTGCGCGTGCGTCAGGAGAATCTGCGTGACGGTCAACCCTTCCTTGGCGACATACTCCCGAACCACCTGATGTTCTGATTCGGAGCTGGAAGATGGATCAACAATCACGGCCTCCCCCCCGTCGTGGCAAACGAAACAGTTCGTTCCGAACGGATTGAATGTGAAGGCCTGTATGGTCATCGTGGGACGATCGGGGTGACGTGGTGGACTCCAATTCCGACTCCCACTCCCGACATGCACTACTGTTGCTTCGCGGGCCGAACCGGTCAAAGATTGTGTCGTACATCGCGCGCCTCTCTTACCGCCCCCTCGTGCACCATTTTCATCGCATGGTCCTCCGGATGCTACCCGGGCCGATTCTGGCCTGGCTGGGGATGCTGATGTTCATGTTGGTGATGCAGTTCCTGATCAAGTACCTGCCGGATCTGGTTGGAAAGGGGCTGCCATTGTTAGCGATCACCGAACTCATCGCCTACAATTTGGCCTATATGTTGGTGCTGGCGGTCCCCATGGCCGTCCTCATCGCGTCCTTGATGACTTTTGGCCGCCTCGCCGAGACCGGATCCTATGCAGTTATCAAGGGAGCGGGAGTGTCGTTCCTCCAACTGGTATGGCCTGTGTTTCTGGTTGGCGCCCTGATGACGGTGGGAATGGGGTACTTCAATAACGTCGTACTGCCTGAGGCCAATTTCCGGGCTCGTAACCTGTGGCAGGATATCCGCATGGCCCGGCCCGGATTCGAGTTGAAAGCCGGCGTTTTCTATGACGGGCTGGACGACTACCGGATTCTGGTTCGGGAAATTCCGCCGAACGCGCCCAACAATCTCATCGACGTCACGATCTTCGACTATACAGATGGCCCGCGATACCGAGTGGATATCAAGGCCAAGAGAGGTCGGCTGCAAACCGTCGCCGGTGGGTCTCTTCTGGAGATCATGCTCTACGAGGGGGAGATCCATCGACTTCGGCCTCCGGGTAGCGGTACCGACGACCGGTACGAACGGCTCGCGTTCACTCAGCACCGAATGCTGCTATCCCTGGACGACCTGGCCTTCGAGCGTTCCGATCCAACCCAGGGACGAAGAACCGACCGGACGATGCGTACGCAAGACATGATGAATCTAGTCGACTCACTGGAAGTCGATCGGCTAGAGGCCATCGAAGCCATCCAGGACCTCCTCGCGGATCTGGGGAATCGTCCTCCCGATGCCTTGAGCGACACCCGGCAACCCTTGTCACTCCCCAACCCGGTCGGCGGCCCTCCTGCCGAATCGGTCTTCAGGGTCCTGGATGGGCTCGACAAGGACCTCCAGGGGCAGATCATTCAGTTTGCGGTGATGGATGTTCGAAGCTCGCACACCCGGATCGAGCGCAACAGACGTGTTATCAATAAATCCATTGAATGGGCAGATCGGTACCGCGTTGAGATTCACAAGAAGTATTCTATCGCCCTGGCCTGCTTCATTTTCATGCTGATTGGGGCCCCACTCGGACTGCGGATAAAACGAGGGGGGCTGGCCACGGCAGCCATGTTGGCCCTCGGGATCTTCATGTTCTACTGGATCACGCTCGTAAACGGCGAAAAATTCGCGGACCGTGGCTACATCGCACCGTGGCTGGGCATGTGGGCCTCCAACATCGTCGCCGGACTCGGTGGTCTATGGCTGATTTGGCTGGCATCCTTGGATAGGGGCGGCCGATCCTGGACTCTCTGGTGGAAGACCAGGCATTGAATGACGGCAGCCTCATAGTAGTGCCGACCCCCGTCGGGAATCTGTCAGACATGACTTTCCGCGCGATTGATGTGCTCAAGAGTGTGGACCTCATTGCCTGCGAGGACACTCGCACGACCGGCGTTCTTTGCGCGCACTACGGTATCAAGACTCCCCGGACCAGCTTCCACCTGCACAACGAACACGGTAAAGCGGCCAGGCTTGTTGACAAGATCGAGGCGGGAGCGCGTATCGCCTTGGTGAGCGATGCCGGAACGCCAGGCATATCGGATCCCGGCTTCCTCCTGGTCCGGGCCGCCCTTGAGCGGGGCGTCCATGTGGAAGTGCTTCCGGGCGCGACCGCCTTGATTCCGGCGCTGGTGGGAAGCGGGCTGCCGTGCGACCGATTCGTCTTTGAAGGCTTTTTGCCTCCCAAGAAAGGACGAAAGACCCGGTTGGTGCACCTGGCCCAGGAAGTGAGAACCGTCGTGCTCTACGAGTCGCCGCACCGCCTCCCCCGGACGTTGCGGGATCTCATCGAATCCTTCGGCCCCGACCGTATGGCCTGTGTAGCACGAGAGATTTCGAAAAAATTCGAGGAGTATGTCCGCGGAACGCTGGCCGAAATCGCCGAGGACTTCGGCGCCCGGACCAAGATCAGGGGGGAAATCGTGATCATCATCGCGGGAGCTCCCAAGTAGGCTTGGCGCGCTGAATCCATCCGCCCCTCTTTGCGTTCACGCGCGACATCCTTTGAGAGACCGAATATGAATTGGCGACTCGCCGAACGCATAACCGCAGCCGTGGTGTTTGTCTACGCGCTGCTGTTGTATGTCTTCACGGTGGCTCCAGCCACGTCCTTCTGGGACGCGGGCGAGTTCATCGCGATCGCCAATCGACTCCAGGTGTCTCACCCGCCGGGTGCTCCCTTCTACATGCTCGTAGGGCGCGCTTTCAGCATGTTTGTACCGACTGCGTATATCGCGCTCTCCATCAATATGGTGTCGGTCCTGGCCAGCGCGGCGACGATCCTCCTCACTCACCTCATCATTGTCCGCCTGGTTCGAGAGTGGCAGGGTCAGCCCAGCGACTGGACCCCCACGGATCGGATCACGGCGCTGGCAGGCGGAGTCGTTGGAGCCGCTGCGTTTGCCGCTTCGGACTCGTTCTGGTTCAACGCCGTAGAGGCCGAGGTTTACGCCCTGTCGATGTTTTTTACGGCAGCGGTTGTCTGGCTCATCCTGGTGTGGCGCGAGAAAGCGGCGATCGAGGAGGCCGCGCTCAAGGGTGGCCAGCATCCTTTCGGCCTCGCCACGAACCGCTACCTGGTACTGATTGCGTACATGTTCGGGCTCGCGATTGGCGTGCACCTCCTGAACCTCTTGGCCATCTTCTTCATCGCACTGATCTTCTTCTATAGTGAGATCGACAAAGCGGAGTGGACCGGAAAGCAGCGATTTTGGGGCCTGGTGAAGACAGGAGTGGTGTCTTCTGCTGCGTTTCTGGTGGTCTATCCCGGGATCATCCAGATGCTGCCCGGTGCTGTCGGCGACTCTGGCAGTCCGGCTCTTGTGGTGATTCTGTTCCTTGGCGCAATTGTATTTGGAGTGGCCTACACCCACAAAAAGCGCATGCAGGCCGCGAATCTGATTGCGCTCTGTATCGCGATGGTGCTTATCGGATACTCCACCTACTCGGTCATTTTCATCCGGTCGGCGGCCAACCCGCCCATCGACGAGAACGACCCGGAGACCGTCGAGGCCATCGTCTCCTACCTGAAACGAGAGCAGTACGGACAGACTCCTGTGTTGAGGGGAAACACGTACGACAACCGAATCGCGCGTGTCGATGATCGGCGCGAGGTCTGGTTTCCGAGGAGGTACTCGGCGGACCCGAACCATATGCGGGTGTACGACCAATACGCTTCAGATGGCCAATTTTTCTTGCAGTACCAGGTCGGCCATATGTACCTCCGGTACTTCCTGTGGAATTTTGTGGGCCGAGCCTCCGATGTGCAAGACGCTCCCGCCATCACTGGTTTCTCGGAAATGGAAACCTCCCGCTATCTGTATCAAACGCCCTCGGAGGAGGCCAGCCGAAACGCCTACTACGGCTTGCCGCTTCTCCTGGGACTCATAGGCGCGGCGTTTCACTTCATGAAGGACTGGCGGAGAGGGTTCGCGGTCATGGTCCTCTTCCTGGTGACGGGTCTAGGGATAATTCTGTACCTGAACCAGAGTCCCATGCAGCCACGAGAGCGCGATTATTCCTACGTCGCGAGTTTCTTCGCTTTCAGTCTGTGGATCGGTATCGGCGCCTCGGGACTCATCCAATTGGCTGGCGAAGCGATGCTCCCCCGGCTGAAGGGTGAAGACGGGCCGAAATGGATGGCGTTGGGGATGGGCGGCGTTCTTTTCGCGGCCGTTCCCCTGCTCATGATGGTAGTCAACTTCGACGACCATGATCGATCAGGCCGGTATGTCGCTGGCGACTATGCCTACAACATGCTTCAGAGTGTGGAAAAAGACGCGATCCTGCTGACCAACGGTGACAACGATACGTTCCCGTTGTGGTATCTGCAGGAAGTGGAGGGCGTGCGTCAGGATGTCCGAGTGGCGAATCTGTCTCTCATGAATACGTCCTGGTACGTTCGGCAGTTGAAGAATCAGAGTTCTCGTGATTCGGAGCCGTTGCCCATCTCCATGCCCGACAACCAGATAGACGATCTTAGCATTGGGCCCTGGCCGCCCGATAATATCTCCATCCCGGTCCGTATGGAGCGGCTGTACTCAGAGACATCCACACTCTTCGGCGACGATTCTTCCATGGTCCAGTCTCCGATGACGTGGCATCTGAAAGGCCGGCCCTACCCACTCGATCCCAACATCAACCTGTTGTACGGCGTCGATCAGGTGGTCTTGAATATGATCATGACCAATGCGGAACAGGATTGGAAGCGCCCGATCTATTTCGCGGTCACGGTGAGCCCGGACGGCCAACTGAATCTTCAGGATTACTTCCAACTGGAGGGTCAGGCTTACCGTGTTGTGCCCATAAAACATGACGTGCCCCTCGGCCGGGTCGTGCCTGACCTGAGCCTGGATCGCCTGAGGAAATTTCGCTTTACCCGCCTGAACGACCCGTCAGTTTATTTCGATGAGAACATTCGCCGGATGGTGGACAACTACCGGAATATCTTCTCTCACTCGGCTATGGCCATCGCGGACGCGGGCCGGGTCGAAGAAGCCACGCAGATTCTGAACGACTTCATGGAAGCGGTGCCGTTCGAGACCATCCCCGGGGATGAGCGGTCGTATCTGTTCATGGCACAGGCCTACCAGGCCGTGGGAGATTCTGTACGCGCGATTGAACTGATGAAGCGATCAGAGCCGATCGTGCTGCACAGACTCGAGTTTGCCACCAGTGATCGGGACATTCAGCTGGCTGCTCGATTCATCGAAATCATTCGGATCGCCTACCTGGATGGGCGCGATTTCGAGGCCGCCGCGGAATTCACCAACAAGATCGCGGAACTGATCGGCGATGATGCCTACAAGCAGACCGCGGAAGAATTGGAGGCCATGTACGACGCCTCCCGGCGCGCCTTCCTGGAGCTGGAGAACTAGTCGCTAGCGCTAGGATCGAGTCAGCGCACGACGGTCAGCCGACGGCTTGCCGTCGCACCCGAGGCCGCCTGGATCACTACCAGGTAGGCACCAGCCGTTAATCCCGCCAAGGAGATGGGTAACTCGTGTCGGCCAGCCGGGAGTGATGCAAAAGTCCTTGAGACCTGCACACGGCCCAGCAAATCCACTACGCGCAAAGAAACAGACTCCGCGCCCGGCAGACTCACGGCGACGCGGGCCTGGTCGGCAACCGGGTTGGGGTAGGCGGACAGAACCGAAAAATGCGACGGAACGATGTCGTCCTCAACCGCGACGCCAGAGGCAGCGAGGTTGAACGTTTCCGTGTAGATCTGATCCCCGGTCTGAGAGCCATTGCCGTTGGCGGCATTCCCGGCAACGAAAAACCGGACCGGGCCGGCGGGGCCGGCTGGAGCCAGCCAAGCGATGTTGAAGGTCCTGGAGGCCTGATTGAACGGAGCCCCGGAATGGGTGATGTAGGACGGATTGTTGCTGGCGAATCGTGTGTTCGCAGCATCCACTATTTGCAGTGTCCCCACGTTCATATTGCTCGCGTCTACCACGGATACCTGGAAGCCAATCCGTTGAGCTCCGTCCTGTGCGACGGTAATCGAGAGATTCACCACCTGGCTGGGCGAGTAGCTAGTCGGACCGGAGATCGTAATCGAACCGCCACCTGAGTTGACGCCAGAACCCGCGTGACAACCGGACGTGTTGCATGTCTGTCCGCCTTCCGGAGGAGCGCCTGTCCTTCCCGCGGGCGCTCCCGAGGAATTGGTGAAAGCCGTGTTTGGAAGGGCCACGACGACGACGAGTACGGCGGCGGCCAAAAGCGAGCGTTTGATCATCCTTTGGTTGTTGCAGCGTGCACCTCGAAAGCGTGCACAGATCCGTTAAGTTTGAGTGTGTAGGCCCCGGGGGCATAGGTGCCCTCCAGGATCAGATAGAAACGATACGGCCGCAGGACCGACGCGCACAAGGCGTTCTGGGGTCTCCGTGTCTTCAGGTTCACATCGATAAGGCTCGCGGACCTCACCTGTGACACCTCGTGCAACTCCGTGCAGGCGTCCGGAAAGGCTCCCTTGACCAGGACCTCGACCGCCACGGGTTCGGCCGATTCCGGAGCCGGTCGAACCTGGACCTCGTCCACGAACGCGTCCGCATAGCGGTAGGCCCGAGTGTCGTCCGCCGCTTCGATAACCGTGGTCACGCGCCCCCCCTCAGATTCCAGTTCCCGGTGACCGAACTGTTCGGTCGGATCGCGTTCCGTCTGGCCAAGCGCAGCACAGGAGGTCAACACGCCCATGGCGAACAGGCTCAGGACCGACCTCTTCACGATGGGTCTCCCTGCAATAGCTCCACATCGGCCGCGGTGCCCGTGGGATCAACCTCCGCGATCGGGGCATCCCCCCAGAGCCTTTCCAATCCGTAGAACTCGCGACGCTCCGGGTGAAATATGTGTACGACCAGATCGACATAGTCCAAAAGGATCCACTGCCGATGATCGTAGCCCTCTTTGTGCCAGGGGCGTTCTGCGTGTGATTCACGGATGGAGTCGACCACCGCGTCTGCTACCGCTTTGGTCTGCAGCTCTGACTCTCCGGTGCAAATGACAAACATGTCGGCGATCCCAGACACGCCACGCATGTCCATCACGACGATGTCTTTGGCCTTCTTGTCCAGAATGGCATCGACCGCGGTCCGACACAGTTCCCGGACTGGCGTAGACGATGTTCTCGGCGGCTCATCGCCGGTGCGTTTCAGAATCTCTGGAATTGGGCTCATGGGCAAGGCGCAAGGCGCCCATCTTGGTTTTCATCAACGAAAGGGTGGATCGATGCGTAGTCGGCTCCCATCACGATGGTCGCGTCAAAAAAATAATCCACCCGGATATCCTCACGCACCGCCTCCGCAGTCAAGCCTACGGCCCGCGCCAAAGCCTCGGCGGCGCGCGGGTTCCCTACGCGATCCAGGACAAAGGTGGTAGGCTCCGCGAACGTGGTGTGGTTCCCCGCCTCGACTACGTCGAACCCATAGTCCCTGAGGTACTCCGTCATCTGCGCGGCGAGTCCGGTGACGCCGCACCCGTTTCTTACATCTACCTGGATAATGTCTCCGAGATCTCCTACCGCGCGGCCGAACGGGGCGGGGTCGGGACCGGTCCAGCGGATAACCAGCGCAAAAAGCAGTGCTACAGCCACGATTAGTGCGACGAGCAGCCCCGCATTCAAGCCGTAGTTCCGTAGTCGGTCTAGAACCAAGTTGATCAGGCAGTTCTGTTTCGGCCGTGCTCGATGGCCACAACTTACCCGGAGTCTCCAGGCATACTCAAGAACCGCGTGAGACCGCTACCTGTCCCGATCGTTCCAAAACAGCCGATCCGCAGAAGCGCCACTATTGAAGCTGCCGTAGAAGGAGCGGGTTGCGTACCGTCCTCCCCCATATCCACCGCCATAACCCGAATTGTACCCATGGGGTGAAAGGTACCCGCCGGACGGGCTCTGCCTCACCGAGAAATGGAACATGGTGTTCTTGCTGGGCCGGTAGGCAATCTCCGCGTTGCGCAGGAAGATCTTCCCGTTCTGCCTGTTTAGTCCTTCCGGCGAAATAGCGCCCGTCGTGCTTCCACCCGTCGGAGAGTACGCCATGGCCACATCCACGCGCGCGGCCAACTTGCTGGAGAACTGCCACATCATCGAATTGGTGTACATGGCCATGGTCCCGCCCCCGTAACCGCCAAATCCGGAACTGGACGACAGCTCGAATCCGTGGCTCATCTGGAAATACGCGGGGCTGAAATATTTACTCAGCGATACACCCGTACCACCGGCATCGTATAGTCTGACCGGCGAATCGATCTTGGCTGCGTCCTCCCGCAACTGAGCTTCGGCTGGGCTCGATGAAAGGACCAGGAGAAGGATGCAGGCTACAAAAAGTGCGCTTCTCATAGGATCATGTAGGTGTTGACCGGCTGATTCCGGCCGTTCGTATTATACCCGGCATTGGTGCTGCCTGTCAACAACGTAACGGAGCGGCATTGGTTCGGGTGGTTTCCTCCCAATAGAGGGTAATAATCTGGCACCCGCGGGCACAATACTTGGAATTGAGACTTCTTGCGACGACACCGCGGCCGCGGTGCTGGTTGATGGTGTCCTCGCATCCAGCGTGGTATCCTCTCAGGCTGTTCATGCCTTGTACGGTGGCGTCGTCCCGGAACTCGCGTCCCGGGATCACCAGCGGCACATCGTTCCCGTGGTTCGCCAGGCGTTGAAGGAAGCCGCCCTGGACTACGGAGACCTGACTGGCATCGCCGTAACCCACGGCCCCGGTCTTGCGGGCTCTCTCCTGGTGGGTCTCAGCTTCGCGAAAGGACTCGCCTGGGCTCTGGACATTCCGCTCGTGGGCGTTAATCATCTGGAAGGGCATGTATTCTCTCTCTTCCTCAATGAAACGCCGCCACCCCTCCCTTTCTTATGTCTGATCGCCTCCGGGGGGCACACGCAGATCGTCCTCGTCAAGGAGAACTTCGAGTACGAGACGTTGGGGCGGACCAGAGATGACGCGGCCGGCGAGGCCTTCGACAAGGTGGGCAAACTGCTCGGGTTGCCCTATCCCGGTGGCCCGGAAATAGATCGACGCGCCGCCGGTGGAGATCCGGAATTTGTTCGCTTTCCCCGAACCCACCTGAAGGGAGCGGACTTTTCGTTTAGTGGCATCAAGACTTCCGTGCTTTATTACCTGGGCGGCTTGGGCGAGGCGGAACGTGCGCAACTGTTGACCCAGCACCTGGACGACCTCTGTGCATCCTTTCAGGCCGCGGTCGTCGAAATGCTGTCGAGGGGCCTGATGCGGGCCGTTCGAATGACCGGTGTCCGGACGATCGCCCTGGCCGGCGGTGTTTCCGCGAACACCGGGCTTCGCCGGTCGCTGGACGCGTTGGCGGCCAAAGAGCGGCTCACGTATGATGTGCCCGATATCGCGTATTGCATGGACAACGCCGCGATGATCGCCATGGCGGGTCACCATAAACTGAGCGCCGGAAAAGTGAGCCCGCTGACACTCGCCGCTGAACCATCCCTGCGGTTCTGATGGAAGACGATCTCAAAAGACGGATTCTGGCTCTATTGGGCGAGTCCCCTTCCGGAGACCACCCCGGGGAAATGGGGCCCTGGAGAGAGCGGATCGATCTGCTGGACCAACTCATCCTCCAGTTGCTCAACGAACGGTCTCGCTGCGCCACCGAGATCGGTCACATCAAGAAAGAACTGGGCCTGCCGGTCTACGTGCCTTCTCGCGAAGTGCAGGTCATCACAAATGTCCTGGGCAAGAATCCCGGGCCGCTCCCCGACCACGCTGTCCAGCACCTTTTCGAACGGATCATAGACGAAACCAGATCGCTTGAAAGAAGAACCTATCAGGCCGAACCGGATGCGACCGAAGGGCGTTCCGACCCGGAATAGTCTCTTTTTCCGAGTAACCAATGCGTCGACGAATTTGGACGACCCTCGCGGTCTTGTTTCTTCTGGGAATGGCCGCCGTCGCCGTGGTGGGCTGGATGGCCTACGGAGAAAACACGCCCACGTTCGATGACGATCGTGGCGTCCTTTTGCCGGCAGGATCCTCTCTGGAGACCGTCGAGGACTCGCTATTGGCCGCGGGCATTCTGAACAGGCGATGGACGTTCCATTACGTGGCCAGGGCCACGGGGTGGGGCGACCAGATCAAGTCGGGGCACTACATCTTTTCGTCGGGCAAGTCCAACATGGACTTGCTGGGCACCCTCAGGAGGGGCGAGGAGACGCCGGTCCGTGTAACGATTCGGGCAGGCAGCCGAAAGGATATCGTATCACGAGCGGTCGCATCCCGGATGGCGTTCGGCGCGGAGGACTTCCTGGCCACGCTTCGAGACGAGACGTTTGCGAGTAGTCTGGGGACGGATACCCTCCACTTGTTCAGCTATCTGCTTCCCGACACGTATCACTTTTATTGGGAGTCGTCCCCTGAAACCGTGATCCGGGAGATCAAGTCCACATTCGACCGTTTCTATGCCGAAGCCGCCGAGGGTGCTCCCGGACCGGGCGTCGATCTTAGCCCGGCCGAGGTCACCAACATGGCCGCTATCGTGGAATGGGAGGCCGGCATTGTCGAAGAGAAACCGGTAATCGCTGCCGTCTATCTCAACCGGCTCCGCGACCGCTGGGCCCTTCAGGCGGACCCCACGATCCAGTTTGCCATGATCGAACTGGAGGGCTCGAAGCGGAGACTCTTCAACCGGGACTACAAGGTCCAGCACCCGTACAACACCTATCTGTATCGGGGTCTCCCCCCTGGGCCCATTACCAATCCGACGCGGTCATCGATCGAGGCTGTTCTTAACCCCGACGCGCACCAGTACTTCTTTTTCGTAGCGAAAGGCGACGGCAGTCACATCTTTAGCCGGACACTCCGAGAGCACAGGCGGAATGCCCAGGCCTACTTCAGGGTGATGCGTGAGCGGCGAGCGGCGGCCGCGCGCGAGGCAGCAGACTGAACGACGGGGGCGGATGCCAACGCGGCCAACACTGGCGAGGTGGAGAGCCAGTGAGTTAGAGCCCCACTCGGATTCCAAGACTCACGAAGCTCCGGATGATCTCCTCGTTCACCAGCGGCGCGTCGGCGACTTCTGAGTAAGGCGAGTATTGGTCGTTGAACACTTCGGCCATGAGGCCCAAATCGAAGGCGAACTGACTGTTAACCTGATAACTCAGGCCTAACGAGACAATTCCGCGGTCCCGGTCAAGACCGCTCGAATCTCTTGAATCAGGGCTCACCGCCAGTCCCCCACGGACCAGCAACTTGTCAAATTGGTAGGAGGCGCCCAGCCTGACATTCACGCGGGCATTCAGGGATTGCCGAATGTCCAGATTCTGGTCGGTGAAGGCAAAATCCCTGGAATCCAGCTCCAGCTGAGTCCAGTCTACGAGCTCCAGGTCTCCGCTCAGCGTCAACCCTCCGGACTCAAAGGCTGCGCCTGCGGCGAGTTTCCACGGAGTCCGGACTTCATATTCGAAGGATCCCCGACCCGCGTCTTGGTCCGCGCTACGGCCGTATTCGAAGGAATCGCCATTATCAAAACTGGTCAGGAGGACCGTTTCGAAGTCTTCAGACACCGTATAGAATGTGGGGGTCTCCACAGAGAATCCCACACGAACGTTGTCCGATACCAGTGCCGAGACACCCGCGCGGAGGTTTACTCCCACCAGCCGAGACTCGAACGATTCGGTCAACGTGAGGAAGTCGAAGTCGGTGGTGCCTCCCGTGCCGTCGTTGTCGTTAAAGACGTCGTCCTCGTTCAGGACCCGGCTGAACCGGTAGGTGCCGAAGGGCACGTTCAGGCTTGCTCCCAACAACACGCCATCGGCCACTTCGACAGATCCGCCGACGGAAAACTCGCTCTGGTACCCTTCTTCGTTGACCACACCCGATTGCTGGATGGTCCCTCTGGAAACGGCCGGCCGAAAAGGATTCGCCTCGCCCGCGGCGACTGCGTCCGGATCGAGGTCGATTGCGAAGGTTTCGAAGCCAATGAACGACAAGTTCCGGGTGAATTCGGGGAAGACGCCCGCATCATCCTCAAAGAGCTCGAACTCACTGGAGAGGGGCATGAGAAAGTCCGTGACGGAATTGAGTCCGTTGTCCCCCTGGAACTCGAGCGTCCTTTGAAAACTGGCCACCTGGGAAAATCCAGCCGCGACGACCAGTGCCCCTCGACTCGTGGGAAATCGGTAGGCATAAGAGATGTTTCCCAGCCTGGTGGAGGTCAAATCTGACGCTCGCGAGGCCGAAGAGGTGCCTCCCAGGCTGTAAATCGCGTCATTCTGAACATTGGAGGTGTTGAGGCTCACGGAGAACACACCCCGTTTCATAAGGCCCAGTCCGGCTGGGTTCAGGAAGAGATCGCCCAGATCGCCACGACCCGCTACACCCACGCCGGCGGACCCCGCCATTGCACTGGTCGCGAGCGGCTGACGCTGCGAAAACCGAAGCGCGTCAGTGCCCGTCTGAGCGTTCGCGAGCGGCGCGAAGGCCAGGATGCCGATCATGGCAATTAGGCTGAGTCCGCCTCTCTTGAGATAGGTAGCTGATTGCATTTTCTTGAGTTGGTTGGGTCTATAGTCCGGACACACCGGTCCCCGAGAAGGCCTAAAACTGCGATGGAATGGATGCTAGTGCGTGCCGCGGCGGCTGCGGGTGCGAGAAGACGAGCCCGTGCTTCTCGAGCTTCTGGACGAGCTTCCCGAGGAGCGCACCGCAGAGCCACGGGAGCTGGAGCCAGAAGACCTGGTCGCAGAACCGCTTGAACGACGAGAAGACGAACCGGAAGACCGGGTCGAGGTCCCGCGCGAACGGGTCTTGCCTGCTGAAGAGGATCGTGTTGAGGTCCCACGAGAACGAGTCGTCCTTGAAGCGGGCCGCGTCGATGTACCACGAGAGCGGGTCGTCCCTGACGAGGATCGTGTCGAGGTCCCACGAGAACGAGTCGTCCTAGAAGCGGGCCGTGTCGATGTCCCACGAGAGCGGGTCGTGCCTGACGAGGACCGTGTCGATGTACCACGAGACCGAGTCGTGCCTGACGAGGACCGTGTCGATGTACCACGAGA
>CAYXSE010000056.1:0-17279 GCA_964466675.1 uncultured Rhodothermales bacterium | reverse complement strand
GTGCCGTTGACCGGAGGGGATACCGCAAAACTCGTCGTGGTTACCGAAACCGGATCTACCGCCTCAGAAAAATCTGCGAATATTTGGGTCTCGACAGAAACGCCGCTGGCCATGTCTTTCGGGCCGACAGCGATCGAAGACGGTGCCGCATTGGGAGAAGTCTCCGTCACGAAAGAAAAGGTGGTCGTGCCCGAGAGAGGCAGGCCCGCCATATCCGTGGCGCCAGCCAACAAGACATCGTACGATTCGCCCTCCGCCAGGGGAGTCTGAGCATGGAAGACCAGCAACGTGTTCACCACGTCGCGCGCCACTGACGGAAGGGAGATAGAGCCAGCCACTAACACCGGGCCGCCTGTTTCCATTCTCATCAGCCTGAAGCCCGTCTGCGCGTCGATCAGCGAGGCTGCATCCATCGACTCCGAGAAAGTCACGGATATCAGGGCCGTAGAAGCCACATCACCCGTTTGATCCCCGGGCGAGATGTTCACTACGGTCGGTAACGTAGTGTCCTCCGAATGGGTAGTGAAGCTGCTCGTAAAGGCCTGTACCTGGATGTTGCCGACAGCATCAATCGCGCCGGTGATCGTCACATCGTACTCCGTCAGGAATCCGAGATCCGCGCTCCCGTCAGGTAGCGTGACCAAGGCGAAACGCCCTCCATCCTGATCGAGAAGAAGGTTGAGGCTCACCGGCGCGCAGCCAGCACAACCCGTCTCCACGATTGTAGCGGAGGGTGACCCCTCGCCCACACCTTCGGAGAAGAGCACCCGGAGTTGCGGCCGTACTCCAACACCGACGGAACCACCCGCAGGCGTTATTCCTGTCACGCTGGGTGGCTGGGTATCCAAATTTGTGATCAGATTGATGTTGGCTATTGCGCCACCCGCTCCGACGCTGACCGCCACGAAATCGCTACGTTTGTCGACAGCGCTCTCGCTCACGCCATTCCAGTATTCCTCCAGGAAATTGGTCTCATTGGCGATGGTCCGCAATTGCAGGCTGACTCTCCCCGGAGTCATGGCCCACTTCTGCGCGAAGACGCTTCCGTCCAGAGCGAACAGGCCGATTCGGTAGCTTCCAGGCTCGAGAAAACGGAGGTTATAGTTCCCGTTTCGGTCGGTGTACCCGTGATAGCTCTCACGAGAATCCATCTCTGTCGCGATGATCAGTGCCGCGCCAACGGGCCGGCCAAAGGTCTCAAAATTACCACTGGTCACCTGGCCACCGATGGCGCCGAAAGCCGCCTCGGGGTTGGTACCCTTCGGATAGCGACTGCTGATCGCCGCTTCGTCGTCGAGGGTCAGTACTCGCGCGTCAGGCGGCAAGATGAAGAACATGGTCGCGTCCGGGCGGCCTGAATGCACCAGGCCCATGACATGGCCAAGTTCGTGCATCGCTACACCTTTGATGTGGTGCGCGTCTGGCTGAGGGTCTGTCCCAAAACTGCCCACTTCCGGCGTGTTTCCGTTGGCCGGGTCGAACGCAGGATTGAAGATGATGTCAGCCGTCAGGATTTGAGCATCCTCCGGCGTTGCGCCCACCCTCAGCAGCTTCGAAGCCACGGCCAGGGTCTGCGAACCGATCGGGAATGAGGCGTCGGCGGTGATCAGGTTTCTGTAGTCACCGATAGAGGCGATGTTTTCGCCTGGTGCGGCCGGGACGCCTAGTTGGATCAGACTCGCGGCATCGGCCGTGCCGACCCCGTACCATGCTGAGAAGGCTTCGCTGATAGCCGTCGTCACGCCGGGCATCATCCCGCTCAGAGACTCGGTGATGTGGAACACCAAAGCGCCACTCTCCACCTCCTGCTCGGCCGGGATACTGAACCGGTAAACCCGGCCTCGGCCCGCGTGTGAGACAAAGAGACGGCTGTTCGAGCCGATCACCAGGTCGCTGGCTCCGGTTCCCTGGAAGTCGCTGAACGACTGCAGCCCAAGGGCAGTCGGGCGACCGTACAGAACGCCGTCGGTGGTGGAAACAAACAGTCGGCCGTCTTCGGAGAACGCCATCGCCGCCGGTGACGAGAGACCCGATTGCACAACCGGGAAGTCTTCCGGAACGCCTGTTGATCCAGCAGATATCCGGATGATGTCTCCGTTCCCGCGAGACACGTAGGCATCGCCTGCCGAATCCCAGGCAACGTCGTATCCGTCCAATGCGCCGGTGACTATCTGGTCAAACGTTCCGCCGCCATCACAGGAACGAAGCAGATCGTTCACTCCGACCACATAGAGACATTGGTCGGGACCGAATGCAACGGACCTTGCGGAAGCGCCCGCTGCGGCGAGCGTCTGTCCAGCCGCGTTCTCGACCGCACCGCTGTTGACAACGAAAACGTTACCGTTTGCGTCCACGGCCACCGACGTGTAGGTGCCGCTCAATACGGACTGAGTAAACGAACCGTCGAACTCGAAACTGACAACTTCATTCTGATCGGCCACGTAGACACGGTCCGCCGCGCCGAGAGCTAGCGCCTGCGGGCCCAAGAGTGCGCTCGAAATCGTCTCGTAGACATAACCGGCCGGAAGTGCGAACTCGCGGTCATCCACCATAACCGATGGCGAAAACTCGGAGGTATTGCCGGATCCGTCCGTGGCGGTCGCTACGACGCGCGCACCCAGGCTCACACCGGTCGTGCCCAACAAAGTGGCGGTCGTAGACTGCCCAGGAATGAGGCTACCAGTCGTCACGGTTGCCGAGCCCAGATAGGTCGCGCCTTCCTCCGCGCTGCCATCGGCCAGGAAGAACTCGAAGTCGGTATCGGAGATCACGGCCGCATCCAACCGGAACTGCATCGTTAGTGTCGTGCCCACCAGGTTCGCCGCTTCCAGAACCGGGAAGTTCTTCAGCCCATTCGGCCCCACGTCGAAATCGCCCACATCGTTGGGCGTGAAGCCGTCGAACGTGAACCTATTGCCATCGGTGTCGATGTCAAGGTCGATGCCGAGGAGACCGTTGTCGCGAATGGCATTGCCTGATATCGTCACCGACGGGAACGGGCCCACCTCGTCGAGAACGGAGACGGATATTCCGTTTTTTCCGTTGTGCGCGATCAGGTTACCCTCTCCGGGATTGGTACTTCCGACTAGCGTGCGGATTCCACCCTGACCGATGCGGATGCCGTTGTTCGTGTTGCCGAACGGGCTTGCGCCGCTGTCATCCGTTCCGATGAAGTTGCCCTTCACGACGTTGTCGTCACCGGGCCGGAACATGACGACGCCATCCAGATCGTTTCCGGAAATGACATTCCCCGTAACGGTGTTCTCACGAACGGTGAACAGGAGGGAGACGCCTTCCCGACCGTTCCCCAACGCGCTGGACTGGCTCGCGCTCAGCCCGATGATATTGTCGGCAATCAGGTTCCGATGGGTCGGAGTCGTGACGGAATTGTCCGAATTCACGACGCACGGGAATACGCGAAAACCATTCACATCGAAGCTGTCGCAGGTGACCGAGACGCCAGTACCAACATTACCCGATATCACGTTGTTCTGGACGGTGTTTACCGCCGAGCCTCGGTCAAGCCGCACACCGGCACGCTGGTTCGCTATGGACGCCTCGCCCGTCTGGTCCAGGCCGATGTAGTTGTAGGAGACCGTGTTGAATTGGTTGACCTGGAAGGGGGCGTCTCCACTCGGTTCCGTGATGGCCACGCCATGTCCGCCATTCCCGGAGATGATGTTCCGGGCAGCAGTCGAGCCACCAACCACGTTATTATTCGTCCCGAACCAGATCCGCACGCCGTCATCTTCATTTCCCCTTGCGGTAAGGCCATCCGCGGTCGTGCCGATCGTGTTGCCCTCAACCCGGTTGCCCGAGGCGGTAGCGAATTCGATGATGACACCCGCGCCACGGTTTCCGGAAATGTTGTTGCCGTCGCCTGCACCGGTCCCTCCAATCACATTGTTGGAGGACCTGCTCACAATAATCCCGTTCAGGTTGGACTCCAAGACACCGAGCGTCTCGATGAGCGCACCGCCCTTTGTGAGGCCGATGATGTTGCCCGTTATCGTCGCCCCTGTCGTTCCGTCGTCAAGGTGAATCCCAGCCTCAGCATTGGCCGAGATCACGTTGTCAAGGATAACCGGGTCGGCCGAACCAAGAATGCGAACGCCGATATCGCCGTTCCCGATCGGGGTTTCACCGTCCGAGTCTATCCCAATGTAGTTGGATTGGATGACGATATTGTCGGCACCGGCCGTAACAACAATCCCCTCAGTGTCGCTTTGACCGATCGTGTTGCCGTCGATCAGGACCTGATCGGCATCAACCACCTCAATGCCCCGGCCGTTGGCTAGAATCGAGTTTCCAATGATCTGCGTGTCGTTCGGGTTCGAATTCTCGATCTTGATGCCGAGGCCGTTATCGACGACGACGTTACCTCTGACAACGTGTTCGCTCGCTCCGTTTATGAGAACGCCGATATCGTTATTCTTGATCAGATTCCCGTCGCCCGCGGTACTTCCTCCAACCTGCTCCAGTCCAGCTCCGTCCGCGCCACCGCTAACGGCTACGCCGAAACCGTTACCCAAATCGGCCACGCCAGTTGGGTCGGTTCCGACATAGTTGCCGGTGACCATGTTGCCTCCGGGTGAACCGGCAGAGCTGCTCACATGGATGCCATCCGCAAAGCCGCCGACCACATTGCCGAGGATCGAGTTTAGTCCACCTTGATTCGAGTTGATTCCCGCTCGGTCTACAAAGGGATCGACTCCAGGGTCAACGGCCACATTCGACGGCAGGAGAACAAGGCCGGTCGCGTCTGTACCGACGAAGTTGTTCTGAATGCTGTTGCTGTCTGCCCCAGGCTCAAGAAGGATCTCATCGCTGCCGTTTGCGGCAATCAGGTTGCCGTCCTCAGGATTAGGACCTCCTACTGTGTTGCCGGATGAGACAGAAAAATAACCGTGTATCAGGACTCCGATGCCCACGTTGCCGAAGGCCTGAAGACCAAACTCGTCCGTTCCGATGTTGTTACACCGGATAACGACACCGCTGTTGCCATCGCGCACCAGTATTCCCCTGCCAGGGAACTGGTTTATGTTGAGGCCCTGTAGGGTCACGTCGTCTGTGTCTTCTCCCACGACCAATGCATCCGGATTGGCCCCGCCTGAATTGTAGGCCATCAGAGACCCGTCGAGAACAATTCTGATCACCCGGTCACCGATTCCCGTGCCACAGGTCGCGCCGGGCTGTGAGATACCGTTGATGACAACGGGGGCCGTAATGATCGGAAGCGCACTGGCGGGCCTAATAACTGCGGAGGAATTCCCACCGAGATCGATGTCGAAGGTGATCTCGTTGGGGCTTCCGGCGCTCGGGTTCGCGTTCGAGTAGGCGATCGCCTCGCGTAGAGAGCCCGGTCCGCTGTCACCGGAAGAGGTAACCACCAGCGGATCGGTCACGACGCCAACCACTTGCACGGCGGCGGAAAACTCGGAAGTATTACCCGCCGGGTCCGTCTCAGTGGCCACAAGAAATGTCCCATCTACCACTCCGAGGGCCGCAGCATTACCCAACACATATGCTTGCTGGACGGCTGGCACCGGGTAGGGAAGTGCAGGGCCCAGAAACGTCTTGCCCTCTTGATTGTCCGCGTCGGCCAGGAAGACCTCCATTTCACCGTTCCGGCTGGCACTCAGAATCACGACCAGATCCCCAGCGCCATCGATCACAGAACTGACGATTTCCGGCGGTCCGATAGAATTATTGGGGGCGGCGGTGGAAACTGTCACGACCGTCAGGGCAATACCGAGCCCTGAATTCGAGAAAATGCTGTTGCCGCGAATAGCATTCCGGCGTGGCGGAAGCAGCCCGTCACCATCCGTGATCTCGATCCCGGATTCGCCGTTAAAGGCGATGATGTTACCTGAGAATGTGTTGTCGTCCGCCCCTTTCTGAACGTAAATCCCATCGCGGCCATTGCCGATGTCCAACGTTCCCGTCAGGTCCGTCCCGATACGGTTGCCCGTGACGACCCAATTCTTGGATGCCTGGAGATTGGTGTGGGTGATTTCCATCCCGTACCAAGTACTCCCAGAGACGAGATTGCCGGTTACGGTTGTGCCTGTCGCCTGGTTGCTGCCGATTCCGATGAAGTTGCGTTCTCCCCCGGGGCCCACGATTGCCGCAGTCCCAGCAGCGTTCGTGCCGATGAAATTGCCTTGTATCAGCGTGTTCACGGCGCTTGGCTCCTGCCCGATACCGCCGACCGAGATCACATTCCGGTCCGCCGGGTTCGGTCCACCGATTGAGTGACCTGTTCCCTCTACCGAGATCCCTCCGTTGCCCAGGTAGGCCCCGCCGTCGGTTCCGAGGTAATTCCCGAAGATCTTGTGGCCGCCCCCCTGCAGTGCGATGGCGTTACTCGAAAAACCAGCGATGATCAGCCCCTTGACCTCGCTCCCCGAGTGGCCCGAAAAGCGAAGGCCGTTGCCGCTCCCCGCCGAGGCGCCGTCCAGTCGAACGAGAATGGTCGCCGTGATGGCGTCGAATCCAGCGTTGGTGTTCGCGGAAGCCCCGGGCTGAGAATACCCATTGATGGATACCGCTTCAGTGATGTTTGGTAGCGCGGAAGCAGGGCTGATCACCTGCTGACCGCCGCCAGGGATATTGAACGTGATCTCGTCGGGCCCACCGACGTTTGCGTTCGAATTCGCAAACAGAATGGCTTCTCGCAAGGAGCCCAGTCCACTATCCGCTGTGTTGGTGACCACCAGCGACGACGGTGCCTTCACCAGGGTCACCGAGTTTAGGTCCATGGTCCCCGCTGAGCCGAGACCCTGGTAGTGGACTCCCGCGACGTATTCAGCGCTCGAGGGGTTACCCGGAATTGTCCCCGATAGACTCCCCGAGAACATGGTTACTGCCTCCGAAAAGGCTACCGCATACGTGTCGCCATCCGTGGTAAGGCTGACAGTCAGAGGAGTGCGACCGGTGTACGTGGACCATTCGAAATCGGCCAAACGATACGAATTTCCCCCTATCCTGGCCTGTACGATCCCGTGGTAGCTCGGAAATCTCCCATCGCGATTATGATTGACAGCTATATAGACGCCATTTGACAGAGCACCATACGTCGGCATGAAGGAACTTTCGGTTCCCGACGCAGGCAGGCCTGCCGGTCGGATCCCGACCCAGGTCCTGTTCCCGAAGGAGGGCAACGTTACTCCGACGTCTTCAATGACCCAGGTAACCGTTGTGGGGTCCCCCGCAAAGGGATCGAACACATCATCACTCTCTATCGCAAATGTCGCGGCACCGCTGCTCGTGAAAATGGCAGCACCCGCGCTCTCTGTGACCGTCCCTTGACCGATGCTGGCAAATCCTGTCCCCACACCTAGCGTATTGGTCGTCAGATCGCCGTCGTCGAACTCCTCGGTTATGGTGGTCACCAGAGGGAGGACAAAGGGCGCGAGGTCATTGCGGAAAACCCGATTCGGATCAGCTGTGATCACATCGTCATCACCGTCGCCATCCATATCGCCAACAGCCAGACCCTTTCCGCCCCATCCGAGGCCTCCAGAAGCCGTCAGTCCGCCACTTCCGTCGCTGATGAAGGCGGAGTCGAATCCCGCGCCAAAGCCTACCACTACCAGGTCTTGGACACCATCGTTGTTGAGGTCCCCGAGTGCGGTCTCAAACCGAGCATCCGTGGTGTTTCCAGCGGCAACCTGACCCAAATACCCCGCGCCGTCGTCATCCAGGTAGACTTGAGCTCGATCGGCCCGGTCACCGGAAAACACCAAGTCGTTCCCGTACAGCCCATCGAGTTGAGCGATGGCCACGAAGTCAATGAACGCACCGACAGCGACCGAGGATCGCGAAAAGCCCCCGGTCCCATCGGAAATCAGAATGGTGCCGTCGGCGAAGACAACGTCTGGATAGATATCGCCATCTACAAATCCCACGGCTACTCCACGGGTGTTGATCACGGCTCCCGTTATAGTTGCCTGCGCGAAGCCAACGAAAGTCCCACTGGTGACTGAGGTATTGATCCAAATCGCCGACGGTCCCCCGGAAGCGTTTGCTACTGCAAAATCATCGAAGCCGTCGTTGTCGAAATCCGCGACCGCTACCGTCCAGGCGGCGTACCCGAGACCGTCGGTCCAGGCCAGCGAGAAGGTTGGGTTCGCTCCCTGGTCATTCAGATATACCCTGTCTTGCTCACACCCTGAGTTACAGTTGAAATTATTTAGGTAAGCGTTTCCGAAGACGACATCTGTCCAACCATCATTGTCAAAATCTCCGGTCGCAGACGCCATGGTCGCATCGCTTCCCGGAAAAGTGAATCCGAGCGACAGTCCCCCCGCGCCATCGTTGCGGAGCACTTTGTTGGTCGCTCCTCGGGCTCCCCAGAAGACGTCGAGGTCGGCGTCGTTGTCGTAGTTGCCTAGGCTGATGCCGTAGGCCGTGCCCGCGGTACTCAAGGCGAATGATGGTGGTAGTGCGGTCAGAGACTGCGCGGAAGCGCCGAGGGTGCCGAGAAGAGAGCAGGCAAGAACCAGAAAGCCTGAACGAAAAGCCTTGTAGAAAGAAGTCATGGAAATCTCCGGAGCCGAGGTAGAAAAATGCTTGGGTCTGACGGGCGGGCGGTCGCTATCAGAGCTTGTCAATCTTCTTCACCCTCCGAACAAATTCCTCAATGGGCAGCGTCTTCCTCACGCGCTCCACGTCCACTCCCTGTTCCAAAATCTCTCCAGGACCGCGCGCTTTCAGATCCTCGTCGAACAAGTGCGCGCCGCCGATTACCCGACGTGCTCCCGTCTCCGGGTCCTCAACAATCTCCAACTTTCCCTGCCAGCCCCCGGTAACAATCGTCACGCCGGACGAATGCTGCGTCAGGAACACGACCACTTCCTCACCCTCGGTGAATACGGGCATGTCGGACACTTCGTGCAGATACTCGCCAACCTGACCTCCGGGAACGATGAGGTCCTGCTCTGGCCCGGAGCTTCCGGCAAGGCGCTGATCGACGCCAATGACGACGCGGGTGAGGATCGCCGACCGGTCCGCGTTCCAAAAGCTCTCGGTCTTGAGGGTGCGACCTACTACCACCGCATCGGAAGCCTCAGAGAGTGCGTCAAGGCTGATTCGAAGCGTCTGTGCCGACGCGGGAACCATGCACAGCAGTAACAGCATCACCAATAAGGTGACGGGACGTAGTTTTGTCATTGGGTCTTCAGGTGCGGTCGCCGGAGGGACGGCTCGCGCTCAAGTTCTTGCGCGGCCTCTTGACAGCCGCGCAGGGAGGATTAGTAAGTACCGGGGTCGCGCTCTGTTACCGGAAGAGCATCCCAATGTAGTTGAAAGACGGTCAAATTCCCGACATTAGTGAAGGGGACTCCAAGCTCCTTGGTCTGATATCATTACACGCGGGCCTCGGCCAAGGTTGGGGCGAGTTTCGTCTGCACCAACCTCAGTCCGAATTTCCGATCAGCACGAACGGCGCCCAGTGGAACGGGTGGGCGGTACTGGAATCCTCCAACAGGGCCAATTTCGCAGATCGAAGCGCCTGAGCCTTCGCCGCGTCATCCTCAACAAGGGCTCGGTAGAGGCCTTTCATGAGCGATGAAGTAGACTCATCGGAGACACTCCAAAGGCTGACCACCACGGAAGGCGTGCCCGCGTACATAAACGCACGCGTCAGACCGACCACCCCCTCCCCCTTGATAAGTTGGCCGAGCCCGGTTTCGCAGGCGGACAGGACTACGAGCTCCGCTTGCACAGGCATGTTGAATATCTCAGATGCCTGGAGCAGAGCATCCGGACCGGAGCCGGCCAAGGCAAGTGCGGAAAAATCGGGCCGGTCGTCGTTGACAAGCCCGTGCGTCGCAAAGTGGACGAATCGAAACCGGTGGTTTTCCAAAGCGGCCCTTACGCGGTCCTCGGTGGCGTCCTCGCCAAGGAGCACTTCGGTGCTCCCTGGACTGAAAAGAGAAGCGATTGACGATACCTCTTCGCCCGTGAACGGGAGTCGCGCCAGGACGGCGCCGCGCAACGTCCCGAATTCATCGGCGTCCGAAAAGGCGGGATCTCCGACGGCGAATAACTCACGAGTCGGCTCCACGCGCGGTTCTCTTCGGAGTTGGCGCAGCACACTTGCGCTCTGGACGTAACTCAGAGGAGCATCCCGGAGCAGATAGGGCAGGGCCTGGTATTCGCCGTCTTCATCCGATGTCAGAAGGGCCTCGAACGGCACGTAGTTCAGGGCCCCATCGGGCACGATTATCAACTCCGATGCGCTCGACACCACGCTGGCGGCAGGCCCGACAAGCGTCTCGTAGAGGCGCCGAGCGGGTCCCCGAAAAGACGAAGAATTGGCGGCTTCGCCCGGGTTGACCAGGCCGAATCGCAGCAGCTCGATCTGGGCCTCAATCTCACTACGAACGGGAAGCTGGTACACCTCAATGGAACGGGACGTCACCGCCCAGAGTGTGGACGATGAGTCTCCCAGCGCGTACTGCAGCAGGACTTCTCCATCCCGGAGGACTTCTTGTTGTAGCTCCGACACACCCACGGGATCCGGGTATTGAATCGCGGCAAACCGGGGATTGGCGTCACGCATCTCGCGCTCCACGCGGTCATACTCGCCTTCCATCTGGCCAACAAAATCCTTGAGTTCAGCCACCTTGTCGGGTTCCGTGGCCGGATCCGCAGAAGCCAACTCTCCTCGCAAATAAACCATGTTCTGAGCGAGGATATCCAGGTCCGACCTGAACTCTGGATCAACACCTTCCTCCACGCCGGCCAGCGCCTCGGCCATCTGATCGAGGAACGCCCTGGCCTTGCCGCGCTCGGCAAATTCGAAGGCGCGCCTGCCAAAACGGCTCCCCGCGCCTGCGATGACCTGTTCTGTCAGGAAATGGACAATGTCCTCGTAGAGATAGCGTGTCTGCGCGAGATAGCCGGCTTTATCTTCTTCTGCCCGCAAGAGCCCGCGAGCGGCCTCGAGCGTGCTGGCCGCCTCTTCGTAGTAGGCCAGCGCTTCATCCGGATTGTTCTGGCGTTCGGCCGCTTCGCCGAGCCCAAAGAGTGCGTCGGTCTCCATGTCCGGCAGGGACAGCCGAGCCGCGAGGGCTCGCAAGTCCTTGTAGTCCGGCTCCGCACCAGCGGGGTCGCCGGTACGGACCTTGGTGTCCGCGACAATTTTTAGAACCTTGCCGAGTCTAACAGGGTCAGTCGCCACGGCTCTGGCCAATTCCGCATAGTCTCGTGACTCGCCATAGTTTGCCAGCTGAAAATGTGCAGAACTGAGGCTCAGGAGCACGTCAGCACGCCCGCTCGTTTCCTCTTCCGGCATGGCCGCCAGCGCTCTCTCCAGAAATGGCAGCGCCCTATCCGGTCGGAGCATGAAAATGAACACGACGGCGATGTTATTCTGTGCGCGCGCAAGATGTGCATCGAATCCGTGCTCTTGGGAAATTCGAATCACCTCGCGGTAGTTCTCGACAGCACCCTGATAGTCGCCGAGCCGTCTGTTGACGATGCCCGTCGCAATCAGAACACGGGCGCGGACGTCCGGGTCATCGATCCGCTCCAGGTCAACGGCGAGCCCCTGTAGAATACTGAGCGCCTCGGAGTGCCGTCGAGAGTCCGTCAGGATGAGCGCGATGTTGTTTCGCTGCGAGATCCACTGTGCTGTATCGCCGACGGCCAGGTACATGGCAGAACCGGACAGGTAGTATTCGCGAGCGCGAATAAGATCGCCCGACAGCTCATAGGTCTGGCCCATGTTCGGCAGCATCTTCGCCAGCTTCACGGAGTCGCCGATGGCCTCTCGAACCTCCTTTCCTTCCAGGAAGTACGTGAGCGCTTTCTCGTAATCTCCCGCCCCACGGTGAGCCAGCCCCAGGTCGTACAGGCTATTTCCTATGAGCTGCCAATCGTCCGCACTTCGGCGAGCCTCCAGAGCAACCACATTCAGTGGCATGTACTGCTCTCGGTCCAGCCAGAAGTGGACGTATCCGATCTGACCAAGGACCTCGGCCAATCCAGACGCGTCATCCAGGTCCCGGAAGCGGGACTCGGCTTCCCGGAAGAGGCGATGCGCCTCCTCGCGAGTTTCAGCGGATCCGCGAAGTTCGATCCCGGCAGCCAGGAGCGAATCGGCTCGAAGTTTCTCGGCCATCTGAACCCCAGACCACCGGTCCAAATTGTCGACCATCCAACGGAGGCCTTGTTCTCCGTAGTTATCCGCGAACATCCCCGAGAGACGGGTGGCCGCATTCTTGATTCGCTCGAACGCCGGCTGATCGTTGTCTACGCGGGCCTGAGCCGCATCCCTGACGAGTGCCTGGACGACCGGTTTTACAGCGAGCCGGTGAGCGCTCACCAATCCGGTCGCGGTGGGGATATCCCCGCTCATGGCCGCGTCAGAAAGTCTTAGAGCAAGGTTGGGGCCCGTCTGGGCGGAGGCCGGTGCAATGGCCGGTGCAATGGCGACAACCAAGACCAGAAGGGCAAAGAGGCGCATGGAACCTGATCTGCTATTTAGACTGAGCGAACTCCACGGCCTTCTGTAACGAAGCAATTGCCCGATCCTTCTGGCCGCTTTCCAGATACAACTTAGCAAGTATCTCATGAAGGAAGGCGGATCCCTCGTGCGATTCGGAAATGCTCTCGAAGATCACAATCGCTTCGGGGACCAGGCCCTGCTTCGCATAGAGCGCGCCAAGCATGTACTCCCGGGTTGCGTCCCGTTGTCCCTCTGTGAACAGGGCTGTAATCTGCGTCTCTCCTGCAGTAATTGCCTCGCGTTGGGTGTTTGACAGAACGCTGAAACTACTGAGCCCCGAAGAGACCACGTCCAACATATCTTCTCCATCCACACGCCAGAAATAGGTCTCGCCGGGCGTCAATTCGGGGGCGGACGACGGGTACTGAAGCCCCATCGCGCCAGCTGGGCTTGTCCAGACCGCCCCTTCGTCTCCGAGCACCGTCACCGTGTATGAATCGAAATCACCAGTAGTGGTCCAGGAAAAATGGGGCCTGTCGGATCGAACGCGGGTGTTTCGGGGGGATAGTGGAGCTATGACAGCTTGTCGCGTCCCTGCGCGTAGACCACCCAGCGCGGCAATCTCTCCGACCCCCGTCCTGTGGAGCGTCAAATCGGACACGTCGGCCAGCAATGATGGATCGACTGACCGGGATGAGGACTGTGTGCCCGCAATTTCCATCTCGCTGTTGGCCACCATCGAGAGGATACTCCGATTGGCAAACAGAATCGAAGCCGATGCGGCAGCGCCTGTTTCTACCACATCTCCGGCATGAAGCTGCTCACCCCACTTGGCCTGGCTCCGAGACCCGTCAGTATGCCTGACAAAGACCTCGCCAGACACCTCTGTGATGAGAGCGACCTGCTCCTGGGCCGCTGCTACAAGAGTGATCGAGACGCACAATAGGAAGCAAACAGTACGGTACAAGCGCATTTCGAAGATCCTTGCTGGTTTCAGATTTTGTCGGCGTCCCTCAAGGCGCCGGCACTGCGCTAAGTACACTCCAGCCGGCCAAATGGTTGAGGCAAGGTTGCACCTGCCTACCCAGAACAGCCGCACCGCTCCCGGCTAACCCACTCGTCTGAGCGTAACGGTTTCAGCGAGTCCAGCGATCCCGTTCGTTTCCCAAGTCATCGTGTCGCCGGAGACGCGAATGGTAAAGGGAAGATCGTTGTCCGGCCACCCAGCCATATAGTTTGGGTTTTTCGCCATATACGCCTCCAAGGTGACCTCATCACCCTCCATCGAATACCGGCCAGAGTTGGCCACAAACGAACCATACGCCTCCAATATTTCCGGATCGGTCATCTCCCGATCGTCGGGATAGGTGGCGCGCTCTGAATCGCTCGCGACGAACATCATGCTGTAGTGCCTTTCCGTGAATACCAGCAGTCCGCGCTGGTTGCTGTCGTCCTCGCTTGTGAAGACCCAGGCCCCCTGGATTGACGCGGCTTCCTGGGCCGCCACTTCGTCGAGGGCCAGCGTAGCGGTAGACAGGAAGGCGACCACTAATACTAGGAAAAGGGGGTTTCTCATGGTTTTGCTGTGTTCAATGTCTCATCATAATACACCAGGGTCATCGAAGTCGCTCTCACGCCTACACTTGGAGGCGTCAGCATGCTTCCGCCATCAATGAACCCGCCGCTCGCCCACTTCCTTCAACCGCTGTACTACCTCCGCCGGTATGAGCCCCCTCGCGTCAGGCGAGACATTCAAGAGGTAGTTGGCGTTCCGTTCCTTCGCTCGATTCAGCATGGTCACGATATCGTCCACTGACTTCAGGCTCTTCTTGTCGTGCGTCGGATTCCAAAACCAACTCGGTCCGATATAGTCAGAGACCTCAGCCGGATGCACGTTGTCCTCAGGCGGGAATCCAAGCGACACGTCTTTGTAGACCGGATACTCGTAGCTATGGATGTCGGTGTCCTCACTCTGCCGCGAGTCGTTCGCGAGCACTAACGCCGCAGGCTGAATCGACTTGATGTGGTTCCGAATCCGGCGCCAGGCTCGCTTCGAGACATACCGGCTACGCGCCTGATCGATCCATAGCAGATCAATCGGGCCATACTGCGTCAGCAATTCGGTGAGCTGCCGGCGAGCGAATTCAATATAGTCACCCTGCGCCTCGGGGGGAAAGCCGTGGAGTGCGGGAGCCCCCGAAGGAAGCGTGTTGCCGAATCTCCCGGCGTAGTCACCGGGCAGTAGGTAGTACAGTCCTACCTTCATGCCGCGCCGGCGAAACGTGTCGACAAAATCTCGGACGATGTCGCCGCGCCCCCCCTGGTAGTTGGTGAACGCTGATACGTCACGGTCCGTGTATTCGCTGTCCCAGAGACTCCAACCTCCGGTGTGCTTGACCGTGAGAACCGCGTACCGCATACCAGCGAGTTCCGCCGCGTCGGCCCACTGCTCTATATCCAGCCGGTCCGGAGCGAACGAGGCCGGGTCCTCATAACCATTGGCCCATTCACGATCATTGAAAGTGGCCATGTTGAAATGCAAGAACATCCCGAATTCCCAGGTCAGGAATTCCTGTTTGAGGTCATCTCTGGGGATGATCAGCGATTCGCACGCGGCTCCCAGAATACCGGCCGCACAAAGGCCGACTAGCATCCTCACGCTCCATGGACTCCGGCCTCCTCGTGAACCGCTGAATTGCATGCTACCGCTCGATTTTCCAGCTAGCGAAGCAGGACAGCTTGACCCATCGCTCGCGATCCGTCATTCCCGGTCACAACCACGTGATACACTCCGCTGGCCAGGGGCACTCCCCCGTCGTCGCGTCCATCCCAGGAAACCTCGTGCACGCCCGGACCCGGCCCACTCAGATTCCACCTCCGGACTTGCCGGCCCGAGGCATCAAATATTTCGATGGTGCCCGACGCCCCAGCCAATAGCTCGAATCTCAGCCTCGTCGACCCGGTAAACGGGTTTGGAGCATTGGGGAGCACCCGTATCGCGCCAGCGGAGGGACTCTCATCGACATCCGTCGCCGATCCGGGCAACGGCGGCGACCCCGCCTCCAACCACGCGGCATACCACAAACTGGCCACTGCGAGAGACGCGTCCTGAAACCAGGTGATCGTGTCGGCGCCCATCAACTCCCACAGCTTGTCGTAGTACGCATTGCTGGACGTACTGCCGGAGGCGGCCGCCTGAGCCTGCAGATCTGCGTCCAGGATCCGCGCTACTCCTGGATACTGAATATCTATCCACGCGAAGACCGACTCCAGGGGATCGGTAATCACGGACACGTTGCCGGGAGCAGGTACGAGCTCGGAAAGATGCCGCGATGTCATCTGGCTCTCGTAGCGTGAGTGAATTCCGTTTTGACCGGTCAACTGACCGTTGAAGTTGAGCGTCAGATGGAGCGGGTTGTGGAAGTCCGCGACGTAGTGACCGATGTCCGCCGCAGACGCGACCGCGCCATCCCAATCGCCATCGGCAAAGCGCTGAACCAAGTCGTCATAGGCGGAATCGATGGCCCATGGAACCGTTCCGTTGCCATCCACCCGCGACTGCCCATAGGCCCTGACCATGTCCTCGTAGGAGTGCGGCAGCTGCCCGGTAAAGAATTCGGGGTAGTCATCGACATCGATGTAATGTTTGATTCCCTCCCCTGGGACGCTGTTTCTGCGCTCGTCTGCGGCGGTGGAGAGTCGTTCCAGATCGTCTGCCCACTGCGCGAACAGCGCAAAGTCAGCCGGCAGGTGTGTGGTCGCCGCCCTGTTGATCACCCGGTGAGCCGGGAAGCCCCACCGCGGCTGAGCAGACGGGAGCAGGACCGCGGATATCAGGGCGAGAATGGGGAGTGCGAAGCGAACGGTCATCAGATCGAGGCTGGGAGGTCAGGCTCACGGTTGTCACCTAACATTTCGGTCGCAAACACCGGGCTGACAGGAGAGGTTTCACCCCTCTTCAGGGAATAGCCTCCCAACGAACAGCCCCTCGCCTCCCAGAAATTTTCTGGCCACACCCTGAAGACGCTCGGAGGTCACTCGGTCGACGAGATCGTCATACCGCAATATCTCAAGAGGATCGGTTCCCACACCGTAATAGCTCTGCAGCCGAGTCAACCAGAAACCATTTTGCTCGACACCGCTTTCGCGGGACCGGCGCTGCGCTTCCTGAACCTTGACAATGAGCTCCTCGTCAATGCCCTCACGTTGTATTCGTTTGATCTCTTCGAACACGGCAGACTCCAGCGAATCAACGTTCTCCGGGGCACATCCAAAGCCAATCGAAAAGGTATACCGCTCTCGGGGGATGCGCGAGATTGAACCGGAAACCCGGACACCGTAAACGCCGCCCATCTCCTCCCGAAGGACTTCGCGAAGTCGAATCCTGAGTGCGGACGCCAGCGAGGACAAGTCATGCTGGGCAGCGCGGCTCCACGGCGCCACTCCATGAAATCGGATATCCACCTGGCTTTTTTCCTCCAGGCCCTTCTCGACTCGGACCTCTACCCGACCCTCTGGCCGACTTACCCCGATATCCCTCCACGTCTCGCTTCGATCGATAGACGGGAGCCCTCCCAACCATGTCAACACCAGCGGCCTTATCTCGGACAAATCGAAATTGCCCACGATCACGAAACGGAAGTCACTGGCGTCCGCGAACCGATCTTGGTAGATGGCCAAGGCGCGATCCAGGTCTATCTGGTCCAGGGTCTGGTTGGTCGTTGGGAGGCGCCGCACGTGCCCCTGGGACCAGGCCTCTCCGACCCGGTCCCCGAAGACCGTCGAGGGGTTCGAATCCCGATTCTCCAGGCCTGCGCGAAGT
>CAYXSE010000055.1:12555-17348 GCA_964466675.1 uncultured Rhodothermales bacterium | reverse complement strand
ATCGTCGACATACGCCTGGATCGCTGGCTCGTCCAGGGTCTCGACCGGCAGGTCGTGATCCTTCATCCACCTACCGAAATCTGCCGCCAAAACCACGTAGGAGCGGCAGGAGCCGGGCGGGTATCCAAGCTCGGCGAGGCGCTCGACGAACGCATCGAGCGCCCAGCCGAGAGGACTCGAGCGTAAGCGCGGTGCCGCGCAGCGATGTGTAAAGAGTTGTTCCATCATGTGCTATGAACCTCGTGTTGAGTGATGGCTGGCTGCCAGACGAAGGCAACCTGATTATGCCGCGCTCAACGTACCTCGATCCGCCCCGATGTATCTAAATCCGCAGGTTCGCAGCAGCGACGCGGCATAATCACGGACGCGGCATGAGCCTGCAAATCATTCCTGGCCTTGGATCTGGCTGTTTCGGTGGCCTCGGGTACGGCCTGCTCGGGCCGCTTCGAGGTTGAACGGGCGGGGCCCGCGCTCGTGTACCTGGCGGAGGATCCGCTGGTTCACGTTCGTGACCGAGTCGCCCAACTCTGTGAGCACCGCGGGATCTCGCTGGAGCGCTTGCCGCTCCACGTCATCACCGCCGCCAGCCTCCGGCTTGATGTCGAGGCGGATCGCCAAGCGCTCGACCAGACCCTGTCCGTGATCAAGCCCAGGATACTAATCCTGGACCCGTTGGTCAGGCTTCACACGACTCTGGACGAGAACTCCAGCGCCGATATCTCCAGGATTCTGGGGTTCTTGCGCCACCTCAACCGGAGCCACCACGTCGCCGTCGCGCTCGTCCACCATATGGCCAAGCGCTCCCGGCGGGATCCGGGGCAGGCCCTGCGGGGTAGCTCTGATCTTCACGCGTGGACCGACTCGGCGTGTTATCTCTTCCGCCGCTCCGATGGCGGTCTGCGCCTGAACGTCGAGCACCGGGCGGCAGCGGCCCCAGAGGCCCTCATGCTGCATCTGGCCGGAGGCAAGGGCGAGCCGTGCCGGCTCGAGTTGGACGGAGCCGATGCTACGCCGCCGCTGGCTGATGCCGTGCGTAACGAACTGCGGCGCTCTGGCGATCCACTCTCCAAGACCGCACTCCGCAAACAACTCCGCGTCAACAACGCACGCCTTGGCGAGACCCTCCAGACCCTGGAGAACCGCGGACTGGTCGTGCACTGCTCAAGCGGATGGAGCCTCCCAGATGCCGCCGATCAGTTGGAGCTGGTTCTGCCGCGCTGACTGCTCCAGGCGTTCCGAACTGGCGGCATCCTCGGAACGGGTCTGAACCCTCGTAATCGCCACCTGGGGTCCTTCTAGACCCATTCTTGTCACGCTAGGCGCGAATCGTTCCGGATGGTGCGTACCAGGGGCGCGCTCGGAACGGCCTTTTGGAACGGTCTCCACGCCAGCATGCTAGCCGAGCACTCGATGTCAAGCTACGTGCAACCGAGTGCGTCACGGGGATCGCAACGCAACAGCAAGCGCTGTGGACGGCTGCGGTCGTCAATCTAAAACGGCTCTTTAAACTGCTCGGGGCTGACCTCAAGCCTCCAAAAGCTCCATTCCAGGTGACCACGTGAGCAAAAGTGGCATGTTCGTACGGAATAGCCGTCAGGAGGCCTCTCGGGGCCCAGGCCCGCCTTCCACCGCTTCGCCGTGCGGCGGTCCGAAAACGATCCCCCTATTCCTTATCCTACCCCGAAATGGCCGTTCTTGAACGGTCTCCTAGAATGTCGTTGGAAAGGTTCAAGCCCCTCAAAACGCGGTTCAGACGACGCTGCTGCTCTAGAACATCTAATTCCGCATCGACAAACAGGACTTTCCCAAGCTTGACCGGCATTCCGAGAAAGCGTGTCCCAGTTGCCACTGAGATAGCGAGCCTAATTGCGAGATAGCTTTTCCCCATTCCTCCGTGAGCCGCAAGTGTGGTCATATATCCACTCGGGATTAGTCCCCACACTGCCCACTCCATTTCTGGCGGGTCCGGGAAGCCCCACATCGGCACCACGCTCATGTTCACGACCTCGTTGACCCCTAGGGGGTGTGAATCGTGAGTCTGGATGTTCGACTCTGTTGGCTCTGGGGAGGTGGCTGGCCAGTCGGTTTCATACGACGGACCGGTTGGTTGATTGGTCTTCATTGTTGATTTCATTTGTTTGATTTCATTTTCTGTTGGATTGTCTGGAGTACTCCAGCTATCTGTTCTTAAATCTTTCATTTTCATACACTTGGATTTGATCAGGTGAATTGAATCGGGAAGACAGCCCGCGACTGAGCGCCGACGGGCGGAAACAGAAAAGCCGAGACCACCCATCTGAGAAGTCCCGGCTTCGTTCGCTTACACCCACGTAGTTCGGGTGTCATTTCTTGCGTCCCGCGTCCCGCTCATCAAATAGCGAGCGGTTAGACAGCTTCGGCCAATTCCTTTGCTGTCACGCACCTTTCGGCCCGTGGGCGCTGAACGCCAGCACGCGTTGCGCTGGCGAGCCTATGTACGGGAACGAGCATGTACTCGCGACTCCCCCGGCCCGAGGGCCAGTAGGTACCACCCGACATCCGGGTCGTCCATCACCTAAAAGCCAAACGCGCACGCGCACGCGCGAGGGACCTATCCCCTTACTCGTCTTCCAGTCCGCTGGCGATGGCGAGCATCTCCGCCTGTCTCTTCACTTCACCAATCATCAGCTTGATCAACGCCCTCCTCTTTTGGAACTTATCACCACCCATATCAGCCTGATTTGGATCAACGTGATCAACGTCCTTCCGGAGATGAAGGATAGTTCGACGGAGCCGCGTGAGATCCATCGCCCTGATAGGCGTGACTCTTCCCCTCTTGTCCTGCCACACGTGACCAGAGAGCAGTTCGTCATCCGAGAGCCGAGGGTATTTGCCGCCTGAGAACTTGGCCCTGTACTCTTTCGCACCTCTCGGCTTCTTTGTCTCGCGAGCTATCATCTGCCAATCTGCAAATAACGCAGAGCGCTTGGTCTTCAGGTTGTCTCGCTCTTCCCCCTTCGGTGTTACGCGAATCCGAACATCAAGATCATCCAACAATGGCTTGAAGTCTGTCCACTTCTTCTTCGGCATCGCTATTTCACCGGCTAGCGTTTCGTCTGCGATAGTTCAAGAATGCCTGCGGCCCAAATACTCTATAGGCGTTTCTCCAAGGCCTGCCTGATGTCCCGAGCATAGTCATTCTGATGCAGGTGAACATACCGCTGCGTCATTGACATGGTGGCATGTCCAGCAAACTGCCTCACGGCTTCAATGCTGGCACCATTGGCAACCGCCAGCGACAACGCACCGTGACGGAGGCCGTGAAAGGTGATCGTCTCCGAAAAGCCACAGGTTCTGGCAAGACTCTTGAATCTCTTGCTTGTGTACTTGGCGTTGAGAGGATTCCCCTTCGTATTTGTAATTACGTGTCCTGTACTCGTGCCGCTCTTTAGCCAATCCAGAGCGGAGGCGCAACTACGGGTGATAGGCTTTACAATGATGGCTCCAGATTTGGTCTTGAATCCGTCGGAAGACTGAATCCGGACCACTCCAGTTTTGAGATCGACCCAACTCCATCGCAGAGCGCACACTTCTCCTAGACGAAGAGCCATCTCGTAAGTCAGGATAATTACAGAAGCCATGTAAGCTGACTCGGATTGCTCCGCCTTTTGGACCAGCAGACTCACCTGAGCAGGCGTGATCAGCTTACACGAAAGCTTCTCGCATGGCCTTGATACGGAAAAACCGTCGGTTTGTACCAAAACCCCCTGACGCTCCAGCCAGCGAAAGAATACCCTGATCGACTTCCAGTACGTATGGATGGAATGGTCAGACAGGGCGGACTCTCCGAGCCACGCGGTCAGGTGTGATTGGTTTATGGCTCCAACTGGGGGGTCACCTGCAATGGCGGCAGAGAATGAGTCAAGTACCCACCGATAGTGATCCTGCGTAGCCTTTCTGAGGCTCCTTTTAGTCAGCAGGAACGCCAGCATGGCGTCAGCTAAAGAAGTCTGACCATGAACCCATGATGGTGGAGACGACTCAACAGGGGGCCACTGAGGGGTCTTCCAAGGATCGTATTCCCCGAGGGCGTATGCCCGTTCGACCTCAGCCCGTACTGACTCAGCGTCTCGCCTAGTGCGCACTGGTATGCGGACCGATTTGCGCTTGGGCGATCTGCGCCCGTTGTAGATCTCCAGATAGAATCGATCTTCTCGTTTGACAAGGCTTCCCATCACTGGTAGTCGATTGAATTAGACAACCAGCACCCGAAAAGCATCAGCACAACGTCAGCAGTCTTTGCTGATGTCGCTTCGATCAAACACAAAGGCCCCCGACAGCACCTGCTATCGAAGGCTCTTACCGACTCAGAATCAACGATTCTTAGTCGGGACGGCGAGATTCGAACTCGCGACCCCTTGACCCCCAGCCAAGTGCGCTACCGGACTGCGCCACGTCCCGAATGATGATCCGCCGGACGGGCGAACACCATCTTTTCAATATACGGCCATTCCGCTATCTGGGTTCGGGTCGCCGCCATGCCAGACCGGCGAATCCTGCACGAAGATGGGCCAGCAACCCGCTCCAGAAAAAACCCAGCTCCCCCACCTACAGCAGAAACGGGTTGCTCACGGGTCTGCAATCCTGAGACTGAGAGATAGCAAGCTGGCTGGCCAATTTGGCCTCGCTGCACAGCCGGTGGAATGTCGCGCGATCGAGTGTGCCGCGGCTTTCGAAGTGCTCGGACACGAGACCCAGAGCATGGATCATGGGTAGTGCGGATTCTGGGACCCGAACGGTGGTTTCTTGCATCT
>CAYXSE010000055.1:0-12545 GCA_964466675.1 uncultured Rhodothermales bacterium | reverse complement strand
CCCCCCCCCCCCCCCCCCCCCCCCCCCCCCCCCCCCCCCCCCCCAATGCCGGCTTTTTGTACGGCCGGAGCTCCTATTTGATGCGATCCCGCATCCGACCCAGAAATTCGCGCAACTCTCCCAGCTCCTTTCGCTCGACGGTCGAGAAGGGCACGGCCTCGGCCTTCCCTAACCGTTGCCTGGCCCCTTCAATCGTATACTTGTCGTCCCTCAGGAGCCTACGGATCCTGAAGACGACATCAATATCCTCGTTGGTGAAGACCCGATTCCCCGCGCGGTTCTTGCGCGGGCGCAACTGACTGAACTCGGTTTCCCAGTACCGCAGAACATGGGGTTCTTCCCCTACCAACGACGCGACTTCGCCGATGGTGTAGTACAGTTTGGTGATCCCGTCTCCCAGCATGAATGTATCGGTGGTTCGGTGTGCATTTTACGCCTCGCGGCGTGGTGGCGCAAAGTACAGAGACGGCCGCACAGGAAGCCGCCCCCGGGACTCTTTTTGCGCGCACGGCGGGTATCTTCGGCCCTCAGAAAAGCCATCAGCTTGACTCCGAAGAACCCTACCCCGCCCCACGGCCGCCTGCCGATTGAGGTCTCCTTGATCTTCTGTGTAGTGATCTGGGGCACGAATTTCGTCATTCTCAAGGCGGCTCTACCTACGATGGACCCGCAACTGCTGAACCTGCTCAGGCTGAGTTCGGCGTTCCTCTTTCTGGGGGCGTTGCACGTGACCCGCGAGCGAGCCCATGGGCGCGGCGTTTTCGACTATCTGAGACAGGATCTATGGCGCATTATCGGCACGGGCCTCCTGGGTTACCTGGTCTATCAAGTGGCATTCATCGTTGGCCTGGCGAACACCTCGGCGGGTTCGGCCGCCCTCATCATGAGCAGCGCACCCGTATGGACGGCGATTCTCGCCTTCTTGCTGGGAGTTGAAATTCTGGCCCGTCGCGCCTGGGGTGGGCTTCTTCTCTCGCTGATCGGTACCGCAACCATCGTGTTTGCAGGCCCCCAGCAGGTAGAGCTGGGATCCAGTTCTTTGTTTGGCAATCTGGGCATGTTGTCTGCTGCCATGCTCTGGGCGGCCTACACCACGGTCAATCGGGGACTCCTGCGCCGAGTCCCGCCCCTCGCACTGACCTTCTTCGGAGTTCTCTTTGCGATGATTCCACTACAGATTATCGCGGCTCCTCATTGGAGCGAAACCGACTGGACCCTGGTAACCCCTCTGGTCTGGACGGCCATTGCCTTCTCGGGGGCGCTGTCAACCGGTCTCACCGTCGTCCTATGGAATCACGCCGTTCGCCGGATCGGACCGTCACGGACGGCCGTATTCAGTAACCTCGTCCCGGTAATTGCCCTGACTACCGGGGTTCTCTTTCTTGGTGAACAACTGGAAACCGCCCAGGTGGTTGGTGGTCTATTTGTCATTTCCGGGCTCCTCATCGTCCGTTTCTCCGACGCGCCAAAACAATCCAAATGATCCAGTTTCGGACCGCGACAACCTTCTTGCTGCTATGCCTTGCGGGTCGCGCCCAAGCGCAGCCCTCCCTGCTAGAATTCGCCCCACTCCGAGTCACCGGGGCCGCCTGGTACGCATCCAATGCGTCAGTCGGGGCCGGAACTTGGACGGCCATGCGAACGATTCCACTCTTTTTTTTCCTCCCTCGCGTCTCCGAAGACAGCGGGGTCGATCTCTTTTCCGTCACGGCCGGGATTCGTTCTACAAACGGCGATCCCGCGCTGGCCTGGGCCGTTCGTCCGATGGAGCTTTTCCTCTCCAAGAGCCCTTGGGCCGGCGGACTGACCCTCCTTTCCTACGATCGATCGGGACCCTTTCGGCTCCAGGCAGAATGGATCGGGATCACGGCCGGACCCGTCTTGAGATTGGGTCGGGAGGGACGATTCGTCGAGGCCCGACTCCTCGGGAAAAGCTCGTTCTCAACGTTCGCCATGACGGGTGGACTGTTTCCAGGGGACGGGGAAAGGGCCACGGGTCTGGACGCCTCACTCAAACTCCAGGTCATCTCCAAACTCACCCGCACCCTCGCCCTGGAGGTGGAGGCCTCCACAGCTCGCCTCTTCTCTGGGGAAAATCCGGAACGGCGCGAGTGGAAGATTGGACTGCGGGCGGGGTCAGGCCATATCACGTTCGCGACGACGCTCGGACAGCTTCAAGCGAAGAGTCAGCGATTCCATTCAAAAACCGAGTGGTTATTCGGAGCGAGCATCCTGGTCGTGCCGCGCGATCGGGGCTTCTAGCTCTCGTCTTGCCGCGCGATCGGGGCTTCTAGTTCTCGTCGTTGGCGGATGACCCGGCTGCATCGCCGTCCCCATCAACCGATTCCGGAATCGCGGATTCGATCCTTCTTGAGAACTCGTCCAGTACGTCTGAATTGGCGGCTACGTACGACCACGCAACCGGCATCAGCGATGCAACCGGAACGTAGGTAAGGGAGGAATCCCGGACGCTTTGGGGAGGCAATTCAACATAGGTCAGGCCAATAAACGCGATGCTCAAGAGCATAGCAGCCTTCAACCCACCGACGGCACCACCGGCCGCACGGTTCAGGACGTTTAGCTTCGCTGCCCCCAGAATCTGCTCCGCAACCTTGGCTAAAACCTGTACAAGCAGGTAAGTCCCTGCAAATACCGCGATGAAGCCAATAATGGGACCCACGGACTCCTCCACCCCTGAAATCCGCATCAAATAGGCTCCGACCGGCATCATCAGGCTCGTTCCAAGGGCAAATCCGATGAGGACGCCGGCTATGGCGCCCGCCTGCTTGAAGAAGCCCGTCCGATACCCGCGCACGACACCGACAGCCAGGAGCACAAGAATAACGGCGTCGATGATGCTCATTTTAGCTGCTCAGCAGGGTTCGTACTATGGCCTGGACACGCTTCCCGTCGGCTTGGCCCTTTGTTCGACCCATGGCCGCCCCCATCACACGACCCATGTCCTTCATGCTGGAGGCGCCCGTCGTGGCGACAATGTCCGATACCAGCGTACGGAGTTCATCATCCGATAGTTGCCGCGGCAGATAGTCCGCCAGGACTTCAAGCTCCTCGGCCTCGATACTGGCCAGATCCTCCCGCGCGGCATCCCGATACTGCTGGAGCGCATCCCTGCGCTGCTTGGCCGCTTTCTGCAGAACGGCAATCGCGTCCTCCTCACTTAGTTCAGCCTTTCCGCCCTTTCGCATTCCGATTTCGCGGTCCATCAGTGCGGCCCTAAGTGATCGAATGGTGCGCAGGCGCACGGCGTCCTTCGCGCGCATGGCGGCCTTGAGATCTTCCTGGAGACGTTCCTTCAGCATGGCGGGTAGGGAGTTTTTCTTCTGGACCGGCTGTGAAATTCCGGCGCCGCGCTAACGCTTCAACCGCGCGAGCGTTCTCCAGCGACTCACCGCAGCGCAAGCCGTATCGCGAATACACCCACCCCGGCCTGCATCGCACCGAGGGCCCAGGCGGATCGGGTGTCGAAGTTCTCGATCCGAGGTCTCAGATCGGGGTTGCCCGTCTCTTGATAGACATCGAATCTGTTGTCCGCTTTTGTTTTGTAATGCACCGCCAAAATACCGCCGGCAAGGGCCGCGCCGACCGCCACATAGTCGATCCAGCGCTTGGACCGGCCCGGCGCCTCGAGGTGCAGGTCTGTGCGCGGCGAAGTCCCTCCTGAGAGGGGCCGCATGACAGCCAAATGTCGATTCCAAAACGCATCACCGGGAGGAACCTCGACCGTCGCATACCCCTGTTTCTCAAATGACAACAGGCCGCCGATGGGCGCATCAAACATGGATACTTGGGGTGTTGCCCCGAGATGGATGCGCTCCCCATCCAGAATTCGGTAGATATCCGCCCCAACGGGCGTGGTCTCGAGTCGGTAGGTGTATGGAAACTGTGCGGCCACGATCGTGGTGTCGGACCGGGGCGATACGGGAGCCGTGATGGTAGCGAGTCCCCAGACCCCGACGTTTCTGGGCACGACACGAACAAGCGCGGTCCCCTCGGGGACGAGAAAAGACTGCAGACTCGCCAACCCCAACCACGTGGAATCGGCATACACATGGGCGTTCGGGTCGTTCGAATTCACGATGGCAAGGGACTGCGCCTGGGCTAGCGGGCAAAGGCCGAGGATCAAGACGAACAATGCCCCCGCTTGCCGAATCCTATTTCGTGGCATCCACTACCTCCGGTAGGAAGAGAGAGACAAAACGAGGTTCCATCAACACGACGAGTCCGCCTCCAGCCACAGCCATGGCCGACTTGATCCGCCCTTTCACTCCGGTGCTCCATTTTTCCTGTCCGTCGATTACGCCGAGCGCTATAAGGCGATTGCCCATGGTGCCCACGTACACAAGCTCGTCGGTAACAAGGACCTGGGCGGTGACCGCCGCCTGCACCTGAGTCCGCCACCTAGATTCACCGAATTCCGTGGAAATAGCCCTCACCAGGCCGTCAGAGGCACCGAAGTAGATGACGCCGGCGCGGATGGAGGGGGGCGCGATTTTGATGGCCTCGGAGCTCGCCCGGAAGCGCCACATCTCCCGCCCACTCCTCAAATCCAACGCAACCAGAGTTCCACGGGTCGTGGGCAGGTAAATGACCCCATCGGATTCTGTGGGGGCCGAATATACGGGCATCTGGAGCCTGGTAGTCCATGCCAATTCGCCACTCAGGGGCTCGAAGGCTCGGACTGTGCCATCCTCGAACGCGACTATGTATAGATCGTCTGTGAGCAGCGGCGTCGCGACCACCGCCATTTCGTCAGGCGCCTGGAACGTCCACCGATCCGCGCCATCACGGGAATCAACGAGACGGACACCACCCTTCGAGTCCGCTACCAACGCCCCGTCCTGAAACGGCAAGAGCCCGGCGACGATCCGCGGACCCTCGCGACGCCAAAGTTTTACCGCCCGTTCCAGGTCGTAGGCCTGCAAGGTCAGCTTGCCCCAGGCCGTGCCGACGACCAGCCGGCTTCCGGCAAGAGCCGGAGTTCCCCGAATGGAGTCCGAGAACCCGGCCTGGCCTACCCTTTTGCCCGTTTCAAGGCTAATAGCATGTAGCTCACCCTTCAGGTTTGCAACCAGAATCACGTCACCAAGAACCAACGCCGAGCCGGGCCCGAAGGCGGCTACAGCATTGTACGTCCAAGCCTCAGACAGCGGTGGAACCAGGGACGTCGAGACGGAAGAATTGTGAGCGCCAGATCCCCCCGTCGTCCACCAATCGGACTCAGACACACGCACGGGGGATTCTAGCTGAAGCGACTTGCAACCGCCCAACACCAGAACACACAACAAGAGCGCCTGAGCTCTCGACATCGCCAAGACTGATCGATTGTTTTTGCGACGCATCAGAAATTCCACCCGAAAAAGAACTGCCGAAAATGCTTCTTGTCTATCCGTGTGAACCCATCCCGATATCGGTTTCCGATGTCGTATCGGAGCACAAACCCACCGAAAAGATTGAGCCTGAATCCGATACCGATGGCTCCAAGGGTCTCTCCTGCGTTGATCTCTCGTTGTTTCAGGTTGTAGTCTGTGTTCCATGAGTGGGCCGCGTCGAAAAACAGGGCTCCTCTAAGATTCACAATGCCCAGCGCCGCGAGTGCGGGGAACGTGACCGACGGCTGATCCAGGATGGGGAATCTCAATTCGTGCGACGTGAACCATTGCTTCTGCCCACGCACGCTGAACAACTTGAAGCCCCGTAGATCCCAACTCCCACCAAGGAAAAAGAGCCTGGCCTCCCGTCCTTGATTGATGCGGGCCATGGCCCATGACGCAAGCGTCACGCTCCGACCGATCCGGGTGTAGTGGCGCACATCGGCGGAGGCCGAGAAGTAGGATACATTTGAGTAAAGCACATCCGTAGTGTAGGCGGCCATGATCTTGGCGCGCCACCCCTCTACGGGCCCGTTGAAGGAGTACAGCGCGTTGTCGTGCACCAAGGTGACGCTATTGGAGAGGAGCAGGGCATCGCGCCGGATATTCCGAATATTGATTTCCTTGCTGCTCCAGTTGAGCGAGGTATTCAGGTCCAAGCGTCGGAACGTCGAAAGCGGATAGCTCACCTCGCCGAAGCCCCCGTAGACCGTTTCGTAGAACCGGGGAAATCCAGCTGGAGCGTCCGGGTCAGTAATGTCGTACCTCAGCCCCGAGAACCGGTAGACGCCGTATCCAATGTTCGCGCGGCGATGGAGCTGATACCGGGCCACCTGGAAACTGAGGCTTCGGAGGAAGTCCCGCTGCGTCTGAGCCGTGTTAAAGAGAGTCAGGTAGAGGTAGTCGTCTCCGAGCATGTCGGAGAAAGCCATGACCGCTCCTCCGGTCGTTCCCAGCACGGGATTCTGGCTTACGGACGCCTGCGCCAGGTCCAGGTTGTATCTCTTTCTGTAAGGCGCTCGAACCCCGCTTGCGCCCTTCAATCGGTCGTAGGACCAGCTCAGACCCGGCAACGTGAGATCGATCTCATGCCGTTCCAACGGGTTCGCCATTCTCTCTCGGACATCTCCGATGGACCGGATGCCGAAGCGAAGACCCTCGAATCCGGTGAAAATGATTCGGTTGTCGTCCGTCCACACCGGGTCGAACGCGGCGCCGGCCAAATGCGTGATTCGGTCCAGTTCTCGGCTCATGATCGGCCTCGAGTCGTCTACCGGCCCGAGCGCCGCCACTGCGGGAGGCGCGCCCAATTGCCTCGACACGTCGGCGATCCACAAGTCCTGTGCGCTGTACCGCCCCGCCTCATCTCGAACGGCGGAGGTGAATACGATCGACTTCCCGTCCGGACTCCAGGACGGACTGAAATCTTTCCGGTCCCCAAACGTGATGTACTCTACTCGCCCCGTCTCGAAGGAGTGGGTGAAGAGATTGTAGGCCCCCTGTTTTCCGAGGGAGGAGCGATCCGAAGTGAACGCGACGAATCGCCCGTCCGGACTCCAGGCGGGGTCCAGATCATCGTAAGAATCGTTCGTGATCGCCACCAGACTACTGTCCGCGAAGTCGTACACATAGAGATCGCTGAAACCGGACCCGTCGATAGAAGAGAAAACCAGCTTACCCCCATCCGGGCTCCAGCTGGGCGAGGAAACGGCCACCTGCCCATCGAATGCGAGCGTCGAAACGAGCTCGTCTGATTCGAGATCATAGATGTGGATCACGTCCCGCCCCCCGCTCTTGGTCACGAAAGCCAGTCGTCCGATTCCGTCCACATCGATCCGGCTCTCGAAAAGATGGAAGGCCTCGAAACGATCGTTTCGCCCACCCTCGAGAACGACCCGCGGGGTGTGAACCGGACGATAGAGGGAGTCCACCTCCACTTCGTACACATTGCTGTAACCCGTCCTATTGCCAACGAAGAGCACCTTTGCGGTCCCATCCCGCATCCGATAGAATTCAGGCTTCGCACTAAAGCCGACTCCGGATACCCCCTCCGCGATGAGGGACGGAACCTCAATTTCACCAGCTTCGGGCAGATACCGTTCCTTGATCCAGGTCTGCCACTCGGCGGCGAAATCGCCGTATGGAGTCTTGAGAACCGTCTCGAGAACCACCTTGAAATCGGGATCCACCCAGGCGGATTCGAGCAGATCCAGGAGTTTCTCATCGCCATACCGTTCGGCAATGAACTCACAGATCGCCTCTCCCTGTTTGTACATCACGAAGGACCCGTTGATGCGGTACATGCTCTCTACCGGCACGAGGTAGTTCGTGTAGATAGCATCTCGCAGCACCATGTCGTGTTGATGATCCGGATCGCCCGACCAAAACTCCGCCAACCCCTCGGTGAACCAGAGCGGGAGAAAGCGATCCGGTACCCGCCGATGATCCCGCATCACCCGAAGCACTTTGTTGTAGGTGAACACGTGGACGAGCTCGTGCCGGATGACGCGCCTGAATCGGCCCAGGTTGCCGTTCGCCGGGACGACCACGCGGCCCTTCAGGAACTCGAAGAAGCCGCCTACTCCATCGGGAATAAAACCACGGGTGACGTTGGTCTGCTTGAAGTGCAGGTTGGACGAATAGAAGATGATCGGAACGCGGTGGTTCAAGGAGAAGTTGAACCGGTTTTGAAGCTCGTCATAGGCTTCTTCCGCGAAGTGGGCGCCATGCTCAGCCAGCTCAAGCATCTCGGGGTAGTAGAAAATGTCGAAGTGCTCCGTCTCCAGGACGTGCCATTCGAAATTGTCGTACTGAACCTTGTTGCGTCCGAAATGGTAGCCGAATTGGCCCGCAGCCGGTAGCGCCAGGACTACGGACAACGCCCCGACGAGGAGCGTAGCCTTGGTGGCGCGAACGGCACCCATCAGGTGCCGGCACCTTCAAGAAAGAAACTCACACCGCAGGCATGCTCTTCCAACCATTTGTCCAATCGAACCGCGACCTCTTCGGCGCTGGTAGACTGCAGCGCCTCGGATGCCAGCAACCTCCCTTCAGACCTCTTCATCGCCCTAATCACACGCTTCACGCCGGGCAGGTACACGGGCGACACCGAGAGAGAGTCCACGCCCAGACCGATCAAGATGGGCACCGCGCGCAAGTTCGTGGCCAGCTCTCCACACACCGATACCGGGATGCCGTGGCCCCGGGCAACCTCCACAGTTCGCCTGATGAGCATCAGCACGGCCGGATGGAGGTCCGAGTAGAGGTCCGCGACAAGATCATTACCCCGATCTACGGCCAGCGTGTACTGGGTGAGGTCGTTGGTGCCTATGGAGAAGAAATCGGCGTACGGCACGAAACGATCGGCGAGTAGGGCCACTGAGGGCACTTCGATCATGATTCCGACTTTGATATCGGGATCGAAATCGACTCCGCGCTCTGCGAGCTCGGACTGGGCCTCTCCCAGATACTCCCTGAACGATCTGATCTCGGATACCTCGGTAACCATGGGCACCAGAATTCGCACCGGACCGTGCACGCTCGCTCGAAGAATCGCCCTCAGCTGCGGCATCAGAACCTCCGGCCGATCAAGCAATACCCGCACGCCGCGCCATCCAAGGAACGGATTGTGCTCCCGGTGAGCCATGGGGAGGACCTTGTCGCCGCCCAGGTCAAGCACCCTGAAGGTGGTCGGGTTCGGGGACACACAATCCACGACGCGTTTGTACACCTCGTACTGCTCTTCCTCTCCCACCACCAGCTTCCCGGCCATCAGAAACATGATTTCCGTCCTGCACAGCCCGATTCCCTCGGCTCCGTATTCCTCGATGAGGGGAAGTTCTTCCTGCAATTCCAGGTTCGCCTCCAGACGGATGTGATGACCGTCCAGCGTCTCCGAGGGAAGCGGGATCAGATGTTTTTCTTCCAGCTTGAGTCGCTGGTACCTCTCTGCCCTGGTGTGATAGCGTTCCAGGGTTTCGTCAGTCGGATTCAGGATCAACTCTCCCCTGACGCCGTCGAGAATGAGCATATCACCCGGAGTGATATCCTTTACCATTCCATGGAGACCCACCACCGCGGGAACGCCAAGCGAACGCGCCATGATGGAGACGTGAGACGTGCTTCCGCCGAAGTCCGTGGCACATCCCAGGAAGCCGCGGCGGCTAAAGAGAATGATGTCCGCGGCCGTCAAATTCTCGGCCACAACCACGTGGTTCTGGTCGATCTTGGAGAGGATTTTGCGCCGTTGCAGGTGGCGAATCAAGCGGTCCTTGACGTCGAGAAGGTCATTTGCCCGCTCCCGCAGGTAATCAGAATTGCTCGCCTCCATGCTTTGGGCATGCCGTTCCATCACTTTCCCGACGGCGTAGCCCGCGTTTACCAGCCCCTTTCCAATGGCCCTCTCCACCTCTCCGTAGACCGCGGCATCACGGAGCATGAGTCTCTGGGCGTCGAATATCGCGGCACTTTCCTCACCAACCTTCTCCCGACTGACGGAAATAATTTTTGACAGGTCTCGCTCGGACCGTTTCACCGCCCACTCGAAACGGGCCAATTCCCCGCTCACCTCCTCGGGCTTGATATCGCGTCGCTCTTCCGAGAATGACTCTCGCGCGTATACGTATGCGGGCCCGATGGAAATGCCAGGCGAAGCCGCCACACCCCGCGCCACCCGTTCCCCGCCCGGGTCTCCGGCCCATATGCTGCCTGGTCCGCCGGCCACGGACTAGGAGATCTCGCCGAAGCCGCTGGCAAACAGCTCCATGAGCGCGCTTGCAGCCTCGGTCTCGTCTTCACCCTCGAATACCAACTTTAGCACAGCACCCTGTTCTGCGGCCAGCGTCATGACGCCGATAATGCTCTTCCCATTGATCTCGTAGGCATCCTTGTGTATGAAGAACTCGCTCTGGTATTTTGCCGCGGCCCGAACGATCATGGAGGCAGGCCTGGTGTGGATTCCTGCCCTGTTGGTTACGGTAACTTCGCGAACGAGCATGGCTCAGTGGAGTCGCCTCTGCATGCCGCGAACCAGGTCCACGAGTGCAGTACGTGCGGGTGAAAAGGGAGCCGCCTCCAGATGTTGGATGCCAGCATTCGTGTGGAATATAACCGCATCCCGACTGTCATTTAGTACGCCGGTCCGCTTCATGGCATCCCTGACTTGGTCAACCTCGTCCCGAGGGAGATTACCCTCAAAAACGCGAGCAAGGAGGTCCGCATCGGTGCCCTCGAAGCGGCTCTTTGCCAGAACGGTGAGGTATGTTCGCTTGCCCTCCAGGAGGTCTCCTCCCACAGTTTTGCCCCACCGATCGCCGCTTGCGATCAAGTCGAGTAGGTCATCCTGAATTTGAAACGCGCGCCCGATCTCGAGCCCCGCCTCACGTAGTGGCTCCCTCTCCTCGGCGGGCGCTTCGGCGACAATGGCTCCGAGTTCCAGCGCACAAGCAAGGAGAGCTCCCGTCTTCCGGTCGATCATGGACAGGTACTGGCCCATGGAGACATCGCCGCGCTGTTCGAAAGCCATATCCAAGGCCTGGCCTTCGCAGAGGGAGGCAACCATTCGACTGAACGTGTTGATCGCCTCGGGAATTACTCCGGGGGCGAGCCTTCCCAGGTGCTTGTAGGCGAGCCCCATAAGCAGATCACCCACCAGTATCGCTGTGGCTTCGTCCCACCGGGCATGCACGGTAGGTCGCCCTCTCCTGGTGTCCGCATGATCCATAATGTCGTCATGGACCAGCGTGAAGTTGTGGAATACCTCCACCGCTACCGCCGCGGGAACCGCATCCTCGCCTCGTCCGCCGTAAATCTCAGCAGCCAGAAGGGTTAGGATGGGGCGAACGCGCTTCCCGCCGCCCTCAAGGACATACCGGGCCGGCGTGTATAGTTCGCGGGGCTCTCTCGCAGGCACGGCGTCGGCCAGGGCCTCAGTGACCCGGCCCCTCCAAAAATCCCGAATGGATTGAGAGTCCATGGGCTAGGTAGCCCGTTGGAATTCGTCCAGCGCTGCCAAAATACGGGTGTGTACTTCTTCGAAAGCCCCGACTCCATCCACCTCAGACAGGAGTCCGTGGAGGCGGTAGTACTCTTGAACTGGCTGAGTCTGAGTGCGGTATTGCTCCAGTCGCGCCCGGATGACATCCGGCTGGTCGTCGGCACGCTGGGTGATTCTGTCCGCCGGTAAATCAGCTGGAGGCGGCTTGAAATCCAGATGGTAGTTCTCCCCGGTGACTCGATCCACCCGCCGCTTCGAGAGGCGATCGACAATTATGTCGTCCGGCACGACCAGACTGATCACCCCTGAGATTGGAGCGTCACGTTGGTCGAGGAATTCGGACAGCCACTCGGCTTGCTGAATCGTCCGAGGATATCCGTCCAGGACGAAGCCGTCGCAACCGTTTCTCACCATGGCTCCTTCGGCGAGCGCCCGAACCAGGTCATCCGGAACGAGCTTACCCTCCTGAACCAGTCGTTTTGCGGCAAAACCGACCGGCGTTTCGCCGTCAATCGCGGTTCGGAGAATGATGCCTGTCGAGATATGCTCCAGGCCCCGACGGTCCCTAAGGAGACTCGCCTGGGAGCCTTTACCGACCCCAGGAGGGCCAAACAAAACAATTCTCATCGAATCATTCTCATCGAATCACTGAAGGCTGTTGAATAACCGGGCTGCGACCAACTGCGAGCGCCGCAGCTCCAGATGCAAGGCGGCCTGAAGAGAGCGCCGAAGATACAATCTCCTGGACCGGCTTTCTTGCTCGGCCCGGTTGGGCTACGACGAGCCGTTTTGGTTCTTGCGAGCGGCGAACCGTTTTACCAATTCCTTGGCAAGAGCAGTTCCAGCTTCTCGGGCGGCGTACCCGATCAGGAATGCCACCGGACCCGTACTATTTTTTTTCCGAGATTCGGACGGCTCCTTCCTGGCTCGTGTCAATCCGCCGGCCACGATACCCACTACGAGCCCGACGCCGATAGCCATTCCGAGCTTCGTCATCTTGCCATTGGCTACCGCGCTGCCCAGTCGAACCACCGCGGGGAGCTTAACTTCCTCCTCTACGGCCGCAATCCTGCGGGACATGGACTGACTGGCCGCTTCGAGCCGGGCCTCAATTTCCTTTCTGGTTTCAGCCATCGGCGTGCCCGTTCGTCCCGGCCGTC
>CAYXSE010000054.1:0-17487 GCA_964466675.1 uncultured Rhodothermales bacterium | reverse complement strand
ACACCTGGTGGCAAACCGAGACGGGGGGGATCATGATCACGTCGATTCCGGGCGCCGTCGATGCGAAACCCGGTAGCGCAACACTGCCGTTTTTTGGCGTGTCTCCCCAGCTTGTCGATCCCGAGGGCAAGGTGTTGGAGGGCGAAGCCGAAGGCCTTCTCGTCCTTCAGGGCTCCTGGCCCGGTCAAGCTCGGACGCTGTATCGGGACCATGATCGATTCGTCAAGACCTATTTCTCGGATTTCGAGGGCAAGTATTTCACCGGCGACGGCTGCCGAAGAGACGCGGACGGCTACTATTGGATCACTGGACGGGTCGATGACGTGATCAATATTTCCGGACATCGGATGGGCACGGCCGAAGTCGAAAGTGCGCTGGTGGCCCACCGCGTGGTTGCGGAGGCCGCGGTCGTGGGTGTGCCGCACGCGATCAAAGGGCAGGGGATCTACTGCTACGTGACCTTGAATACGGGGATCGAGCCGACGGACGAGCTTCGAAAGGACCTGGTTCTGCAGGTGCGGAACCACATCGGGGCCATCGCAAGCCCAGATTTTATTCAATTCGCGCCTGCACTCCCCAAGACCCGAAGTGGAAAGATCATGCGCCGGATATTGAGAAAAATCGCGGCCAATGAGTTCGACAACCTTGGTGATACTTCCACGTTGGCGGATCCGAGTGTGGTCGGCGATCTGATCGAGAACCGCCAGAACAAATAGACGCCCGGCGTTGTGGTAGCTTCCGGGTCGGTCAGTCTTGCCTGGCACAATCAGAAACGGAATACAGGGGTCCAAAAATGGACAGCAAATACAGTCTGGAGCAGTACGGAATCACCGTCAGGGAAGTCCATCGTAACGCCTCACCCGGAGCGCTGTACGAGCATGCCATCACCTACGACCCCGGCTCGGCGATCTCGAATACCGGCGCCCTGATGATCCGCTCGGGGGTTAAGACCGGCAGGAGCCCCTCCGACAAACGTATTGTCGACAGGCCCGAGAGTCACGATGATGTCTGGTGGGGCGACATCAACGTGCCGGTGGATGAGGCCACGTTCGACGTCAATCGCGAACGGGCGATCGACTATTTCAATACTTGTGATCGGCTCTACGTGGTCGATGCATTCGCTGGTTGGGACCCGGCGCATCAGATCAAGGTGCGCGTGATTTGTACCCGGCCCTACCACGCGCTGTTCATGCACACCATGCTCATCCGGCCGACTGGGGAGGAGCTGGCCGATTTTGGCGATCCGGACTACGTGATCTACAACGCAGGCAAGTTTCCCGCGAATCGCCACACCTCCCACATGACGTCCAAGACGAGTGTGGACCTCTGCTTTGAGCGCCAGGAGTTCATCATCCTGGGAACGGAGTACGCCGGCGAAATGAAGAAGGGCATCTTCACCGTGATGCACTACATCATGCCCAAGAAAGGTGTGCTCTCCATGCATTGCAGCGCCAATGAGGGCGGTGAGGGCCAGGTCTCGCTGTTCTTCGGTCTGTCAGGAACGGGAAAAACGACACTTTCTGCTGATGTTCGCAGGCGCCTTATCGGCGATGATGAGCATTGCTGGACCGACCAGGGTGTCTTCAACATAGAGGGCGGCTGCTATGCGAAGGCGATCGGCCTTTCCGCGGAGAGGGAGCCCGAAATCTTCGGGGCGATTCGCTACGGCTCGGTACTGGAGAACGTGATGTTCGACGAGGAGACCCGGCAGGTGGATTACGATGACGTTTCCATCACCCAGAACACGCGGGCCGCATATCCGATTGAGTACATCGATAACGCGAAAATTCCCTGTGTGGGAGGGCATCCTACGAACATCATATTTCTCACCTACGATGCCTTTGGTGTCCTGCCTCCGGTCAGTTCGCTGACGTCGGCACAGGCGATGTACCACTTCATTTCCGGGTACACAGCCAAGGTTGCAGGGACCGAAATGGGCGTAACCGAACCGCAGGCCACCTTCTCAGCCTGTTTCGGCGCCGCGTTCCTGGTGCTGCATCCGAGCCGGTACGCCGAACTCCTCGCGGCCAAGATGGAGAAGCACGGGACCAAGGTCTGGCTGATCAATACGGGGCTGACTGGTGGCGCGTACGGAACCGGGACTCGAATGAGCCTAAAGCACACCAGGGCCATCATTGATGCCATCCACGAGGGCGCCTTGGAGAAGGTTTCCATGGAAGCCGACGACGTGTTCGGTGTATCGGTGCCGGCGGCCGTCCCCGGAGTCCCATCGGATATCCTGAAGCCTCGGAACACCTGGAGTGACGGTCAGGAGTATGATGCGGCCGCCCGGAAGCTGGCGAGCCTCTTCCATGACAACTTCCTCCAGTTCCAAGCCGGGTGCAGCTCTGAAATTCGTTCGGCAGGGCCGACCGCCTAGCGTTCGCGCCGGACTCGAGTCGATGAGGTGAACGGGGTCTCGGCGAAGATTCGTAGGGCCGGCCGGATCGGGGAGGCGCGGTGTCGACCCAGGAAGGAGTCGTACGGAACTCCCGGGCGGCGAATCGCCAGCGGTTCGCTTCCGAAGCCAATGAACGCCTCCCAAGCGGTTTCCGGCTGGTAGGGGCCGACTCCGAAGTCCCATGCCCGGCTCGCGCCCCAGGCTGGTGATGTCGGATGCCCATTTCTCAGTACCTGAGTCGTGCCGTATCGATTGGCTGGATGGGCCAGGGTGGTACCCGGATAGCGGAGCCGCAATGCGGGATCCAGTTCCCATCGCCACCCAAGTGGGTCTGTCCCAAACCAGGCCGAAAGGGAATCATCCGGCCTCTGTCCGGGGAAGGCGGTAGCCAGGTCGTAGATGGATGCGGCGATGGAGGACGGCGTATAGAGACCGTCCCAATTACGCAGGTAGGAGACGGTTTGGTCGCTGAATCGGTCGAGATCCGGTGATCCAACAGGGACGAAGCCGGTGTCCATCAGGAGAAAATGTGCAACGGTCAGGGTGTCGTCCACGAGGTCGATTCTTTGGGCCAGCAGAGAGGCCTCCGATGCGGTTGAACTCATCGTGGTAGTTCCGGCCTGAAAGGCGCGTCTGCCCAGTCGTTCGATCCTCCTGCGCTCGGGGCCAGTTCCAGGCAGAACGGCCAGGCCTGACGCATCTGCGATTCGGAAGGGAGACGAGGGCGTTGGCAGGGCAAACCACGAATCCGCATCGGTTATTTGCGACAGACCAGGCCACGCTAGTGCGACGGAATCTATCGCCAACCGACCCCCTCGTTGGGCGCGAGATCCGGTCACGCGACTGCCATCAGAAACGACAATGTCAAAGTACCGGGGGATGGCCGAAACGGAGTCTACTCGGGCCGTCGCCAAGCTGGCAAACGGCTTGCACCAGGATGCGGTATCGGAGCGGCCGCAGATCCGGTAGGGCAATCCGGGGAAGGTCGCACCTTCGTAAACAAGGGCGTCGTTCTGGCTCGCGGACACGGTCAGGATCGGTGGGATGCCCGAGTCCCCGTGAACGATTCGCGCGAATAGACCCTGCCGCTCCGTAGCCCAGATGGCGGCCCTGGAGAGGCCGCGAACACCCAGCAGTCGGGCGAGTCGGTCCTGATCGGATCGCAAGCTGTCCAGGCCGGGCGAGACCCCTTCAGGTACCTCGGTTGAAAGCCAGATCAACAGCCGTTCGATGGAGACGGAATGATTCGGAGCCCACGGGTTGATGGGCGCATCCATCTCCACTGTGGCTGGAAGGAGATCCCACGAGCGCTTCGCCTGGGCGACACGGACACCCGTCGCATAGGCGTCAAGCCGTGCCATGGAAGCCTCAGCCACTGATGAAGCCAAATCCGCGGACGAGACAGGGATGCCCAGACTTCGGACATGATTGTCGAATGGCACGGCCTCCGATCCGAACCATTCCGCGAGTTTCCCCAACGCGGCCTGTCGATAGAGCGCCATGAGCCAGGGCCGTCCCAATCCGTGCACCAACCCGAGCGATATCTCCAGGTCTGCCGGAGAAGACATATGGATCCGCGCATCGAGCCCATCCGTCCAGGAAATCTCTACGGGACCGGAGACGGGGGCATCAATCTGATGGGGGATTTGTGTCCCGACCCTGAACGCCAGGTGCCAACCCACCGCGCCCAGCATGGCTGCAATCGCAACCACCCACGAAAAAATCAGTAACGTTCTTCTCACACCTTCAATCAGAGGTTCTCAATCGCCCAGTCCTGCAAAGGTCGCCCAGTCCTGCAAAGGTAAGGCGCGTATGGTCCCAGACGATCGTTGGGTGGGGGATCATCCAGAATCACTTTCCCGTTACGACAGAGTCCAAACAAACGGCTGCCTTATGACTACTCGCAGACTCCTGACTTTCGGCGCGATCATTCTTGGAGCAGGGATGCTGGCCGGAGTTCAGCTTGGTTCTGTCATGTTCGACAACGACATCGCAAAGTCGTTGAAGAAAATGGAGGACGCGTTTGTCCTCGTTGCGCAGCGTTACGTTGAAGACGTCGACCATGAGGGAATGGCCGAGGACGCCATTCAGGGAATGCTCAAATCGCTGGATCCGCATTCGATTTACATCGATGCTGAGCGTATGCGTAGGGAGAACGAGCAGTTTGATGCCACCTTCGAGGGAATCGGCATATCGTATGACTTGATTGAGGGGGGCGAGGGTCAGGACACGATTGCCGTGGTGTCCGTCATCCCGGGAGGCCCAAGCTCCAGGGTTGGGCTGTCAACCAGCGATCGGATTGTTGCGGTCGACGGTAGGTCCGCCATCGGATTTACGGACGAAGACGTTCGTGGCAACCTGAAGGGTCCTCGTGGCTCGGACGTTACGGTAACCATCCGTCGGCCGGGCGAGGCCGAGCTGTTGAACTTCGAGATCACCCGGGACCGTGTTCCCATCGTCACGTTGGACATCGCCTACATGCTGGACGGCGACACGGGTTATATCAAATTGAACAGGTTCGCCCGGACTACGCATGCCGAGTTTCGGGGTGCGCTTCGCGACCTCAAAGGCAAGGGAATGGAACGTCTGGTACTCGACCTAAGAGGCAACGGCGGCGGCTACATGTCCATGGCAGTCCGCGTGAGCGACGAGATGTTGTCCGAGGGGCAGGTCATCGTGTCCCAGAAGGGGCGAACCCGGGACGCGAACGAGACTTTCAGGGCATCTGACGGCGGCCTATGGGAAGATGGGCCCGTGATCGTGCTCGTAGACCCCAATTCGGCCTCTGCGAGTGAAATCGTTGCGGGCGCCTTGCAGGACCATGATCGCGCGTTGATCGTGGGGCGCCGAACGTTTGGGAAAGGGCTAGTCCAGAACCAGTTTCTCCTGAACGACGGAAGCTCGTTGCGGGTAACCGTCGCGAGATATTACACGCCTTCGGGGCGCCTCATTCAAACGGCGTACGAGAACGGTGACAGGTCCGTGTACCTGGAGGAAAAGAGGGCACAACAGCGTCACGACGCGACGCTCGCGATGGCCGATCTGCTTGACGAGGTCCCCGATTCACTGAAGTTCAGGACCGACGGAGGCCGGACGGTTGTTGCAGGTGGGGGCATCCTTCCAGACTACATCGTCCGTGTCGACACATTGGATGCCTTCACGCAGGCGTTGTTGAGGGGTGGTCACGAGCGGAAGTTTGTTCGGCGGTGGCTGGATTTGAACGGTACCCGAACCAAGGAGGAGTACCCCGATGTGTGGACCTTCTCTGACTCATTTGAATTTGGGCATGAGGACCTGAAAGACCTGTACGAGTTCGTGGGGACACTCGATATAGTCGTCTCGGACGAGGGTGGTGATGGTGTATTTGCGCCCGCGGACATCGACGAAACCAGCCTGAGTGCGCTGATTAAGGGGCGGCTGGCCCGTCGATTGTATGACCAATCGGGTTGGTATCCTGCCTATCACCCGGTGGACGTGACCCTCAACACTGCGCTCGGCTTCTGGGGCCAGGCGGAGGAGTTGGCCGATTTGTACACGGTGAACTGACACAGGCCGTGCCTGTAGAGAAGAGCGGGCAACTTGCGAGGCTGAACCGTGTCTGGTTGTAGCTGACGTGTCAATCTGAGTCGCAAAACTTCGATTGACAATTCAGCGAACGTTGGATATCATCTGTACTGGGATTGCCGCACACTCACAGATGCGACAGTTCGGAAACCACCACTAGGAGGCCTTGGTTACGCTGGAGAACAGCGAGCTATAGCCGTCGGAACGCAACCAAAAAGATATACGCCCCAGGAGGGATAGCGTCCATGAATCTTCTCAGTCTGCTCCTCATGTTGCCGCAAGAAGTGGCTGCCGACGACGGATTCGTCAATGCACTCGTACAGCGATTCAACGAGGGTGGAGAGTACATGTGGCCGGTGCTGATCTCGCTGATCATCGGTCTGGCAATTGCATTTGAGCGCATCATCACGCTAAATCGCGCGGACATCAACACCCGCAAGTTCCTCATCACGGTGAAGGGCGCCCTGGAAGAGGGCGGCATTTCTTCCGCTGAGGAGGTGTGTGCCAATACTCGCGGCCCCGTTGCTGCGGTGTTCCAGGCTGGACTTCTCCGGCACGACGAGGGAATCGAAGCCGTTGAAAAGGCTGTCGTTTCCTACGGCTCCATCGAAATGAGTTTCCTCGAGCGCGGCTTGGTCTGGCTCTCGCTGTTCATCTCGCTGGCCCCGATGTTCGGGTTCCTGGGAACGGTTGTGGGAATGGTTGCGGCTTTCGACTCCATTGAAACCGCCGGCGATATTTCGCCGAGTTTGGTTGCCGGTGGTATCAAAGTCGCCCTGCTTACGACAGTCTTCGGCCTCATTACGGCCATCATCCTGCAGTTCTTCTACAACTACGTTGTGAGTAAGATCGACCGGATTGTGATCGACATGGAAGAGGCCGCCATTGAACTGATCGACTCCCTGGTACTTCTCTCGGCGGGCAACCCCGTCTCCGATAAAGCGTAGTTTCATCACTTGATTTAGGAGCCCTTCCATGGAATCCCTGGTCCCCTACGCAATGTATCTCGTCATCGGTCTAACCGGTTTGGGATTGATCGCGATTGCTATTTTTGGTGCGAGAAACCTTGCCTGGGGCAAGGTCAACATGGTGACGGTGGTGTTATCGTCGCTGCCCGTCATTCTGATGGTGGTTTTGGGTTTTGTACTCGGAAACTGGTCCCAAGCCGGTATCTGGACATCGCTCGTCGCGCTGGCTGCCACGTCTGCAGCGCTGATCATCTCTGGTTCGCGCGGTCTGTTCAGCCGGTAAGTTCACTTTGTTGACCCGGTCCCCGGGTCGCATCACTTCGGAGCGAATTCAATGCCACCACTCAAGAAAAAGCCTAGACTCGAAGGGGAGATTCCAACATCTTCGATGGCGGACATCGCATTCTTGCTGCTGATATTTTTCCTGGTTACGACCACGATCGATGTCGACACCGGTATCGGAATGGTATTACCGCCGAAGTTGGAAGAGGATGTTGAGCCACCGCCGATCAAGGAGCGCAACGTCCTCAAAATTCTTGTCAATGAGACGGGAATGGTCCTCTTGGAGGACGCCCCATCGGCGGCCAGCCTGGTTCGCGAGGAAGTGAAAAAACACGTTCTCAACAACGGAGTGGACCCCGCCTATGCAGAGGCTCCAGGGAAGGCACTGATATCGATCAAGACCGCTCGCGAAACCCCATACAACGCGTACGTCGAGGTGCTGGACGAAGTCTGGATGGCCTTCTTCGAAATGTGGGATTCAGCATCCAGGCAACTGGGTTACGCGGACTACTCTTCTTACGTGGAGGCCATTCGAGCCCAAGGGGGCGAAAATGAGGTTCGAGATGGGCTGAAGCCTGCTATTTCCATAGCTGAGCCCGACGACGCGTAAGCCACTGTTGGTCACTCATTGACACCTGGTACCCATGGGTCACTTCAAGAAAAAGATAAAGACGAAGGAAGATATCCCCACAGCTTCGCTGCCGGATATCATCTTCATGCTCCTGATTTTTTTCATGGTTACCACCGTGCTCAGGGAGCAGACGGTGCAAGTTCGGACGGTCCTTCCTCACGCTGAGGCACTGACCAAGATCGACCAGAAACGTCTTGTGACTTATATCTGGATCGGACCCAAGAAGCTGGATGCGTTCCGGGTAGGGGTGACTGGGGTCCAGATTGACGATGCGCTGGTGGATGACGTCACCAACGTCAGAACCATTATGTACCGGAAGCTGGTCGAGCAGCCGAGGCTGATCGTTTCACTTCGAGTCGACGGCGTGTCGGAGATGGGGATTGTGCTCGACGTCCAGCAGGAGTTGCGCGAAGCTGGAACGCTTCGGATCAACTACTCCACGAAGCGGGCGGTGACCACCTAGCTTGGGCCCGGGCGCCAGGCGCCTGGGCACTCAAAGACTTTGGTAAAGATTGAAACGGCTCCGCCTTGGTGGAGCCGTTTCTTGTGGTAGTTTCTGTAGATCAAACGAATCAGATTACTTCGCCCTGTATGTCGCACAAGATGTCGCACAAGATGTCGCATAAGATCACCCTCTTGCCCGGTGACGGCATTGGTCCCGAAGTAACCGCGGCCACGGTTCGTGTTCTGGAGGCGACCGGCTGCGTTTTCGATTGGGATACACATGAAGACCTTGGAACGGTCGCATACGAGAAGACCGGTACCCCGCTCCCCGAGTCTATTCTGGATTCGATCCGGGAAAACACGGTAGCGCTCAAAGGGCCGGTGACCACGCCTGTCGGTAAGGGGTTCAAGAGCGTGAATGTCCAGATGCGGCAGAAGCTTGATCTGTTTGCCAACGTCCGGCCTTGCAAGTCCCTCCCGGGGCTGAACACGCGCTACGAAGACGTCGACATCGTGATCTTTCGGGAGAACACCGAGGGTCTGTACTCCGGACTGGAGTCGTATGACGAGAAGCATGAAATCGCCGATTCCATAGCGCGCATCTCTAAGGCAGGTTGCAAACGCATCGTAAACTTCTGCTTTGAGTTTGCAAAACGGCAAGACCGTCGGCTTGTGACCGCCGTTCACAAGGCGAATATCCTCAAGCTGACTTCGGGCATGTTTCTTCAGGTCGCCCGGGATACCGCGCCGGAATATCCGAGCGTCGAGTTCAATGATCGCATCATAGACAATATGTGCATGCAGTTGGTAGTGAGGCCCCAGGAGTACGACTGCATCGTCACAACCAACCTGTTCGGGGACATACTGAGCGATCTGTCGGCAGGCCTGGTTGGAGGCTTGGGAGTCGTTGCCGGTGCCAATATTGGGGATGAATACGCGGTCTTTGAAGCCGTCCACGGCTCCGCACCCGACATCGCCGGACAGGGCAAGGCGAATCCGACTGCGCTTATCCGTAGCGCGGAGATGATGCTGAGGCACCTCGGAGAGCACAAGGCTGCGGACGCCATTCATTCGGGACTGGTAGAGATGTTCACGGAAGGGACACATCTGACAGGCGACCTGGGAGGATCCTCCTCAACCAGCGAGTTTACGGACCACCTGGCGGCCCGGGTCAGCGCCCACATGAGCGCATGATTCAGAGGATTCAGTCGGTCTACCTGGTCATGGGTATAGCCGCCATCGGGGCCGCATTTTTCGCGGGCGCCATCGATCGGGAAGCCCATGAGGCGCTTTCCTGGTTCATTCCGGGAGCGACGGGAGTCCTCGGGGCCGCAGCTCTCATCGGCATCGTGGCCTTATTCCTCTTCGGTGATCGGAAGAGGCAGAGGACGGCCATCGTGGTGGGGCAATACGTCATCCTGGCCGGTCTGGCCTTGATCATGGCCGGCCTGACTCAGAGTGGAACGCTGCCCACGCTTCAGTCGAGCCACCCAGCCAGCTGGTTTGCGGTTGGGTTCCCATTGGGCGGCTATCTGCTCTTCCGACTGGCCCGAAGAGGTGTCGAAGCAGACATCAAGCTGATCGAGTCGGTCGATCGTCTCAGGTGACCTCACCCAGCCGCTCGGACCGGACCTATCCGTTGATTATGACGGGGATCTGATTACTCGGTGGCTGTGGGGAGTCTGAAATCCGTGGCATCCAGGTCGGAATATTTTCGCCGCCGGCGCAGCCAAAAATCCGCCACAATACTCCTGCGATAGGAGGGCGGCACGAAGTCGTCTGGGCCTCTCGTGTAGCTCCTTTTCATCTTGAGGGCCTCTCTATAGGCGGCAATCACGGCGATGGCCTGCCGGAACCGACCCCCGCCGATAAATTTCAGAACCGCCAGGCTGTCCAGGACCATGCGCGCGGGAAAAACTTGGCGCCACCGGCGGGCTGGGAGGTTCTTGTACAACATGAGCAGACTATTGCGGAAGTTGTAACGCGTCTTGCGAGGGTCATCTTGATCCAGGGAGCCGCCACCAACGTGGTAGACGCAGCTCTTTGGCTCGACCATGACCCGGTAGCCAGCGGCCCAGAATCGCCAGCAGAGATCGATTTCCTCCATGTGAAACTCGAAGGATTCGTCCAGGAGGCCTACCTCGTCCAAGGCGCTCCGGCGAAGGAACATGGCGGCGCCGGTCGCCCAGAATACGTCCACGGCGTCCTCGTACTGCCCTCGGTCCTTCTCCAGTTCGGAGAAAATCCGCCCTCGTACGAAGGGATACCCCAGTCGATCCACATGTCCGCCAGAACCTCCGGCGTACTCGAAAAAGTCGCGACGATCGAAGGAACGGAGCTTCGGCTGAATTGCGGCGATCGCCGCGTCTGACTCGGCGCGTTCCACGAGCGGTTCCAACCACCCGGGCTCGACCTCCACATCGTTGTTGAGAAGGACCAAATACGGCCCCGTTGTTGCGCTCATGGCCCTGTTGTTGCCCTTGCAGAAGCCCCAGTTTTCCGGATATATCAAGGTCCGGACCGATGGGAAACGTGCCTCCAACCATTCGACCGTTTCGTCTGTTGTGGCATTGTCTGCGAGGACAATTTCAAGATTCGGGTACGTGGACCCGACAACACTCGGCAGGCATTTGGCCAACATCTCCCTGGCGTTCCAGGAAACGATGATGACGGTCACTTTCGGATGCATCGAATCGATCAAAAAAGCTTCATCTGGGATTGATCCTCGATGCGAAGTCGGAAAGACCGGCGGTGATACGGGGATGGCCCCAGCCTCGACAGTCCGTCGAAGTGTTCTTCGGTTGGGTAACCTACGTTCTGCGCCCAACCAAACTCCGGATGTTCAAGGTCAAGTTCCGACATCACGCGATCTCGTTCCACTTTGGCCACTACACTGGCGGCGGCGATGGAAAGACACCGGGCGTCTCCCTTGATCACGGTCTGCTGGGGAAACTCCAGTCCAGGCAGGGTCTGATTCCCGTCCACGAGCACGAAGTCGGGCGGGCTCGAGAGTGCTGCGAGTGCCCGCCTCATCGCCTCGAGGGAAGCTCGGAGGATGTTCCAGCGGTCTATTTCGCTTGCCGAGCAACTCCCGATTCCGAAAATTGCTTCGGCCCTTATTAGTGCATCCGCACTGCCTCGAGCCTCTTCTGGCATCTGTTTCGAGTCAGTTAGCCCCGGGACTTGCAGGTCCCAAGGAAGAATCACGGCCGCCGCCACCACTGGGCCTGCCAGGCATCCTCGACCCACCTCATCGACGCCGGCAACGGCTGCGTAGCCGCTCGCGTGTAGCATCTCCTCTACGAGGTAGTCCGGTTTCTTCGGGACCGGCCCATGGATCGGTAGTCGCGAGATGCCGGGAAGCATCAGCCCTCCGTGAATTGGTCCGGGAGGTCGTTCTCGAACAGAACCACGTCTCCCGGGCTGGATATTCGAGCCACGGTTTTTCGCGCATCGAACAACGTTTGCTCAACATGGACATGGTCGGGGGGCATTCCGTTTTCGCGGAGCCCCTCGGCAATCGCAACCGTTCGCGCGGCTCCGACGAGCACGACGTCGTCCACTCGGCCCACCATGTAGGCTCCCAGATCCCGATTGGCCTGGTGCTCCATGTCGCCCAATTCAATCATACCCGGGGTGACTACGATGCGCCTCCGAGGCGAAAACTGGCTCAGAACCTCGATCGCGTTACGCGCCCCGACAGGGTTGCTGTTGAACGCATCGTCCAACACCAGCAGCTCCCCCTCCGTACGGATGGAGAGGCGATGTGGTACCGGCTTCTGCCTGGCCAGTGCCTTGGCGCCGCTCCTCACGCGAATCCCCATGGCATGGCCGACCGCCAAGGCTAGGAGTGCGTTTCCAACATGATGCCTTCCGAGAAGGCGCATTTTGATGTTCGCACCTTGACGTTCTCCGCCGGCCTGGTCGGCAAATTCAGGGCCAGAGACGCTAAAGGACGTCCCCTCCGGGCCGAATGCGATGCTGCCGGCTTGAAAGTCCGCGTGGGCTCCGTCGGCGGACACGGACCACGCGTCCAGGCCCCGGGCCATCTCCTGGAAGTAGGGGTCGTCCGCGTTCAGAATGGCGCGGCCTCCAGGCCGCAGGTAGGACAGGAGGGTACCCTTTTCCCTGGCGATGGCATCGCGCGATCCCATGGATTCCAGATGTGCAATTCCGACCCCCGTGACCACAGCGATGTCCGGTCGGGCGATGGAGCAAAGGTCCGCAATGTCCCCCGGGTGTCGGATGCCCATCTCCAGCACAAGAACTTGATGGTGGTCTCGGAGATCGTTGTTGATGACCTTGCAGATACCCATTGGCGTATTAAACGACCCCGGAGTCGCGAGCACCTGGAAGCGTTGTGCCAGTACCTCTGCGACGGCAAATTTCACACTGGTTTTCCCGTAGGACCCCGTGATCGCGACGATCGTGAGGTCCGGTCTTGCCGCGAGTCTGGCCCTTGCCAATCGCTTGAAGCCCTGCCGGATGGCGCCCTCAACGGGGGTCATCATCAACCCGGCTGTCAGGACTGAAAAAGGCGCGAGAAGATCAGCCAACAGGACTCCCAGGAGGATTCCTGGCAGCAGGGAGCTGGTTCCGAGACCCGCCGTCCACACGACGTCGATGACCGCTCCGGCCGTCCACATGACGCCGATGGCCACTCCGGCCGTCAGGAGGGTGGCGGCAACGGCCTCTCGGGTCAATCGGGCGGTGGCTACGAGGGGCTTTTTCGGCCGGTCCCTTCGGTATCGCCGCGAGGAGGAGAACGCAATCGCCCAAAGAAAGAGGGCCACTGAGCTGGGCAACTGGAGCCAGACGAGACTGCCCAGGATGACGCCTCCCGCTATGTGCGACCAGCGCAAGACCGTGCCCACCGACCGAGAAGTTAGCCACCCGAGAAAGGGCAGGGCGCGATATCCTTCCAGCTGATGGATGTGGAGGAAGAAGCGAATCCGCCGGTACAATCTCCACCCCGCGAAAGAGGCGGCCAGGATACCCGTTGCGAAAATCATGGCGCCTCTCGACCGCTGAAGCCGTCCGCTTCAAGTTGTCTCAAAAAATGGAGAGTCCCACCGTAGACCGTATCGGGTCGATCGAGAAACCCAAAGTGGCCCGCCGAGTCCAGTTCGGACAGGCCGATATCGGGGATTTCAGCAAGGAGAGTATCGATCTGCCCTCGGCTGATGGCGGTGTCCTCGTTCCCCCAGAAAAGCAGCACGGGGGCCTCCACCCGGCTTAGGCGCTCTTCGAGATGGGTGTTTACGAGCGCGACAAAGGTCTCGCGCATCGATCCCGATAGGGCCCGATAGTCGGACGACCCCAGAAGCCGCCATACCAACGAATGTCTGAGCCAATCGAGACCAGCTCCCCGCAGAGGCGATGGAAGCAAGCCGAATGGGGCCTTCAAAACCGCAGCCAAGACACGCTTGATCATTATTGTCAGCGTCGGCTTCGACCTCACGCCGGCGGGGCTGATCAGCGTGAGTGATTTGACCCTGGACCGGTATCGATCATCGGAGGCCATAAACAGGGCGATTCTGCCCCCATTGGAGTGTCCGACGATGTGTGCCTCTTTTCCCGCGGATTCGATCACCTGGTTGACCATGGCGGCATGATCTTCCATATCCAGGGGGGACGCCGGCTCCGGGGCTGTTCCGTGTCCTGGCAAATCGATATTGTAGACCCGGAACTCAGCGCGGAGCGCCTCGGAAAAGCCCGTCATGATTCGAGCGGAGCTTCCCCAACCATGCAAGATGACTACGGCCGGACCAAGTTCCGGGCCTGAGGCCAGGATACGCAGGAGACCGGAGTCAACAGGTCGTGCGGGAGTCCGCCCTGAGTGATCAATTTTCAAGCTATAGAAACCCGCGATCTTTCAGTCCGTAGTAGCAATTCCTTCGGGCATCCCATAGTGTGGCACTCGCCCACCAGGGAGGCGGAAGGAAGATAGGCCACCGACTGGTACGGGAGTGCCGGTCGAGACTCCGGTGAGCTCCCGAACGAGCCGCCTCGCAAAGGCCCCGACCACGTCGATGTATGTCGATCAGACGTTGATTGCGCACCCGAGCAGATTGCTGCACTTGGCGCGTGGGCCTGTTGAAATTGGGCCTGTTGAATGAGCTACCTGAACAAGGACTACTAAAAATGCCCGAGAATACTTTCGACGGCGTCCTCGAATTGATCGGGGACAAGAAATTCGGCTTCATCCGGGAATTTCGCCCCGATATGCCGAAGGGCGATCGAGATCCATTCGTATCTCCCCAAATCATCAACAAGTGGGGACTCCGCGACGGTCTGGTGATAACAGGAGAACTACGACCGGGTCGGAAGGGCGACATGCAGGTCAGCCGGATCGACACGGTGATGGGACTGCCGCTGGACACCTGGAAAAACTTCGGGACCTTCGATGACGGTCCCGTCATTTTTCCCGACGAGAAGCTCCAATTGGTCACGAGCCCGCGCAACTTCACCATGCGCGTCATCGATTTGGCAGCTCCCTTGGGGAAGGGACAGCGGGCCTTGATCGTGGCTCCGCCGCGGACCGGAAAGACGTACATATTGAAAGAAATGGCTCGGTCCATTCACGAAAACCACCCAGAGTGTGAGCTGGTCGCGCTTCTTGTTGATGAGCGTCCGGAGGAGGTGACGGACTTCAAAAGGACCACGGCGGCCACGGTATTCGCTTCTTCCAACGATCAGGAGGCGGACAACCATGTGCGTGTCGCCACGCTGGCCCTGGCCTATTCACAGCGCCTCGTGGAGATGAAACGGGACGTGGTCATTCTGCTGGACTCGATCACGCGCTTGGCGCGGACCTTCAACATGTTCATGGGCGGCAGGGGGCGAACCCTGTCGGGCGGGCTGGATTCAAATGCGCTGAAGGTGCCGAGAAAGATCTTCGGAGCGGCCAGAAATATTGACGAGGGAGGTTCGCTGACCATCATTGCGACGGCCCTGATCGATACGGGGAGCCGGATGGACGAGATCATCTACCAGGAGTTCAAGGGAACCGGCAACTCGGAAATCGTCCTGGACCGCGAGATGGCCAACAAGAGGATCTATCCGGCCATCAATCTCCGCAAAACAGGCACCCGAAACGAGGAGCTTCTTATCGCGCGCGACAAGATCGAGCAGCATCAGAGGCTGTTCAGGGTGCTCAACAGCCGTAGCCCGGTGGACGCCATGCAGGCGCTTCTCCGGCACATTCAGACCAGTCGCACGAACGACGATCTGTTGAACGACCTGATTCCTGCGCACCTGGAAGACGACTGATTTTCGATTCTGATCGGTGAGATCGTAGACACTCTCAAGTGGCGATCTTGGCTGCTTCCCTTTCCGCCATCCGGGTTATGCTCAGAAGCGACCTGTGTCGATAGGGTATGCCTACCTCACCCAGCAGCGACCAGCCGCGAGAGCGACTGCTTCATCGCGGTGCCACTCATTTGACCGATGCCGAATTGCTGGCGCTTCAGATCGGATCCGGCTCGCGCCTGGCTCCCGCCCTCCAAATTGGCCGCCAATTGCTACAGGAGTACGGCTCGCTCCGGCGCGCGGCTCAGCGGGATCCACGAGAGTGGATGAGTCTCGGGGGAATCGGTCCCGCCATCGCGGGGCGATTGGGCGCGGCCTTCGAGATCGGCCGAAGAATCGCGGTTGAGCCCCTGGAAGACCGCCCCCTGATTCAGGGCCCGGAGGATGTTGCTCGCCTCATGGCGCCCCACATGCGGGATTTGCCCCGAGAGGAATTTCGGGTTTTGATGCTAAACATGGCGGCCCGGGTGATTGGCGAATACCTCGTCAGCAGGGGAGGGCTTTCGGCCAGCATCGTCGAGCCCAGATCTGTTTTTCGGCGGGCCATTCTGGAGTCCGCAGCCTCTGTGGTTTGGGTTCACAACCACCCCTCCGGGAATCCGGAGCCCAGCATTGAGGACGTCACGGTGACGGGTCAGCTGGCTCAAGCCGGAGGCGTCCTGGGCATTCCACTGAGGGATCACATCATTATTGCGGGAGACGGGTTTACGTCTCTGGCCCGCCGCGGGCTGATCACCTGAAACGAATCGATTTCAAGCCGATTCAACACCAATCCAGAATGGATGGTCCTATTTTCGGATGGTCCTATTTTCCTTGACCCGGGCATCTCGCAGTCGAGGTGCCCTTCGTCTTTTCGGTAACCTGTCATGGCGGCATGAGCGACGTTTTTGAAAAAGTCGTCTCCCTTTGCAAGCGAAGGGGATTCGTTTTCCAGTCTTCAGAAATCTATGGGGGTTTGGCGGCCACCTATGACTACGGGCCGCTGGGCGTCGAACTGAAGCGAAATGTTACCCAGCGCTGGTGGAGCGCGATGGTATATCGGAACGACAACGTGGCAGGGATCGATGCCGCAATTCTGATGCACCCGACGGTCTGGAAGGCGTCAGGTCACGTGGATGCCTTCAGCGACCCGATGATCGACGACAAGACGTCCAAGAACCGGTACCGCGCAGACCAGCTCATCGAGAACCACATCGCTCGGCTCAGAAAGAAGGGCCGGGACGAAAGGGCCAATGGCGTCTACGAGCAGTTGGTTCTGGCTTTGAATGCGGAGGACTCCGCGACCGCGCTTTACGACATCATTATCGAGCAGGAAATCAAATCGCCGGACTCAGGCGTGGCAGACTGGACAGAGGTCAGGCAGTTCAACCTGATGTTCGAGACCCGCTTGGGGGCGTTGGCGGGCGAGGACAACAAGGTGTACTTGCGTCCGGAGACCGCCCAGGGAATCTTCGTCAACTTCCACAACGTCCGAGAAACTTCTCGGATGCAGGTGCCCTTCGGCATCGCTCAGATAGGCAAGGCCTTCCGGAATGAGATCGTAGCCCGTCAGTTCATTTTCCGCATGCGAGAATTTGAGCAGATGGAGATGCAGTACTTCGTCAAGCCCGGCGATCAGATGACGGCGTTCGAGGACTGGCGAGAGAAACGAATGCAGTGGCATTTGGACAACGGCATCCCTGCTTCAAAGCTTCGGTGGCACGAACACGAGAAGCTGGCCCATTACGCGGATGCGGCCTTCGACATCCAGTACGAGTTTCCTTTCGGCTGGCAGGAAGTGGAAGGGATCCATTCGCGAACCGATTTCGACCTCAAGGGACATCAGGAGCACTCAGGAAAGAAGCTCGCCTATCGAGACCCGCACACGAACGAGAGCTACATGCCCT
>CAYXSE010000053.1:0-17681 GCA_964466675.1 uncultured Rhodothermales bacterium | reverse complement strand
GAAAATGTCCTGAAATGCCCAAACATACCTTGACAGGGTCCTGCTACATCAGCGCGGAAGGTCTCGCGGAGAGCGACCACCAATCGGTCCCAGCCCTCGTCCGAAAGAGGGCCCGGGAGGTTGACACTCTTCGATACGCCAACCGGGAGTCCCATGAACCGGTTCGACTTCGACTTCGAGTCCGAATCGTCGAGTTGGATGTTGCTGGTTGCCCGAGCAATAAACTCAGGCGTGATGCCCGCTTCTTTTCCGATCTCCTGGAGTTCGGCGAGAGTCAGGCCTTCTCCATGGGACGCACTATTTTTCGCATTCTCTTGAGCCGCCGCCGCCTCTTTGAAAATGGCCTTGATCTGGTCTTCGCTGTATCGTCGATCTTTGGGCATGGTCCCCCAAGATACGGCGTCTTCAGTCGGGTGGGGAGGCGCCTCGCTCGACGCCGACGATCCGAGTCAGCACGCGCGGCAGTCTTCGGGAAGGGCGAAGTTTCCCGGGACTCTTGAGCTGATGCCTCTGAGTCAGCGCCTTCACAAATACATCCTGGACAAGATCGTCCGCGACGGCCGGGTTTCGGATTCGCTTGAGGATGAATTGGTGCAACTCCGCCCTATACCGGCCCCATTGTTCCAGGTCCGAGTTTCGGTCATTCGAGTCAACCGGGTCATTGAGCATCTAGCCGAGGCGTTCGTCGATGTGGACTTACAACTAGCAGACGAGAGGTTTCCAAAAAGGCCGCAAACATCTCTGTCCGACGTCGGAGAGGGGTTTGATGGACCGGCCACCGTGGCCTACTGTCCGGAGTTGGAACGAGTTGCAAAGGTCGATTTCTTGAACGAGTTCGGTATGCCGGTCCCAGACAGATTCCAGCTCCTCCTCCGTACGGACCTGAACGTATTCTTCAGCGACATCCCTGAAACAAGCCAGATTTCCAGACGATTCGAGTCGTCCCATCGGGTGGTAGCCAGAGAGTTGGCAAAAAAAGCAGGTAGTGATCACGCTGTTCTCCGGCAAGGAGGCCTGGAGTTTTACCAGTTCCTCCTCAAACGAATCGGTCTCTGCAATCGTCTCGTAGTGGACACCTTTCAGCGTGATCCCGAGAGCCAAGGCGTACTCCGGGTCCTCCCAAACGGCGTGGTCGTAGGAGCCAATGGTCATGACGGCGCTTAGGGTTGCGAGCGTCTCTCCCTGGTCGACGAGGACTCGAACCGGAAATTCTGCGATGAGCTGGCATTCGCACAGACACCCTCCGTCTATCGTAAACCTGGATATTCCTTCTTGTCTCCCCGGTCTTGGAACCAGACCGTCCAGGGTCATGCCGTCAAATCGAACGCCGTTCAGTTCGACAAAAAACCAGTTGCCCTTAGTCCGTCCTGTTCCCTGGATGGTGCCTGCGCCGTCTCGAAACTCAAAACGAAATTGCATCGGTCGGGGAATAGGGTCTGCGAGAGGCTAGTGTAAGTCTGGACCAGCTGTCAACGGCCGGGTAGCGGGTTCGGTTGGTCTGACGGATGGGCTTGGGGGCCGGTTCAATGCGTCGTGGCCCATTCGAGCAGTCCGGCGTCATCGTCATTCGCGTCCGGGTCAGGCCGCTCTGGCCAGCCGGTCCGGAGATCATTCCAGTGCATCATGGCATTAAAAACCAGCGCGTGATTTCCGTGGGTGTTCCACCGACGGATGGGACGAATGGCGAAGAGAACGACATGGCCGTCACCAACAGGTATATCCACTACCGCCGGTTTTCCCGCTAGCTCGTTTTCGCCAGTTAGCATCCCAGACATGAGTAGATCGTCTTTGGCAAATGAGAGCACCGTTCGCGGGACTTCTGCCGCCCAAGCCTCATCCTTGTACCAGTCAGGCGTGCGTGCGTCACCCATGCCAGTGTTGATGCTGAAGACCGGGCCTGCACTGAAATAGGCTGGAAGGCTCTCGCCATACCCATAGATGATGGGACTGGTCGAATCGGCCACGGTCGTTCGGACAATGGAGCCCCGCGCCTGCAGGCTGTTGGTTCTGCTGACGGAGATTCGCCGGGTGATGCCCATGTCGATGGGGAAGGCGCCCGTTGAGCCCGAAGTGATGAATAGACCACCCCGGTGGATCCATTCGCTCAGTGCGGCGAGGCCGTCATAGCCCATCCCTCGGCGCTGGTCGTCCGTTTGGTCTATGTGCCCGATGTGAGGGTACTCTTCTGATTGCTGCCAGGGCTGAGCGGGCCCGACTCGGCTGTTTCCGACCACCAGAGCCTGAGAAGAGGCGCGCGTTCTTGGCATGATCAGGACATCGAAATCAGAAAGGTCCTCCGTGGCCATGTCCTGTTCGGACAGGTAGGTGTACGGGATCCCGATTTCGTCAAACGCGAAGTGCCACCAGCCGGCGTCCTGGGGCGTGGAGACCCAGGTGTGGATGAGTCCCACCCTTGGCACCTCGACGGCGTGCGTGGCCACATCGGGCTTGCTCCGGAATGCGATCACCGGCACACCCAGCCGTTCGGCCGCCTCTTCCAGGCCGTCCACAGGGCCCCTGATGATGTAGGATCCCGAACTGAATTCAGTGCCGCCATGTTCAAAGGGAAGTTCTGCCGCGAGAACATCCACATCCGACCCTAGCTCAAACCGAAGCACCGTAAAGTTGTCGTCTGTGGTGTGGTTCACCACGAGCCATCGGCCTCGCCCCTCAATGCCGCCCGTGGGCCGTTCGGCTCCGGTCACTTGAGACATCGAAGCGTCCAGCACGGCCGCGTCTTCGATGCGCCGGATGTCGACATTGTGGGCCAAGGGAAGCGTCCATCCGGTATCGTCGTAGGGGGCGTTAGCGCCCTCGGGGAAGGTTTGTGGTTGTAGCAACACACGCGCCAGCGTGTTGTAGGGCTGGTCGGCCCGAACCACATAGTCGCCCTCGGCGATTGCCTGGTCCTCTCCCTGATCTTCCCAAGTGATGTCTTCGTCCGCGGTGTGGATCTCCAGCCCCTGGTCCATGAGAAGGTTTACCAGGCCGGTGACGCCAGAATGCCGAAGTTGCTCTTTCGGAATCACCCACGCGTACGGCGCCTCACTGCGGCCTCGTTCCAGGGAGTTGTTGGACTTGATCCAGAAATTTTCGACGAACTCTGTGGCGTTGTCCGCCATGTACTTGAGAGCGACAAGCACACCGCTCTGCATGTAGTTTGTGTTGTTTCGGAGCGACCACAGGGTCTTTTCGAGGGGCGGATTGGTCCGGTACCAAAGCCGGGATGTCTGACGGGTGGCGAGCGTTCGTTCCACCGTCTCGGGAATGGAATTGCCGAAGGTCTCGTAGAATTTTCCAGCCGAGTTCCGGGTGTTCGCGATCCAGATCAGGTAGTTGGCGGCCCAACCGTTGTAGAAGCCGTGGGTCCAGACGCCGGGCATGTTGCACCGGGTGAGTTCGCTGACCTCTTCGTACGCCAGGTTATTCCACTCATCGACCGTGATGGGATCGATCCACTCGTTGTAGGGCCCGAGCCCCGTGGAGGTGTAGAGGTAGGCCACGGACTCATGCAGGTCATGCATGAGCTGCGGTTTCCAGTGGTCGAAGGAGCCGAGAATATTGCGTGTGAGGTTTAGCGCCAGGCCAAAGCCGTCCCGGTTGTTGTCATGCGCCGCGTATGCGCCCCAATAAGTAAGACTTGGGCCGACCCCATCATGGTCGGCTCTGTAGCGGTACGTGTCTACGATGCGGTCGCGCCCATCGGGCTCGGCCACCGGCGTAAAGATCAGAATCACGTTCTGGCGGATGGCCTGGATCATGGGATCGTCGGAGACGGCCAGTCGGTAGGCCAGCTCCATCACCATTTCCGGGCTGCCGGTCTCGGGGGAGTGAAGCCCGGCGGTGATGTAGTAGATGGGCTTGGCGGCCGCAATGATCTGACTGGCATCCTCTTCCGAGACGGTCCTTGGATCGGCCAGTCGGTTCAGGTAGGACCGATAGGTCTCCAGATCCTCCATCGTCCCCTCGTCGGTCACGATCACTTCGATCTGCTCTCGATCCTCTTCCGTCCTCCCGATGGTCCGTACGCTTACGCGTGGCGTAGCGTCAGCGAGCGCCCGGAGATAGCCATAAATCTCGCTGGTGTAGTGCAGGATGCCCGGCGCCCCGACGATGGTTCCAAAGTGGTCTAAGGGAGAGGGAACCGTGTCCGAGGCCGGTAGGTGGTTCACCATCTGGTTGGAGAACCGATCACTCGTCGTGTACTCGGCAATCTTCTTTCCGTAGGCCTCATCCAGTTGCTGTTGGGCCGAAGCGGGAGTGGCTAGCAGGAGCAGGAGGAAGGGGAGCACGCGGTTCATATCGGTCGTCGGATGGCTGTGTGGCTGTGGCTGTGGCTGTGGCGTGTGGCGTGTGGCCGTAATATGAACTAGCGACTACAACCGCGCAATCCTGCGGGCTTCCCTGTCTCCCGTGAGAAATGCACCATGGACCGTCGACGGGTAATCGACAGACGTGGCCTCACCAGCGAAAAAAATCCGGTCTTCGACCGGTCTACCCAGTTCTTCGATGGTGTCTTCGTCCGCTCCGGGCGGCAAGAAGGAATAGGAGCCGTAGGCCAGGGGGTCGGAGGCCCACCGGGTGATTTGGAATGCGTTCGGCTCAGGTACGGCGCTACCATACATGGTTCTTAAGGTCTCCATGGCAGAACTCACAATGGCCTGGTCCGACCAAGTCTCTATTTCCCGCCCGAAGCTACCCGCATTGAAGCCTACCAAAATGGGCTTGTCCAGGTAATGGCGCATGTTGAGCCATTCCACCCATTCTCCCTTGTCGGGAGCGATAAATCCGATGCCATCCGGGGCGGCAGGCCAGAAAGCCTCCTCAAATCGCAAATACGTCTTGTTGAGGACGCCCATCCCCAGTTTGGTGATGGCAGCAAGCTTCGCGGCGGGAAGCGGTGGATCGAACACCACGCCGCCCCGCTGAAGCACTCCGAGGGGGAGGGTGACGACCACGCGATCCGCCTGGAATACACCTCGATTGGTCGAAACCGAGACGCCGCCGGAGCCGAGCGTTACGCGGTCTACGCGCGTTCCCATTTGAACGTCGGCTCCCGCAATCGCGTCTGCGAAAACGTCCATGTACCCGCCGGGAAAGAGCACATCATCGCCTCCGAACTCTTCTCCGTAGTTCACTGAAAGCGCTGAAAGCTGCCCGATATCAGCGGCGAATCCGAGCTCGACGAATGAGCTGAGTAGAAAATTGATCATCGCCTGCTCGTCTTCGCTGCGGCCGGCCAAGAGGGCCTCGACGACCCCTTGTAGCGAGTCTCCGGGGGGAGACTGACCGATGGCTCTCACGACTTCCTGCGCCAACTGCTCCAGCCTGGCCTCCTGGGCGGAACTCAGAAGTTGCCCGTCTCGGCCGAAGATGATCAGATTCTCGTAGTCGGTGGTGATGGTCCGGACCCCGGCGTTGCGCGCCAGGGCGTCAATCGGGTTTCCGCTTATTCCATGAATCCAGGAGGCGCCAAGGTCCAGCGGGGTGCCGGCCCAATCCTGACTGGTCCAGACGCGCCCCCCAACCCTTTCTCTCGCCTCGAGGATGGTGACGTCAGTGATCCCCAGTGTCCGAAGAGTCCTCGAGGCGCTAAGCCCGGCGACACCCGCGCCGACGATGACAATGGACTCGTCCGGATTGCGGGGCGTAATGTTTTTGTCTGGCTCGGATTCGCTATCGCACCCCAGTTGAGGAAGCAAAAGCGCAGTCGGAGCCAGGCTGCCCCGCTTGATGAATTCTCTCCTATCCATGGGGGATGTTGGATATTGGCTGTGGAGCGCCAAAATACTCCGGTGCATGTCGATGCTGTATCCAGCCCGCTGCAACTCCGGTTCTCTTCGCGCGTCTGCTAAATGCTGTACTGCCAAACATACCGAGTCATGCGCCGCGTTTTCACGACTCTATTTCTGCTCGCTATCACTCTCTCCACGGTCTCCGCCCAATCGCCGGAACAGGAAGTAAAGGCGATGATCACTCAGCTATTCGACGGCATGTTGGCCGGCGATTCTTCCATGGTGAGCGCGGTGTTTGCTCCCGGCGCTCGTATGGTGTCCAGCGGCAATCGGCCCGATGGCACACCGTTCTCCCAGGCATCAAGTGTCGACGGCTTTATCACCGCCGTCGGAACCCCTCACGATAGAGAGTGGGACGAGCGATTCTGGAATCTGAAGATCGACGTCCGGCAGAATTTCGCCTCCGCGTGGATGGACTACGCGTTCTATTTGGGGGACGATTTCTCTCACTGCGGAATCAATCACTTTCAATTTGTGAGAGGCTCAGAGGGGTGGAAAGCCGTCGCGCTTTCGGACACCCGAGAGAGAGCCACCTGCGACATCGACGCGGATCAGGTAGAGGAGTCGGCGGTGGAGACCGCGCTTCGGCACTATCTCCGGGGACACGCAACCGGGGACGGTAGTCATCATGAGAGGGTGTTTCACCCGATATCCAGCCTCAATTGGATGCGAGATGGCGAGTTGAATACGAGGTCGAGCGAAGCCTACATCGCCGGGGCATCGGGTGAACCCGCGGAGAATGAGGCCGAGCGAGTGCGATACATCGATTGGGTGGACGTGACGGGGGATGCGGCCGTCGGCAAGATCGTCCTCGACTACCCGGGCGTCTATATCGTGGACTATATGTCCCTCCTCAAGGTCGACGGCCGGTGGCAGATCATCAACAAGATCTTCGACGTGAAGGCTGACGGCTGATCCGCTCGGAACCGAGGAAGGCCCGAGCCTCACGCGAGTGCGTGCCGGGATTCTGAATCGGCTTACCTTGGACAACCCAACAGTCCGGGCCCCGCCATGCGTACGCTTTTTGCTTTCTCCTGTCTCATCGCACTGACCGCCGCGCAGTTGGGCGAAGAACCTCGGCCGGATGAGGCTTCGTTGATCGGGTTTTCAGCCGAGCGATCCCAGGCACAGCTCGCCATGGAAGCACGGTTCGATACCATGGTGACCCCGGGCAACCTGGACCGGTGGATGAAGCACATGACGTCAAAGCCGCAGCACGTCGGCTCTCCCTGGGGTAAAGCCAACGCCGAATGGACCGCGGACCTCTTCCGCGAGTGGGGATACGATACCGAGATCGTTCGTTACGATGTGCTCTTTCCAACCCCGCTGGAGCGCGTGGTCGAGCTGGTTTCTCCAGTCTCCTACACGGCCCTTCTTGAGGAGCCGGAGATTGCGGAGGACGGGACCTCTGGTGTAAGGACGGACATGCTTCCGCCGTACAATGCGTATTCGGCCGACGGAGATGTGACAGCCGAATTGGTCTACGTGAACTACGGAATCCCCTCTGACTACGAGGAACTGGCCAAACGTGGCATCTCCGTGGAGGGGAAGATTGTCATCGCCCGGTACGGCGGATCCTGGCGAGGCATCAAGCCCAAGGTGGCCGCGGAAAACGGCGCCATCGGATGCCTGCTGTATTCAGACCCGCGCGACGACGGCTATTTCCAGGGAGATGTCTATCCGGAAGGGCCCTATCGCATGGAATGGGGCGCGCAACGTGGCTCTGTTTCCGATATGCCCACGTACCCGGGCGATCCCCTGACGCCCTTCGTGGGGGCGACCGCGGACGCGGAGCGGTACACGGTCGAGGAATCGCCGACCATCATGAAGATTCCTGTCCTGCCACTCTCGTATGGCGATGCGCTTCCTCTCTTGGAGCAGATGGGAGGCCCGGTCGCTCCGGCCTCGTGGCGTGGGGCGCTCCCGATCACCTACCATATCGGGCCGGGACCGGCCCGCGTCCATCTCAAGCTTAGATTCAGTTGGGACCTCGTGCCCGCGTACAACGTGATTGCCCGTATGGAAGGCTCCGAGTTTCCGGACGAGTGGGTGATCCGGGGCAACCACAGAGATGCGTGGGTTTTCGGCGCAGGCGACCCGGCCTCGGGCCACGTGGCCATGATGGAAGAGGCTCGAATCCTCGGTGAACTCGCCAAGGCCGGTGACGGCCCGCGGCGCACAATCATCTTCGCCAGTTGGGACGCCGAAGAACCGGGTTTACTCGGCTCCACCGAGTGGGTAGAACACCATGCCGACGAACTGCGTGACAAGGCTGTGGCCTACATCAATACAGACGGATCCGGTCGAGGCTTTCTGGGGATGGGCGGGTCGCACGCCTTGGAGCCGTTCATCAATGAGGTGGCTCGGCACGTGAACGACCCGGAAACCGGAGTATCCGTAGCCGATCGTATGCGGGCGCGTCGCCGAGCTTCTGGCGAAAAGGAGGCGGACACCCGCGCCGATCTCCGGATCAGTCCTCTCGGCTCGGGATCGGACTACACACCCTTCCTGCAACACCTGGGCGTAGCCTCTCTGAACCTCGGCTTCGGCGGCGAGAGCGGAGGCGGCTCCTACCACTCGGCCTTCGATTCCTACGACTATTACGTCCGCTTCGGCGATCCGGGATTCGTCTACGGCTCCACGCTGGTCAAGATCACCGGCCGGGTTACCTCTCGGCTGGCGAATGCAGACATACTCCCGTTTCGGTACGTGGCGTTCGCCGATAACGTCTCGAAATACGTCGATGAAGTCGTGAGTCTCGCGAATTCCAGGCGCGAGGCATCCGCACGAGAGCGCGAGTTGATCGAGGATGGAGTCTACCAACTGGCCTCCGACCCAAGGGAGCCTTTTGTCTCCCCGGAAGCGCCCCCGGAGGTGCCACACCTAAATTTCGCTCCGCTCCTGAACGCGAGGGAAGAGCTGACCGCCGCCGCTGAAGCGTTGTCCGAGGCCATGAAGGGCGCGCCGGGTTCAGTACAACTGAATCGGGTGCTTTTCCAGGCAGAGCGTACCATGACGAGCGATGAGGGACTACCAAGGCGCCCGTGGTTTCGCCATCAAATCTACGCTCCAGGATTCTACACCGGCTACGGGGTGAAGACGCTGCCCGGAGTGAGGGAGGCCATCGAGGAGGATGCCTGGCTCGAGGTGAGCCGCCAGATCGACAGAGTGTCCGGAACACTCCGGGCGGTGGCGGCGGACTTGCGGAACGCGGCGGAGATAGCGCGGCGATGAGTTGGTACTGCGAGGTGGCGAAGGGCCACGAATGGCACGGACCGTACCACGATTCGGTCTACGGATTTCCGGTGGAGGACGATAACGTACTCTTCGAACGCCTGGTGCTGGAACTCAACCAGGCGGGTCTGTCGTGGCTGACTATTTTGGTGAAGACTGAAAACTTCAGGCGGGCCTTTGGCGGTTTCGACGTGGATACCGTGGCCGCCTACGGCGAGGAGGATCGGGCCCGGTTGCTCAGCGACAAGGGGATCATCCGAAACAAGCTGAAGGTTAATGCCGCGATCCATAACGCGGGTTGCATCATCTCCCTGCGGGGGACGCATGGATCGTTCAAAACTTGGCTGGATGCGCACCATCCGTTGACCAGGGAGGAGTGGGTCAAGCTCTTCAAGAAGACGTTCAAGTTCACGGGCGGGGAGATCACGAACGAGTTTCTGATGAGCACGGGCTACCTGCCAGGGGCGCACGCGGATGACTGCCCTGCCTTCGAACGGATTGCGGCGTTGAAGCCTCCTTGGATGCGCTGAGTTTGGTACACGGGTTGCAAGGCACCAGGTACTACCAACCTTCTGGAGCCATGCAGTTCGTAATCTGGACAGGAATCGTCGTTTTGGGCCTAATTACAGTCTCTTCAGCGGGAATGATTTTCTTCCATCTCATCGGCGAATTCCGTCGTGGGGAGCTGAATCTGAGCGCGCCGTCGGAGGAACCCATGAAGCGTAACACGATGAGCAAGGTGGACCTGACAGCGATGAAGGATGACCGGTCGCCGATCCGCCGCGCGGCCTGAGTCCGGGAGGCCGCTCGGAGCCTCGGCTGCCGGCTAGCCGTTCCGCTCCCGCTCCAATCGCTTCCTTAGCAGCGTCAGGATTTCTGGATCCGTGGATCCATCTTGAGCGATTCTCCGGCCGGAGTCGCGGTCAAGGATATTCAGCTCGATGGGGAGATTATCGCCCTCATAGTATTGAAGGCGGTAGCCCTCAATGGCCCCCGTGATTCGCCCGTTTTTTTCGATGAGCTGATCCATTTGGTCTACAATTGCCGGGTCCCAGAAGTCGATGAGCGGGATCTGGAAATCCTCGTTGACCAGGCGCACCCTTCTCAGGTGGACTTCCAGTTCATCGTTCGGATCTGAAGGTGTCATGTCGGTCGGGTTCTCGCGAGAGGCGTTTTGTCGTCCACGAGAGACTGCATACTAAGTCATGGTCGCCCCGCAAATACGGCGATTAATTTGAGTTTAAACCCGGCAGCCCGTTTCTTTGTGGACGGGGAGCCCGTTTTTGCGGGGTAGATCAGCTTCCCGCGGCCTTGAGCTTCACTCAGAAGGTCCCGAACCTATCCAGGTTGCGATCTCCCCCACCCAAAAACCCCCATGGAGTTGATAATGAAATTTAGGATACTGGCTGTGTTCGCACTCATGTTGAGTGTGCCCCTTACGGTTGCTGCACAGACCGGAACTATCAGTGGCTCAGTCACCGATGCAAATGGAGATGCACTTCCTGGCGCGAACGTAGTCGTGCAGGGTCATGCCATCGGATCATCGGCGGACATTGATGGCAACTACACAATTCCCTCGGTTCCGGCCGGCACCCACACGGTTCGGGCGAGCTTCCTCGGCTTCACCTCCTCGTCGCAACAGGTGACGGTGACAGCGGGCGGGACGGCCACCGCCAACTTCTCGCTCTCTTCCGATGCTGTCCTCCTGGATGCGGTTGTCGTGACAGGTACCCGTTCCAAAGGCCGGACCGCCATGCAGTCGCCAACTCCGATTGACAAGATTGACACCGCAGCCCTCGAGCGCCAGAACAACGGCGACATGACCGAGACGCTCAAGAACTTGGTGCCGTCTTTTACCGCGACCCCGCTTACGGGTGATGGTTCGGCGTTCGTTAGGCCCACGTCTCTTCGCGGCCTCCCGCCGGATGACGTGCTGATCATGATGAACTCCAAGCGACGTCATCGTTCGGCGTTGATTGCCCACTTCGGGGCGGCCATGAACGTTGGTGCCCATGCCTCGGACGTCGGTATGATTCCGTCGATTGCGGTGAAGAGTGTCGAGGTGCTTCGCGACGGTGCCGCGGCCCAGTATGGCTCAGATGCCATCGCTGGCGTGATAAACTTCCTCCTCAAGGATTCCAACGAAGGCGTTGAGTTTCAGACGCAGGTGGGCCAGTGGTATGAGGGCGAAACCGACCTCAAACTCGCTGGAAACATTGGACTGCCTCTGACCGACAGAGGCTTCTTGAATATCAGCGCCGAGTACACCAATAGCCCCGAGCTTTCTCGTGGTGTTCAGCATGCCGCGGCCACGGCCGCGACAGCTAGTGGCATCCAAGGTGTCCAGGATCCCGCGATGAACTGGGGGCGTCCCGAGAGCAGTGGTTTCAGAAGCGTCTGGAACGCGGGGATCGACTTGACCGAGTCCGTCAGCGTTTACACGTTTGGTAACTACGCCGACACCTACGGCAACTACAGCTTTTTCTACCGCCCCCCCGGAAGATCAGGAGCTCTGGAGCAGATGCCAGCCAACCCGAACGATCCTTCGGATGGCAACTTCTGCTGGTGTGATACCTTCCCAGCGGGCTTCACGCCTCGCTTCGAGGGCGATCAGACGGACCTGAGCGGAATCGTTGGAATCAAGGGAGTCCTTGAGAGCGGCCTGGGTTACGATGTCAGCAGTTCCTACGGATCCAACCGGATCAATTACACCCTGCTCGGCTCCCTGAACGCATCCTGGGGTCCCGAGTCCCAGCTGGACTTCAAGCCCGGCGATCTTCAGCAGCAAGACGTCAGCCTGAACCTGGATCTGACCTATCCGGTCACCGACCAGTTCAACCTGGCGGGTGGACTCGAATGGCGTAAGGAGACCTACACCATGTACGTCGGCGACAAACAGTCTTGGCTCGCGGGCCCTTGGGCCGGTGTGTCACAGCTGGTTGACCCGAACACCGGTGAGAACTACGCGGCGCCCGGATTGTCTTCCAACGGTTTTACTGGAACCGCCCCCAGCATCGCTGGAGAGTTTAGCGGTAGCAACTGGGCCGCTTACGTGGAAGGTGAGTTCGAACCCACTGAGGCTCTTCTCGTCCAGGTTGCGGCGCGTTATGAGGACTTCACGGAGTTCGGTACGACCAATGATGGCAAAATTGCCATTCGGTACAACATCACGGACCGTTTAACTTTTCGCGGTGGCATCTCGACAGGATTCAGGGCTCCGACGCCGGGTCAGGCGAATGTGGTGACGATCACCACCTCGTTTGATGGCGTAACGGGGACTCAGGTCCAGGAAGGAACCGTTCGCCCGACAGACCCGCTCGCAGTCAGCTTGGGAGGCAAAGCCCTCGTTCCTGAGGACGCGACCAACATTAGCCTCGGTTTCGCCGTTAGGGCGCCTCGCATCAGCTTCACGGCCGATGTGTACCAGATCAAGGTTGATGGCCGCATTCTGAAGTCAAGGAGTCTGCCAATCGTCGACCCCAACTTCTCGGAGCTCGCATTCTATACCAATGCGCTCGACACCGAGACACGCGGATTCGATATCGTCGCCGTTCTGACAGGAAGTGTCAATACTGACTTCAACCTGGCCTTGAACTACAACGAGACCGAGGTGACGGGACAGACACAGGTTAACGGCGTCAATCCGGTTTCGGACGGCGGAGTGTTCAACATCGAGAACAACCTGCCGAACGTCCGCGCCAGCGCAGCAGTGGTTCACAGAAAGGACAAGTTTACGGCGATGTTGAGGGCAAACTTCTACGGAAGTACGATCGATGAGCGCGGAACGCGCGAAGAGGTCGACCCGGCAACCCTCATCGACATCGAGGGCAGCTACGACGTGAATCCCAACTTCACGATCATCGCTGGCGCCAACAACCTGTTGAACGCCTTCCCGACGAAAATCGATACGCGACTCTCGCAGGGTATGCCTTACCCGCGTCGTACGCCGATTGGTTACAACGGTGGGCTGGGCTTCGTTCGACTGCGCTACACGATGTAATTGCACCCCGGGCGCTTTTCTTGCGCCCAGCAGAATAAAGTAAGGGGAGGATGGCGCTGGTTGCCGTCCTCCCCTTTTTGTGTGCATCAGGCGGGCGGGTGAGCCGGTTCTCGGAGTTGCGGCACATCACCATGTGAGAACAAGCCACATCCCGAAGACATGCGCCCATCAAGACTATTGCTTTTGCTGATCCTGCTCCCACTAACTGCCTGCAATCAGAAAGCGGACTCGAGCTCAGCGGGCACCAATTCCCAGAACGCACCAGCGGACGAGGAATTCCTGGAGATGTGCGTGGAAAACTCCAACATGGCCGCGGAGCTTTGCGATTGTATAGGCCAGAAGGCCAAGGGCAACCTCAGCGAGAAGGGTCACGACTTCCTGATGGCGATGATCCTGAAGAAGGACGACGATCTCGACCGCCTTCGCCGCGAGGTGTCGCTTCCGGAGGCTGCAGAGGCGGCAATGATGATGGTGAATGCGCCACGAGAGTGCGCGGCAGAGCAGTACGCTCGTTCACAGTAACTACTTCACCAGCGCCATCCTTCTCGTCTGGCTCTGCGTTTCCGACGCGAGCCGGTAGAGGTAAACACCGCTTGGGAGCCGGGCGGCGTCAAATGACACTTCGTGCCGACCCGCGGCCAGGAAGTCGCCGTCGTAGAGCAGCGCGACGCGTTGCCCAAGGACATTGTAGACCTCCAAGCTCGTCAGCCCTGGAGCAGGCAGGTCGAAGGCCACCAGGGTGGTCGGATTGAAGGGATTCGGATAGTTCGCATGCAAGGAGAATACTCCCGGAACGACATCGTCCTGGGTGTTGGTAGGGTTGAGGCCGGCCGTCATCACCGCGAGAATATCCAACTTCCCGTAGCCCCAGGTGTTGTTGGGAACCGTACCCGTGAACGAGTCGGTGGTCGCGTGGTCCTGGATGGCCGTCAGCACCTCGGCGGCTGTCGCCGTGGGGTTCATCTGCAGGTACAGAGCAATAGCACCTGACACCACCGGGGTCGACATGCTGGTCCCGCTGAACATCTGGTGTTTACCCCCAGGTGCAACGATGCCCTCCGTTTCTTCCACTGGAATGGCTGTGGAAAGGGCGGAGATCACTTTGTGGCCGGGTGCCGTGATCTCAGGCTTGAGTCTGCCGTCCGCGGATGGCCCGAGACTCGAGAAGGAGGCGATATCGCCTACAACGGCCGGGTTGTCTTCCTGTCCGAGGTTATTGACAAAGGTCACGATGTTGTTGGAGGCACCAACGGAAATGATGTCGCGGCCCGTCGCGGGGAGGCCGACGCTGTAGTTGTTGTCGTGGGCCCTGTAACGGGCTCCCGGTGCCGTCAAGTCGAACCCGACCTGTAGCAAAATGGGAGACTCGGGCGCCATGCTGCCTTCGGTCCAGCTATGGACGGTCCCCGCTCCTCGAAATAGAATTCGCCAGGCATCCCACCCGCTAATTTCCAACGTCTCCGGGTTGGCGCTGACGCCTGAGTCCAGGATGAAGAGGGAAAACGCAGTAGAATTCAGTCCCCCGAACCCGACTTCGAGATGGAACTCTCCGGCCTCAGATCCATCGCGATACAACAGCGATGCACTGACACCGGTACCGGCGAGTAGGTCACTGAATCTCATCCAATCGGTCTGGGCGGCCAACACGGAGCCCCCACCTTGCGTGAGGCTGTCAACGGCAAGCGCGATTTCCACATTCTCCGGTGGTGCTCCGCTCACAACGCCTGCCATGTCGATCACTGGATCCTCCCCCTCGAGGGCGGTAAATATACTTCCCAGGCGGTACCCCCAAAGAGCGTCGGCCTCAAGTTCAAACCCACCCCAGTGGATCAGGTCACTACCCTCGTTTCCGGCGGCAGCGACTAAAACGCGTCCGGGAGCCTCGTTAATCAAGTTGGCCAGTCCTTGTTCTTCTAGACTAGAGCCGTCGTGGGCCCCGCTATGGCTTCCCAGACTGACATTGATTACAGCAGGGCGGCCGAGTGCCGTGGCCTTTTCGTAGATGTAGGCCGCGCCGTCCAGAACTCCCGTTCCGTTGGAAAAATCGACTGAAACCATAATGAGGTCCGCCTCGGGGGCCATCCCGCTGTGCTGGCCGATGGCCGCGCCATTTCCCCCGGCCGTTCCGAGCACATGTGTGCCGTGGCCGTTGGTATCCGCGTGGCGCACGGCTGGCCCTGTGCCATCCAGGTCTGCGTTGAGTTGCTCTTGTGTCCACTCAGTCCCGTATCCCGGGCCGGTCGGCCCTGGCCCTACTTGATCGTTCTGGTCCCAGAGGAAGAGAAGGCGGGACTTGGTGGGGTCCACCGGGTCCCGGAAGTCCAGGTGTCGAAAGTCCACTCCGCTATCTATCGCTGCGACAATGACACCCGCCCCTGCATACCCTTGTGGCAGGGGAGCAACACCCTCGCGGACGGCCGCAACTCCGACATGAACGGCCGCCGAATCGTTCAGTAGCCGATGCCGGCTGCCACGTTCCAGCCTCAGTATGCCAGGAGAATCCGCGAAATCGTACACCCGATCCATCGGGACCGACACGGTGGCGATATCGCCAGCGGTGGTCCGAACGGTTCCGCCCACAGCGGCCGCAGCGCTACGCACGGCGCCAGGGTCGCCTTTGACGTAGATATTCAACACCACGCCGTCGCTCTTTTGGGTTCCTGACTCCTGACGGAGAAGCATTTTCAGCCGAACTCCCATCTTGGAGCCAGCGGAGTGGTTGACCTGGGCAATTGCCGGGGCGGCCAAAAGGAGAAGGAGTCCAAGGAGGACGGTACGGCGAAAAGTCATGACTGCGATAGCAAATGGGGAGCTAGTTTTCGGAGCGGGGCTGATAGCGTTTTTCACCTTCGAGGCGGATGACGAATGGAAGCCTCGCCACCTTCTGGACCTGGGCTTTAGACCCGCGCATCGTAAAGATATCCCCGATGACAGATCCCACAACCACCCCGGTCGCCTCAATTTCGTCTCGAAGCGCAGAATTCAACAACGCTTCCGACTGGCCCGTAAAGGACAGCACCGTCGAATCAACCGCCGCCTCAAGCGACCGGCGCAGCGGCAGGTCACACTTGGCGAGCCAGTCGAAATCCGAGATCGCCCCTGCGTCCGGCTCAGGCTTTGGCGCGCAGGAGAGACTGGCGAAGAGGAGGACCAAGAGGGAGAGTTTCATTGGGGGCTTCTGAAAGTGGGCCATACCGTCGGACACTTCATGGAGCAAGCGCGTCACTTTCTGGGCCGAGCATCGCTGTTCTTCGGAGAGAACCCCGTCAACCCTCGCTTGGGAGCCCCACCGATACCGCCTACTCCACCAAACGTGTAGCTCGCCTCAAAAAGGAGGTCGAGCTCCAACGCAGGCACAGGAAAATGAATCGGGGTGCCAGTTACCAGATCCCCCCATCCGCGGTCATCAAAATAGGCCAGGCCAGCAGCGGTGGCAAATGTCTCAATTCGCTTCTCATGCTTGAGTTTAGACCACAGGCTGGCATCATCCTCGTGGCTCTGAGAGTCGTCAGAGGTTCCGGCCAGATCTGATCCGGATGCGGGATTCATTCCCCCGCGACTGACACGCGTCTTGTTGATCAATTCCGCGACAAGTTGCAGGTCGCCTCCGATTCTCAGCAACCCCTCTGCCTTTAGCATATCCATTTCTGCCACCAGCATGATCGGCATGGGCCCGTTGGCGTCGTTCTGGAGGTAATAGAGGTATCGATTGTGCGTGTGGCTGGAGTAGTGGTACGACGCCCCCGAAGGTCCCTGGACCCCTACGTACCGAAAGTCCGTGCCTGATAAAGTCGGACGGTTGACGGCGGCAGAAACACGCTCGTCGCTCGTTTCGATTCTAAACAGGGTTCGAGCCCTCAAGGTTGTATCGAGCCAAGCCTGGTAGCGGCCGGACTCGTCCGCTGGGCCAATTGTGCGGTTGTCCGCTCGTGCCCAAGTGGTATGGTTCTGACCATAGAATTTCATCGCGTCCCATTCCAGGACATCGCCGTCGTCATCGCCGATCGGGGCGAAGTCCACCACGATACCCCGGTCGATCCTCCGAATAATTTCAACCCAGTCAAGTTTCGCCCGGTCAACCGGGTTCCTGGCTGAAGATGCGAGGTACCTCGCAGCGTAGGAATGGGCAAGGCGGATGAGGTATTGCTCGTCCACATCAAGTCCGAAGATCCAGTCCTGGCCTGATGTGATTTCGAAGGTTGTCGTCTCCGCGATCGCGATCGCGCGGTCGAGTTGATCTATGGCTGCCGTCAGAACCTCCTGATGAGGCCGCAAGAAAGGAAGTTCTTCCAGACGAAGGCTTGGCTCCGTCAGGATGTAGCCCTGGTCGAACATGAGAGAGACGAAGCCATGGGACAGTCCCGAGACAAGATGGGCGAAAGCCATAGCCCTGTCCGTGTCGACACCAGCCTCACCGACCTGGACACCTTCCCCAATGTAGAAGAGTCCCCGGTTTAAGGATTGAATCCCGCCATAATGCCTGATCCACGGATCAAGCGTGAACTCCTCGCGGGAATACCCGATCGAGTTATTCCATTGGTACCGGGGTTCGGCGGACAAATCTCTCATTCCCCAGTTGGCCCAAGAGGACGAGATTTCGTCGGCGATAGTGCTCAGGGTCATCGAGGGTATGCTCCATTGAGTACCTGCCC
>CAYXSE010000052.1:0-17832 GCA_964466675.1 uncultured Rhodothermales bacterium | reverse complement strand
CCTGGCCAGAGAGCAACTTGAGCACTTTGGGATCGACCCGGACACGGAATTTGGAGACGCGCTTGGTAAGACGGCCATCCACCTCTACCAGGCCCACGACCAGGTCAATCGACTCTGGGAGATCACCCTTGAGGCCCTGGAGGGCCTGGATCGATCAGACCGGATCGCGCGGTTCAACGCCAAGAAGTTTCTCTGTTTCCAAATGGCCAAAGTGCTGGACACGTTTCAGAATCCGTTCCGCAAGGCGTACCAAAGCCTGGACTATTCGGACGGCTCGCTGCTCGCCAAGGGCCCGTACCCCGTTTTCGACAACGTCACCGCCCTTTTCTCGGCGAATCCAGTGATTGTGAGGACGGCCACCTACATCTATGCGTGCACGGAATGGGTAGATGATGCCTTCCATGGGAGGGAGGCGCTGCACGAGATCTATTCGCGTCTTCTCAATCCTACATCCATTTCTCTGGCCAACTACATCGTGGATATCGAGGCCGGGCCCTATGCGGCGGAGTATCTGGCCTGGAATTTCAACAGCGGGATGGCCGCCATCGACGGGCTCCTGGGGCACGTGCTGAGTCGGGGCGATGTGGTAATCGCCTCCCGAAATGTATACGGGGGGACCCATCAGCTGCTTCACGACCACTATGCATCGAAGCGAAAGCTAGGAATCCGGCTCGAGTGGTTCGACGGGTACACCGCCGAGGAGTTCGAACTCATGCTGGCAGACGTACTGGAGCGGGAGAGGCTTGAGTCGGGACAGCGCATCCACGTATTCCTGGAGTCCCCGTGTAATCCTCACGGGTATGTTCTGGATACCCCGAACATTTGCCGGGTCGCGCATGCCGCGGGTTGCAATGTGATCCTGGATTCGACCATTGCGACGCCATTCTTGACCAAGCCGATTCAGCGGAAAGATCCTGAAGAACGGCCTGACTACGTCATTCACAGCTACACCAAGGACTTGACGGGGAACGGCAACGCCACGGCCGGATGTGTCATCGCCAAAAACCATCTCATGTTTATCCCAAAGGGCGAAGTCGTTGAAGGCGTTGCATGGGACGAGACCCTGTTTTGGGGCGTCTACTATGTGAAAGGAGCGTTTCTGGACGCGGACAAGGCTTTCGAGGTGATCAGCGGGATGAAAACTCTGGAGTTGAGGATGATGCAAAAGTGCATCAATACGCGCGTCTTGGCTCGATTCATGGATTCTCACCCCGCTATCCGAGTCAACTCAAACGTTCTCCCGGAGAATCCCAACTACCGTCTCCGCTCGGAGCTGTTGCGCTTCGGCTTGCCGGCTCCCCTCTTCACGGTGGACTTCGAAGAGGCCGGCCTCTCTCGCGAGAGCTTCGTCAGCTTCTTTGACTGTCTCGCGCCGACCTTTCATCACCAGGTGAGCCTGGGTCAGTCCAACACGACTGTATTGTGCCCGGCGCTGACCTCACATTCAGAACTGGACTCGTCGGCGCTCCAGGAAGCGGGGATCGCCAGGACTACCATCCGAATCGCGGTGGGCGATGAGAACCCCAAGGAGCTCATGGCTCACCTGGTCGGTGCGGCCAGACTCGTCATCGATCGCGAAAACCCCGGGTTCTCGGAGAAATTCATGTCTGCTGAAGACGTGGATCGTCTGGTCCGGGATACGTACCTGGACGCTCACAGCAAATACATAGCAAATTCCGGACGAATGGAAGACTATGTGACGTGAGCGCCGGAGTCGGTCTTCTTCGGACCGCTATTCGTCCTCCATGGTGACCGCGGTGCCGTAGGCGAGCATTTCCGCCGCACCAGTCATGACCACGGACGTAGCAATTCGAACCGACACAATGGCGTTGGCTCCGAGTTTGAGGGCGTCCTGCATCATGCGTTCAAGAGCCTGCTCCCTGCTCTCCTCAAGTAGTTGGCCATAGGCTTTGATCTCGCCGCCGACGATGCTCTTTAGCATTGCTCCTATATCCTTGCCGACGTGCCGGGCTCGAATGGTGTTGCCTCGGACCATCCCGTGGGTCACGGTGATTCTTTTTCCGCTAATCGTAGGTGTCGTCACAATCATCATCGGCGGGCCTCTCTGCTTTTGGTTGGTCTGGGGAGGGACAACGAGGGAAGTTGGACACTCTCTAAATGCGACGCAAGGGAAGAAAAAGATACTCGAAAACCTCAGGTCAAATCCCAAGGAGTGTGCCTGAACCGGGGGTCAAAAGCAGAAACGGCTCGTTGGCTAGCCGCACACAGGCAAGGACGCCTGCCCGACCACCATTTGGAGACCCCATGGAGCACCGTAAGGTCCTCGGATCCCTTTTCGAAATCGTCGACGAGTATTTGGGCGAGAACGCGAGTCGGTCGAAGCCGGTCGTCGTCCACCAGAGACCTGACGAGCTCCGGGAAAAAATCGATTTCTCTCTTCCGGAGGATGGCGTCTCTGATACAGAATTGATCGGGCTGGTACAGGATTACCTGAAGTTCAGCATGCGGACCGGGCATCCTCAGTTCCTGAATCAGCTCTATCAGGGGTTTAACCTCGCGGGCTTCACGGGTGAGGTGATTACGGCCCTGACCAACACCTCCATGTATACCTACGAGGTCGCTCCGGTAGCTACTCTGATCGAGGGCGAGTTGATCGCGAAGATGTGCCGCCTGATTGGCTACGAGGAGGGTGACGGCATCTTCCTCACGGGCGGGAGTAACGCCAACCTGAACGCTGTTCTGGCCGCCAGGAACAGGGTCCAGCCGGACGCTCGAACGGACGGCCTGGCGGGTCCACTGGCTCTTTTCGTCTCTGACCGGGCCCACTATTCCTTTGAGAAGGCCGCGAATGTACTGGGCCTCGGCATCAAGGCCGTGGTCAAGGTTCCATCGGATGCGGATGGGCGCATGATCCCATCCGAGCTGGAACGCGCCATTGAGAAGAGTCGGGACGACGGTCGAACGCCATTTTTTGTCTCGGCGACTGCTGGGACGACAGTCCTTGGTGCTTTCGACCCAATTCTGGAACTGGCCCAGGTGGCCGCAGGCCAAGGGCTTTGGTACCACGTGGACGGTGCCATGGGCGCCTCAGTGCTACTCTCATCGAAGTATCGCCACCTCATGGATGGGGCCCACCTGGCCGATTCCGTCGCATGGAATCCGCACAAGACGATGGGGGTGCCGCTCATTTGCTCGGCTCTGCTGGTGAAGGAGCAGGGTGTTCTGGAGGAGGCCACGTCATGCAACCACGATACGTACCTGTTTCACGGCGAAGACGCATGCGATCTGGGAACGAAGTCGCTCCAGTGCGGGCGGAGGGTCGACGCGTTGAAACTATGGTTGAGTTGGAAGCATTTCGGAGACAAGGGATATGACCAGCGGGTAAGGCGCCTCTTTTCGCTTGCCGAATACGCGGCTGAACGAGTCAGGGAGGACCCACAATTGGAACTCCGAGGCCCGGTTGCTTCCATGAACGTCTGCTTCCGCTACCGGGATTCTGACCTGAGTGGGGAAGAAATGGACGAACTAAACCGAGGTATCCGGGAGCACATGTTGAGAAACGGGCGCGCTGCGGTCAACTACTCCACGCTGAACGGTCGCGTTGCAATCCGCGTCGTGTTCATCAATCCCGAACTCGGGACTGATGATGTGGATCTATTCTTCGAGAACATTCACGAGGCGGCCGAATCATTGTTGGCATAGCAGTTCAGGGGTTATTTTCGTCCTCGGAAGGTCTCCATGGACCGATAGACGCCCAGCCAGCGCCCGCCGAGAGCGTCGAACCAACGCGTCGGCATGACACCTTTCAGGAAGGGGACCAGATTCATCAATCGGGGCATCCGGAGGAATATTTTGTTCTTCTGAATGGCGCGGACGATTCGGACGACGGCGTATTCCGGCCTCAGGAGCGGAATGAAAGGAGACCGAACACCCTCAAACATGCCCGTGTCAATGTAGTATGGCAATACCGTTGTCACCCGCACACCCGTATTCGCAGCTTCCAGTTCCAGCCGGACTGAATCCGACCAGCCAACCATGGCCCATTTGCTGGCACAGTAGACGGACATTCCCGGATTGGAGACGAGGCCAGCGGCAGAGGCGATGTTGACGACGTGGCCGCTTCGTCGTTCGATCATTCCCGGGAGAATCATGCGTGTCAGCTGCATGGGGCCTTCGATGTTCACGCCCAAGGTGCGGACAATGTCCTCCCGGGTGTGGTCTACGAATTTCTTTCCGACAATGATACCGGCGTTGTTGACCAGGATGTCCACCTGGATTCCCTTGCCTTCCAGGGAGGCGTACCCCTCGGCGAGCGAGGTGCCGTCCGTGACATCAACTTGCATCCCTACGGCCGAGAAGCCCGCTTGCGTAAGCGTCTGGACCTGAGTGTCCATGGCCTGATGATCGATGTCCCAGACAATCAGAAGGCTCAGTCCCTCATTCAGAAGCCGTTGCCCAAGTAGGAGTCCGATACCGGATGCTCCACCGGTTATCAGAGCGGTTTTTCCAGCAATCTCACTCATCGAGCTACAGGGCAATCGGAAACAAACGAGGGGCAACAAACACCAACAAGATGCACAAAACAAACTGTCCGACCTCGCTCGGACCAAGCCGGCTCGCGCCCAGACACCGCATGACGGGCTACTTTAACAGCATCACCGCCTTCGAAAAGCGCTGCGTCGACGCGAGCATCTGGATCACGTAGACCCCAGACGCAAACCCCGCCGCGGTCCACTGGACATTGTAGCGTCCGGCTTCTTGCTCACCATTCATGAGCAACGCAACCCTGCGACCCAGCATATCGAATACCGCAATCTCAACCTTGGCCGGCCGCGGCAAATCGAAATTGACCGTCGTGACGGGATTGAAGGGATTCGGATACGCGTCATAGAGTGCAAACTCTTTGGGAAGACTCGAGTCTCCGGGTTGTACGGAAACTCCTGAAAACGCGGTGTGCAAGGATGAGAGGAGCCGGCCGCTGGCATCATACTCGTAGACGATGCTCAATTGATCGACGATATCGGCGCCAGTGAGGCGTGAGGTTTCGTCGTATGTATATGACACGGAGTAGGAGACCGGGTCGGGGATATCTTGGGCGGTGGCCTGCAATGGCACCAGGAGGACCAGGAGGGTCAGCGCGTGTGGTGTTTTCATCGGATTACTTGACTACGCGTGTTCCGTTGATGGCTGCGCCCACGGCCTGAAAGGCGTCTCCAATGGAAACGATGGGGATGGGCAGCGTGGCTTCGAGTCCCTTGATGGCGAATCGGGTCGCCTCGATCCTGATGTCTGTCATGAACTCACTCTGTGCCGCCTCGAGTCGGGCGTCTTTGAGTTTCTCGATCGCCCTCCATCGTTGTCGGTACTGCTCGCGCGTGATTCGTTTGAGTTTGAGGGACCGACCCAGCGCCTGGAGGGCTGTATCATAGGCATCGACGGCCTGGTCCAGCGTGCGGCCGTTTCGGGTCCCAACATCGTCAAATCGGCCCTTTCCCTCCAATGCAACGAGGCCGACGCCCAGGATCATGGCGCCATCGCCGACCTTGCCCACTGCGCTCCCGGCAGATTTCACCGTATTCGCGGCCTTGGCCAGGTCGGCCGCGGAAGCCAGGGCTTTCGTGGCTCCACGAACGTTCCCAGCCCGGGAGAGTCGAGCACCCTCCTGTGCCGCGCGCACGGCCTTGTTCTTTAGGGTCGTCGTCAAGCCTCCATTTGGGGCTCGTCCTTCGATCACATCCACAAGGGCCCGGACGCCGGTCCTACCGAACCCGTTGGCTGCGGTGTTAAACCAGGAGGCTCCGGCAGCAACGACTCCGGAGCCAGTCGCAATATCACTGTTCAGCGACGAACCTTGGGCCGTGCTCTGTGGCATGGTGCCCAGGGGGTCAACAAATCTGACAGGGTTTTGTGCTGCGTAGGTGTAGGGATCCAGCGCCTGCGGGTCCATCAGATCGGGCATGGGCTCCGGAGACAGGAATGAAGCGGTTTCCGCATCGTAGACGCGAACTCCCATCCGATAAAGGCCATCGACGCCCAGCGCCCTGGCTCCAAACGCCCCTGCAAAGAGGTATGGATTGTCTTCCACCGAACCGGACTTTCCGATGATGCGGCCATAGGGGTCGAACATCCAGGCCGCGATGGTTGTACCGGAGTCATCCGTCAGAATCGTGGCGTTGCCCGCCTCGTCGAAGTGGAAGAACTGTCGAGAGCTGTCGGCGTCGGCAATTCGGTACATGGGATGCCCTCCCGGCGTGAAGACATAGCGCCAGATTGAAGCCGAACCCCGCTCCGTCACAGGCACTGCGACGTCATGCAGATAGGAGACTTCGATCAAGCCCCCTGGACCGCTTAACTGGTGCCCGAACTCGTCGTAGGAAAACACCGCGCTCCCGGACGATCCGAGTCGGCCCGCTTCATCCCAAGCGTAAGTTCGCTGTCCATCGGAGAGTCTTCGCCCGGACGGATCGTAGGTAAAAGCTGCCGCGCGGCCATCTGAATCGAAGGTGTTAGCCGTTGTGCGCCCAGCGCGAATCACCTCCACCGGAATCAGGCGGTCGGCTCCCGTCACGTTCCCAAGTGGGTCTCTCTGGAGCGAAAGGGAAGCGAGCGAACCCGAAGGCAACGACTCCGAAATACCGAGAATCATCCCGTCAGAATCCCGCGAGTAGTCGGTCGTCACTCCATTTGGGCGTTCGATGGATTGCAGCCGGCCATCGGCCACGTAGGTAAACCTGGTCACACCACCCGCCCAATCAGTCAGGGAGGTCAGTCTCCCCAGGGCATCCCGAGCATAGCCGATTGATTGACCACCGGGCCAGGCGAAGCTGCCCAGGCGTTCCTGAGGATCCCGGGTGCCCGTGTACCCGCCTGCGGCCGTGATGCTTCCGCGCACATCCAGGGTGAACTGCAGAGTCCCGGATCCGGTGAGTCGGCCCGCGGCGTCGTAGGAAAAGGTCCTGGAGTGACCCTCCGGCGAGGTCTCGGAGGTGAGTCGCCCTGCCGGATCGAAGCTCCGGGTCGAGGTGCCTGAGGGCCCGGTCACCGAGCCCATCTGTCCGCGGCTGTTGTATGTCACAGACCATTCGCGGCCCGAGGGCGAGAACCAAGAAGCCAGCCTCCCCGTCTCATCGTACGTTCTGGTCCAGATTGATCCTGAAGGGTCGGTCACTCCCGTAACCAGCCCCCAGGGATTCACGCTGTAGGAAGCGGAAACGCCACCAGGCAGCGAGATGCCGCTGATGGTGCCAAAGGCATTGCGGGACACGGTGGTGGCTCGACCTGCTGCGTCAATGACGCCGGTTAGTTTGCCCAGGGCATTGTGGGTGAAGGAGGTGGTCCGACCTCCCGCACTCGTGGCGCCCGTGGGCAGTCCATCAAGTCCGAACGCGGTTTGGGCGGTTTCGCCCGACCCAAACTGGAGACTCGTGAGTGCCCCTGCGGCGTTTCGGGACGCCGCAATTCGGGATCCATCTGGCCGGGTGAAAGACAGTAGCCGGCCCATGGCGTCGTAAGAAAATGTCGTCGTGCCCCCAGATCGATCTGTGCTTGAGACCACGTTGCCCATCGCGTCGTAGCTGACCTGGCTGGAGAATCCTGCGGCATCCGTCACTGTAAGGGGGCGATCCATGGCATCGTACGTGAATGTGGTGCGAGCGCCGACAGGGTCGGTGATCGCCGTCACGTTGCCGTTGGAATCGTACTCGTACTGCGTCGTCGCGCCGTTTTCGTCCAGCCATGTCGCGGGCCTGCCCACGGCGTCGTAGACCCACGCGCGTGAAGCGCCGTCAGGAAATGTGGTGCGAGTGCGGTTGCCTCGGGCATCGTATTCGAATGCGGTGACTGATCCCGTTTCGTCCTGCGTTGAAGCCAGTGTGCCGTTCAGGTTGTAGGCGAAAGCGACCTGCCCGCCGAGAGGGTTGTCGTAAGACGACAGCAGTCCGCTTGACGAATACGAATAGTCGAACGCGGCGCCTCCAGGCAGGGCTGCATGGGTTATTCGTCCCGAGGCGTCGTAGGTATAGGTGGAAGTAGTGCCATCCGGCCAGGTCACCGAGTTGGTCAGGTACTGAGTAGACCCCGCCACGGTCACTGTGGTATAGTCCACCCGCACGGTGCGCCCGCCTGGGCTCGTCATGGTCGTGGGAAGGCCGCTGGCCGCATCCAACGTTCGATTCCTGGTTCCGCCGGCATCGGTACTTCCCGTCCTCTGGCCGTCAGAATTGGTCAAATTCGCTGACGTACCATCCGGCAGGGTCATCTCTACAAGCTGACCGTCCGCGTCGTGGTCGAAGGTCGCCGTGGAGCCGTTCGGATACGCTATGGTGGTGAGGTCTGACCCATAGGTGATGTCGGTCACCGCCCCCAAAGCGTCGGTTTGTCGCATTACCCGCCCGCCCGCGTCGTACACCTGTGTGGTGTGAGAGGCGCCGGATGGAGTTTCGCGGGTCGTGAGGAGGCCCGGGACCGGGTGTGCAGGGTCGTAGGCGTAGGACAAAGACACGGGCCCCGGGTAAGTCACTGTGGTCAGGAGCCCTGATGTGTAGTCGAAGGCGGTCGTCTCCGCACCATCGGAGACAGACGATATCAGTCCACCGGAATACTGCAGTAATATCTCGTTACCGAACGCGTCAGATATGCTAGAGAGCAGTCCTCCCGCCCAGGTCAGAGAAGTCTGGAAGCCTCGCGCGTGAATCTCCGAAGCGAGCCCAGAACCATCAAAAACAGTTACCAGGCCCGACTGGGCCTGCGCAAACGAGAGTCCTCCGGAATGATTCACCAGCGTGAATCCCGCGTCGACCGGGTCTACGAGCGTCCAGGAGGGTCCATTCGCACGGAAGGAAAACGTGCGTCCACGGGGTGTGACCACTTGTGCAAATTGGTCCTCCCTGATCAATCTCCAGTTGTAGTTGTGCGTCCAGTTCGGGCCGAAAGGCTGCGCCAGGGTCGAGTCGCGGCCGGTGAGGCTGGCGTACATGCGCTCGAAGGAGATGTCCGCTGGGCCGGAAAGGGTAAGGTCCGTCGGCTCATCGAAAATGAATTCCCCCGTGAGCATGTTTACCGGGTCGCCACCGTCGGCTGACTCCGGGTTGTTGCCGGAGGTGCTGGGTTGGCGAGACAAGGTCGCGGTGGACGCCGTGTTGTTGGCGGCCACTGGATCTGGCGGGGAGTCGCCCGTAACACTGGCCTGCGCGACAATAGAGCCGGACCAGATAGCATAGGACCGGATGACAAGCACCTCATTCCGATCGACCCCGAGATTCCCAATATTGCAGGTCACCACCAAACTGTTTCGACTGCACTCGTCCGGTAGTGAGATGATCTCAACGGCCAACCCTCCATCAGTAGACATTGGGAGGTTGATGACTACGGTGACGAAGATTGCGAGAGAGGGTCCAGCATTCCTGGCCGTCGCTGTGAAGTCGAGGTCCTGACCTTGCGAGACTCTGGCCTGGCTGGCCACCAGTTCGATGCTCAGGTCAGCGCTGGCGGGCACAACGTTAAGCGAAACCGCGTCTACGTTATTGGTCGACACCGGGTCAGAGAGGGTTCCGGTAACGATTCCCTCGACTTCGAAAATGCCGGACTCATTCGGCTGGCCACTAGCAGCAATGGTGACCGTAGAATTGGGCGGCAGACTCCCGGCGGTGCAAACGAGTAGGAGACCGGCTGGCGGGATGCAAGAGTTTGTCGGGGAGGGCTGCTCAAACTCTGCCAACAGACCGGAAAAAGACGGAGGCAACGCGGTCTGAAAACTAAACCCCGTCGTGTCAGGCCCGAGGTTGGTGATGGAGAATCTGAATACGGCGAGCTGGCCGGCGACCACGGTAGACTCCAGGGTCGAAACGGACACACGAAGATCAGCGGTGGGAATCACCACTTCCTCCACAACCTCGATCGTGATGGTCTTCTGATTGTCTGCTGTATTCGAATCGGTCTCGTTCAGAAAGATGTTCGCTGTCACCATAAACTCCCCCAGACTGGACACCGTCATGTTGATGGTGATCGTAGCCGATCCTCCGGGGCTGAGGTTTCCGAGCGCGCAGTTAACCAGAGTGCCAACTATCGCCCCCAGATCGAATACCGAACAGCTTCCCGTGCTGGGAACCGCCGTGATGGCCCCGAAACTCGGATCCAGCACCGTCTCAAACGCCACATTCGTGGCCCCTTCAGAACCATTGGACGCGATCGTATGAACAATCTGAACCGTCTGGTTGACTTGCACAGTGGAGGGCGTCGCCACCGTGGAGAGGGAGAGGTCTGTGTCGGATCCGGCCCGAACGTCTTGGGCTACCTGCGTCCATTCCGGTGTCGCTGACAGTTCTGAGGCCGAGGCTACGGCTGGTGGTGACCCCAAAGCGCTGGCTAGAAGCGCGCAAAGCAATCCGCAGAGCGGTGCCGAGCGAAGAAGCGATGATTCCATCACCCCAAGTTCGAAAAAGAACCGGGTCTGAGCAACCTCGTCGGGGCACCTCCCTCTGGAGCGCCACCTGGCCCTCGAACCGTCTCCTCCCGAGCAGCGCCTGGCCCTCGAACCACCAAGCCCCCGTTCAGCGAACGGGCCTCCGGCGCCCCGAATGCCTGGACGGATCTCGATAGGTGGGGGCCTGCCCCTCCGGGTACTCGCGTGCGCTCAGGCTGACGATCAGCCAGACGCAGGCGGCCAGGGCAAACAGGTTCAAGGCGACGGCAAAAATGGTGGCGGTGGCACTCATGGGGTTCTCCAGTAAAACAGCTACTGAATCACGCGCCGAACCATCCGCTTAGGGGCCACGAACCGCGCCGGCCCAGTTGGTCGCACCGTGGTTATTCTACATATCCTAGGCGTGTTGCCAGTTGCCGGGATCTGAAGAATCCCCCGGCGACAATCCGAGGTGGTCTCCCGCGGTCGACACCCCCAAGCCCAATACGGTCCGATTGGCGTAGTTGAAGTAGGCCACGACCTGGTTGATTTCGAGGATTTCCCCATCGGACCAGCCTGACCGACGCAGCTGCGAGACATGCGCTTCGGTCATATCTGGCAAGGCCAGGGTCAATCTCCGGGCGTATTCCATCGCCTCCGCCTCGCGCGGCGTGAACACATCGGACCACTCGCCCGAATTCATAGCGGTGCGCATCTGCAAGGCGCGAGGCTCATCGCCCAGAAGCCGTGAGAGCCCTGCAAAATGGTGTTCGACGCAGTAGCCGCATTCGTTGAGCATGCTCGTGTGCACGCCAAGAGCCTCCAGAAACCACTTGGGGATGGTGTTCGCGGAATGGTGCAGGACACTCTTGTACAACGCCATATGCCCCTCCATCGAATGGGGGCGCAGACTGTGGGACAGCATGATGTTGTCCACATTGTCTTCGGGTCCCTTCACCCGATCGTACAGTCGCCTCAATCGGCCCGTCGCCTCTTCGAAAGGAATGATGTCAATCCAGCTCACGGTGTACCCCGGTGTGTTCGCAGGGTACGAACGTAGTCATCTGCCGAGAGTGCCCGCGGCTACTTCATCAGGACCATGGATTGTGTCATCACCCGATCGCCTGCGGTCATGGTGTAGAAGTAGACTCCGCTGGGCAACGCGCTCGCATCAAACACCACCGCATGGCTTCCCGCACTCATCGCCTGGTTCACCAGGGTCTCAACCATTCGTCCAGTCAGGTCGAAAACCGTGACGCGAACGTGCGTTGCATACGGGAGATCGAAACCGATCGTTGTCTGCGGATTGAACGGGTTGGGGTAGTTGGCCTGCAGCAGGAACTCGGTGGGAATCTCGGGCTCGGATGCGGCGTCCGTCGTCACACCAATGGAGACTGCGAAATCGGTGTCGGTTTCCGCCTCGCCAAACGCCTCGAAAGCGACGAGCCGAGTCTGTGAGCTGGATACGTATCCACCGGCCAGGACTGCGACGAGGAATTGTCCCTTCGATGCGGTCTCGAAGCCGTACGTCCCATCGAAACCAGTTCGTTCTGTGGCGAGGAGAACGTCCTCTCCGTCCAGCCGCTCATTGAGATTGGTGTCTCGGTAGAGCGCCATTTGCACACCTGGGATTACCGTGTCGGCGAGGTCGAACGTGAGGGAACCGTTCAGGTCCGTGTAGGCCCGACCACTGGTCTTGTTCGTCTGATTGGTCAGGCAGGCGATGGCTTCATAGTCTTCGTTGCCGTCCACACCGAGCGGCGAGAGCGTCGAACTCGCTCCGGTGAGTCGGTCGAGAACGACCACCTGTTGAAAGTTGCTTCCCCGGGTTGCCAATAGTGTGCCGTCCCCATCGAACGTGAGACCCTCGAGTGCATGATCGTCGAGATCGGTGAGGTCGGTCGTGTCCCCGGTTCGCCTGTCCAGAATGGCCAGGCGGCCATCCCCGAATTCACCGTTCAAAAGGGCGTACATGGTTCCGTCCACAGGATCTATCGCGATATCATCGATATCACCCCGGTCGTCTACGGGAACCATCACCACATAGTCTGCGCCGCTGAAGGCACCTCGGACCGCGGATCCTGTGGCGATGTCAATTTCGATGAGCAGATCCGGTTGCGACCGTCTCCGGACGGCCCCGTACAGGGTTCCGGTGTTCGGATCGAAAGTGAGTCCGTCAACGTCTTGGAATTCGATAACTCCCGCGGCGCCGGATCCTGCTCCGAAGCGACCAATCTCTTCAAAACGACCTGTGAGGACGTCCAGGGTTCCCAATCGTTTTCCGTTCGCGGCGTAAAGCGCGGTCTGCTGGGGGTTGAAGGCCATCGCCTCAATCAAGCTCGTTCCGGTCGCCCCCACTACACTCTCAACCAAAGATGTCTTGTTGAGCCGAGTCAGGACATCGCCTCCCGAAAGCCCGGCACCTTCATCGGCCACCAAATAGCAGAAGAGATCGCTGTCGACTCGATCGAATGCGAATGGGAAGAGGTTGTCTTCATCCACATCTCCATCCGAGACGAACGTCGCGAAGTGAACGTTGTCTGTGAGTGGGCTTGCCCCCGAGGGCATGGAACCGTAGTCCACCTCGGCGACGAAGCCTCCGAGTCTCCCCAATCTGAATTCGAACCGGCCCTCGTTGTCGGTGGTGACCGAGGTCAGGAAGGTGTCTTCTTCGCCTACGGTCTGGCTGCCACCTTCGTCTCGATAGAGATCCACCCGAGCGCCGGCCCAGCCTCGGTCATCGTTGCCAAATACCCCGTTCGCATCTCGATCCTCGAAGACCCTGCCGGCGAACACATTCCGCGCCTCCGGCCCGAGACAGTCGATTGACTCGTAGTCTGTCCCGCCAGCGCCCAACCTGGCAATGGTCTCGGTCGCGCCGCTTGACTTATCAATGAGCACCACCGTTTCGCCACGATCTCCAGTAGTCCCAAGAAGTCGTCCGTCCGTCATGAAGCCGAGGCCTTCCACGGTGCTGGCGTCGACGCTTCCGACAACGGTCGTTGCGCCGGTCTGCTTGTGAATAACGAATAGGATCGTTCCAACACCCCCCCCAGTCCCAACGGCGTACATGGTGCCAGTATGTGGATCGATCGCGATGTCGTCAACGTTGTCGATGCCGTCAACGGCCTCAATCACGACGTAGTCCTGCCCGGTCCCGAATCCGTTTCGGATCACCGCTCCGGTACTCGGCTCGATGGTAAACAGCAGGTCTTCCTCTTCGACCTTCAAGGCCGTGCCGTAAAGAACGCCGGACTTCGGGTCGAAGGCCAGTCCATCGATGTCAGAAAGGGATCGGTTGGGGCCTGCGGATCCGTTGCCAGAGCCGAACGCGCCGAGGCTGCTGTACGTGCCGTCGGCAAGGTCGATGAGGCCGAGTTCGTTCCGATTGGCCGCAAACAGCTGCCCCAGGCTCTGGCTGAAAGCCACGCCCTCGATACTGGTAGTTCCGGTCACCCCGATCACGGTCTCGACCCCATCGATCAGGCTGGTCAATACATCCGCTCTATCGCTGTTGTCCGCGATCAAATAACAGGTAGACACCACCGGGAGGTCGACCCGAACGACCCGCCAGACGAATTGAACTGAGTCCGAACCATCCACATCTGTCGCGCGGGCCGTGACCTGATACACGCCCACTTCGTTCGGGCTACCCGAGAAGGCACCTTGGGAGTCCAGACTGATCCCATTTGGTAACCCGGTTCCGCTGAATTCGATGGGATCACCGTCTTCATCGGTAGCGGTGAGGATGAGGTTCACGTCGATCCCGAGAAGCGTGCTCTGGTCCGAGACCGCGGCGATGGTAGGGGGGCTTCCGCCTCTCGGTGCTTCGACCTCTTCATCGTCAATAGACTTCAAATAGGCCACGAGGAACGACATGTCCGTCTGCGACAGGACGACACCGTCGTGGGCGCGGACCGCATCAGCAAGCGTAGATGCGGAGCCGTCGTGCAAGTAGGGTGCACTGTTCCAGGCGCCCCGGAGAGTCGGCGTGTCAAATCCCGTTAGAGCGGCGCCCAACCGTTGACCACTGGCAGACCGGATGGTACCGATGTCGTGCAACGCTTCCGTGGGGCTGTCCGTGAACCGTGTACCGCCGTGACAGGCGGCACAATCGGCAGTCCGGAAGACGTCCCGGCCGGCTTGGGCGTCCGCAGTCAGGGTTCCATTGGCATTCCGAAGGGGGCTGGCTCCCGCCCGCGTCAGCGAAGAGACGTACGCTGCGAGGGCGTCCAGGTCTGCACTCCGTCCCGCTTTTGCGGTCCCCAGGGTGCTCTCGGTGAGGGCAAAGTCCACCTCCGAGAGGAGGCCGGTCCCGCCGAACACTCCCCTGATATCGTTTTCGAAGTCGTGGATCTCATCGAAGTTTGCTGTCCAGTGAACACGACCATGGTCGGTTCCGCCTCGTCCGTTCAAATCGATGGTGTTTCGAAGTCCCTCGCCGCCATCGGTTAAATCCCAGACACGGCCGTCCTGACCGCCTCCGTCATGGCAGACAGCACAAGACAGGTAATCTTGCCCTGCCAATCGGTCGTCGAAGGCGTCATTAAAGAGCTGTTTTCCCCTGAGTACCTCGGCCTGCAGGGCCTCGATGCTGACCGTTGCCGAGGTTCCGAGGCTCGTGAACGCGATGCCAGCTCCACCAGAGGTGAGCGCACTCACGTCCAGGACTTCAAGTGTCCGACCCAGGTAGTTGTGGACAAACAATGTTTTGCCATCCTCCGAGAGGGCGAGTTGACTCGGCGCGAGCCCCACCAAAATCCGCGTAATGCTTTGCCCAAGAATGGGATCGATGGCTGTAATGGTCCTGCTCCCCGCGTGAGCAAGGAAGAGAACGTTCCCCCGAGGGCCGAACGCGGCTGCAACGGCGGGACTCTGATCGTCTATATCCAGCCGCGCGCCACCGACCTCTTCCTCCGAGGCCAGGTCGATCACGGATAGGCCGCTGCGTACCAACCGGTCGTGCTCTCGGTCCAGCCCGTCTCTGAGCCGACCTCGGAAAATGTTGTCGAACTTCGAAGGGAGCCAGAGGCGTGCCCCGTCAGGGCTGATGGCCGGAGTGACGAGGTAGTTGGCTACTCCGCGTGCACCGTCGGGCGTGTCCATCACGTCGTTGTAGGCCAGGGTGACCGTACGTTGGAGAACGAGTCCCGGGGTGCTCAGGACAAGGAGCTCTCCGCCACCTGTCTGCGACACCGTCTCGGTGCTCTCGCCCTCCAGGGGTGGTGTGATGAACCGGGCGACGTAGATGGCCTCTCCGGCGCCATCAATGGAGAGGTGGCGTAGCCGTGGCCCAAGCGGAGCGCTAAGCGTCAAGGAGCCAGAGGAAAGATCGAGGCGACCGAGACGCCCCGTGGCCTCGAACGTGATATACGATATGGATTCGGACGGGTCGAGCACCATGCCAAACGGCCGCGACCCGTAGGGTAGCGAGAGATCCAGTTCGCGAACCAGAGATGATGTCGAGATCCTGGATACCGTAGCGGAGTGCCGGTTGATCACGAAGACCTTGCCGCTGGATGTTATGACGAGACTCCGCGGTTCTATTCCCACCGGAATCTCTGCAATCCGTGTCAGGCTCACCGGATCGGTAACCGTGACCGAGTTGTGATCCGGATTGACATTCCAAACCCTCCCCTGACTGTCTACGGCCATGCCCATCGAAGCGCGGGCCGGGGCGGTGGAAAGGGGCGAGAACACGTTCTGGAAGAACTCGATTCGTTCCGACTCTATCCCTGACGTGACAACCGCGGTGACCAGGAACCGTCCTGGGGCTGAATACGTGTGGGAAACGGTCAGGCCGCTTGTTTCGGTCGATCCGTCTCCAAAGGTCCACTCGACACTGAAATTTGTGGGCCCAGAGATGGAAACGGAAAGGGTGGTCTCCAGCCCCATCTGAATGGGGGGAGCAGAAACTCCTGTGATTTCGAGCTGAGCCTCGGCAGACTCGACGGTCCAGAGGAATGTGGCGCCGGTCGCGCTGAATCCGTCTGCCACGGATACGGATACCCGATGCTCTCCGGGTGCAGTCGAGATGCCTGAGATCAGTCCGGTACCAGTCGCTATCTCCAATCCTGCCGGCAGGTTATCAGCAGAATAGACGAGCGGGTCTCCTTCCCTGTCGGAGGCAGCGATCGCGAGGGAGATCGAGGCGCCAACCATGTTGGTCTGATCCGGCGGCGTCACAATCTGTGGGGCTTGATTGTAAGGCGAGAGGTAGCTCCCAGGGATCACCTCTCGAGGTCCTCCGGGCGCTTGCCAGGCTACGGCAAGGTTGTCTCCGCCACCGCCCTCTTTGTGGAGCGCTTCGATGTAGTATCGCTCACCCCCCTCAAGTTGGATTCCGATGGAGGCCTGTCCGGGGAAGGTGTCCCACTGCCGGGGAAAGGTGAAGGTAGACACACCCGCGATTCTCAGGGAGTCCGCGGGATCGTCGGTCGTGCTTAGGCGAAGCTCCCCTTCGTCGTCACTGGCTATCCAGAAACGGTACACTCCCGATACCACCGGATGGATATATCCGCTGATCCGCTGGCCGTAGGTGTTCGTCCAGTCCGTCGGAGCCTCGAAGGATTCCAGATATTCGGATCCGGACGGGGAGTCCGGATAGTAAAAATCGCCCGTCAGAAGCTCAAGCTCCGTTCCCGGAATCCCGATCCACCACTCGCGCAGAATCGTGCCGGTGGCGGCACCATGGACATACCAGTCGATCTGGATGGAATGGGTGTCTACTCCGTTGGTGACACCTAGCTGAACATCGTATCTCCCGATCGCATCCGCCTCGATGGTGCCCGAGATCAAACCGGTAGCGGGCTCCAATGACAACCCGGGCGGGAACCCAGCACCGGAGAAGGTGAGTGGATCTCCGTTGGGGGAAACGGCTTCGACCTGGTCGGCAATCACGTCGCCTTCCCTGGAGAACCGGTCGGCCGCTGAGATGATGAAGGGAGTCAGGTTCGTGGAGACGTGAACTCGGCGCGCGACCGACGGCACGCCCTGCGTATCCACGGCGAACAGCATCCAGTAGCCGGGAGTCATCACATTTCGGTTCGCGTGGCTACGCAGTTGATATAGATCACCGTCTCTCGATCCAACGGCCAGCCTGAGATACCGCTGGTCCGTGTTTACGGCATGAGTGGTGGCGGACACCTTGATCAGGGAGAAATAGGACACGTCGCCGGACGCCTGCACGGTAAACGGCTGGTCGAAGCCGAACGCGGCCGGGGCGTCCACGACGTGCGGCCTGACCGCGGCCTCCCCGGCCGAATCAAACAGATAGGGCGGAGTGAAGACCTGACCGTCCTGATGGTCCGCCGCACAGTTACACAGGCCGCCACCGGCGGAAAGCACCTCTCCGCTCTCCAGAAGGAGCGCCACGGAATGATAGTTTCGGGGTTCCGAGATGCTCGAAACCTTGCGCCACAATTGGGTGTCCGGGTTCCAGATTTCAGCGGGCAGAATCGTCCCGTCATCGC
>CAYXSE010000051.1:12149-18077 GCA_964466675.1 uncultured Rhodothermales bacterium | reverse complement strand
TCGCCAAGGCCTCCTGACGGAGTAGCTGGGCCATCTCGATGGTGCGCTCCTGCGGAGGCAGCGCAAGCTCCCGGTAAATGTGCCCGTCATCGAAACCCGCGGCTGAGGCATCGTGCCGCGTTGCAGCATAGTAGACCCTGTCCAACCGGGCCCAGTAGATGGCCCCAAGGCACATCGGGCAGGGCTCACATGATGTGTACAGCTCACAGCCGGAGAGCTCGAAACTTTCCAAGGTGGCACAAGCCTTACGAATGGCACAGACCTCCGCGTGGGCGGTCGGGTCATTCGACGTAGTAACCTGATTCGTACCGGTTGCAATAACCCGGTCGTTCTGAACAACCAGAGCCGCAAACGGCCCTCCCTGTCCTGATTCTACGTTCCTGACGGCGAGGCCGATGGCCTCGCGCATGAGTCGCTGGGATGGTGAGTCGGCCATGGTGCGTGCCTGCTTCCGGATATCGACCGCGGGAAAGATACGCAGCACCCAAAAAGGCTCACCTGTTAGATCAGGTCTACGTTCAGCCTGGCCGATCCGAACCGAAGTTCGCCGCTTTTACCCAACAGCCGAGGCACTTCCGATTCATGCACGTCCACGAGAGTCCGCTTGTCGTCGATCCAGATACGCCCGATCGCGTCGGCGGGGATGCCTCCGTGACGCGCTATGGTACTCACCACGTTGTTTACCTGGATGCCACTCGACTTGCCCGCTGAAAGTGCGAGTTTGACCATGCCGCCGCGACGCTCGAAGCCTTGCGTCTGGGGGCGAGGCGAGCGAGGCCCGTCCTGGCGATGGCTCTGGACTACTTCCCTTCCGGTGTTCCCTGTTCGCCCATCACGGCTCCTGTCACGCCCGTTGCTGCCTTCCCTGCGCTTGCCTCTGCCGTAGTCGGAGCCCGGTCTGCGGTCGCCGTCCGAACGGAATCTCGGTTCACTTCGGCCGTATCCGTCGCGATTCCCTCTCCCATCAGTTCCCCTGCTCCCGCCCCGCCGAGGACCAGTCTCGCTGACGGACTCGACCGGGCCGGAATATTCTGCGGCGCGCGCCACCCGCAGAGCCGCAGCGGCGATTTCGAGGGGATCTCCGCCCTCCTCGATCATTTTCTGGACAAGTTCTCGTTCTGCATTGCAACGCCCTCGTTCAATCCAGACACTCACCTTTTCAATCACCTTGGCGCTACGAAGAGCTTCAATTTCCTCCACGGTCGGAAGCTGTGGACGCTCCATCTTCACCCCGGCGAAACGCTCCACGCGCCTCAGCTTTCCGGTCTCGTTGTGGGCGAAGAGCGTAATTGCCTCTCCCTCGCGACCGGCGCGACCGGTGCGACCAATTCTATGGATGTATACCTCCGGATCGGCCGGCAATTCGAAATTGACGACGTGGGTGATATTGTCGATGTCCAGACCCCGGGCGGCAACGTCCGTGCCTACCAATACTCGAATCTTGCCGTCCCTGAATTTCCTAACGATTCGCGATCTCGCATCCTGACCCATATTTCCGTGCAGCGCCTCGGCGAGAACCCCCCGCTCAACAAGCGCCGCCGCGAGGTCTTCCGTACCGAGCCGGGTTTTCGCGAAAATGAGGACACTTGACATCTCCTCCGCCTCGAACAGTCGCACAAGCGCCACAACCTTGTCCCTGCGATTCACGAGATAGGCCCGTTGCCTGATCACAGGTGCCCCTTCATCCGCTTCAACCGAGCAAAACTCGGCTTCCCGCAGGTATTTCTTTGCCAGTCTCCTGATTCGGGAAGGCATCGTGGCAGACAGTAGAATGGTCTGCCTCTCCTTAGGCGTCTGGTCCAACAATGTCTCGATATCCTCCACGAATCCCATGGAGAGCATCTCGTCGGCCTCGTCCAGAATGACCGTCGAGACCTGCGACAGATCCAGCGCACCCTTCTCGCAAAGATCCAGGAGCCTGCCCGGAGTCCCTACGACGACATCAACACCGCTCCTGAGCCGACTGATTTGACGTCCGTACGGTTGACCTCCATATATCGGGAGGACGCGGGTGCCCGCAGCCTTGCCATAGGCATACATGGTATCGGCGACTTGGATGGCCAATTCCCGGGTCGGTGCCAGCACCAACATCTGGACATGCCCGACACCGGACTGCAAACGTTGTATGGTGGGAAGCGAGAACGCGGCAGTCTTGCCGGTTCCGGTAGGGGCCTGACCGATGGCATCGCGCCCTTCCAGAAGGACCGGAATCAGGGCGGCCTGAATTGGGGTCGGAGTTTCGTAACCGCGCTCGGTTAGCGTAGATACCAGCCGAGACTCAAGGCCGAGTCCCTCAAACGAGAGAGTCATAGTGCTCATTCTTGTATGTTCTTGGATCGTGCGGCGTGTCTTTTCAGCCCACAGCCGCCAGGTAAGTCAGCCAAATGTGGCTGAGAGGGTGACCCAAACACAGGAATGAGTCGTATCGCCACCGCCTCGTAGCCCGACAAAAGCCGGTACTCGCGGAGGTGAGCAGCGCCTGACAACCACAACCCTTGCCTACTGATTCCGGAGTATTGTGAGGGTTCGCCTAATTTTCCTGTGATCTGAACCAGCCAGACTGTTTTAGCCGATGGCCAACCGTACCCCCCTTACCGATCGCGACATTCAGTACATAGCCCAGAGCTACGGTATTGTTGTGGAATCCGCCACCCTCATCCAGGGCGGATCCGCGAACTCCAGCTACCTCCTCAAGACCTCCCGCGGCCTCCTCGTGGCTACAATCAACGAGACAAGCAGTTGGGAGAGCGTTTCGCGATTGGCGAAAGTCCTCGTGTTCCTGGCAGAACACGGTTTGAATACGACACGACCGGTCGCGTCTCTCAAAGGGGAATTTGCCCTTCGATTGGGAAAGAAGCCGGTCATGCTCAAGACCTATCTCCCTGGACGGGTCCCGGATTCCATGAGCCGGCGCAAGCTCAACCTGATCGGAACGGAGATGGCACGGCTCCACGGCCTCCCTCCTCCCGCCTTCCTGCCGCCTGAGCCCTCCATCGGTCGAACGGCGTTCAGCGCTGTCATTGAGAGCGGGCTGAATCCGGAGTTCGAAGCCTGGTTGGCTCGGATCGCCAGGAATCTGGAGGAGGATATTCCCGTTGGATTGCCCACGAGCCTGATCCACGCAGACCTTTTCCCCGACAACACGCTGTTCTCGGCCGAGACCTTGGTGGCGCTCATCGATTTCGAGGGTGCCTCCCTCTATTTTTGTGTTTTCGATGTGGGGATGGCCATTGTCGGACTGTGCGCTGAGGGCGGCGCGGTCGTCCTCGAAAACGCACGATGGTTCCTGGAGGGGTATCAATCGCTCCGTCCGCTCGATGCCGCGGAGCGAAATGCGCTCCAACTATTCGTAGTCTACGCCGCGGCCGCGACAGCCTTCTGGCGATTCAGAGAGTACAACATGGTGCTCCCGGGCCACGAGAGGTCAGAAAAATATCGGGAGATGGTCCGTCTGGCCGATGGTATATCCCAGATGCCGCCGACCGAGTTTCTGAACTCGGTTCTTTAGGAGTCTTCCGTCCTACTCCCGGTCGAAGATGATGGTAGTGTTGACGTCTGGTTGCACAACGGTCACCCTCTCTCCGCTAACGGAGAACGTCAGCATTCGATCTTCTGTGGTCATTGTACCCGTTCCGCCGTCCTCCGAATAGAGGCCCGAAATTTCGGTCGACTCGCTAAACGATCCCGCCGAAGTCCCCTGAGTGGAAAGGACGTCCATTTGGAAGGTGCCACCTTCGGTGAACGTGAGCATCCCAGAGACGGTAAACGTGATCTGAAATCCACCGATTTCCCCCACAAAAGGCTGCCCAGCCGTGATCGTGAAGACCGAGGAACCAGGGAGCACTTCTTCTGGAGTGGTGAAGGACACCAACGTGTAGACCCCGGCAACAGAATCATCCTCGTTTGAGTCGCAGGCTGAAAGAACCAGGAGCGCGGCAACGGCAACGATGGGCAGGTACTGAATTCGACGGAGCATCTTTGTCGGTGTGCCGGATAAGATTCTAGCTCAGAAGCGACTGGTCCGTCCAGAGGCTCGCACAACAACCCAAAGTAGCGCACCGCACCTCGGGTCTCAAACAAGGTCGGAGCCAAACTGAATGTCTCCCTTTTCCTGAAGACCTCTGAGAACATCCTTTTGCTTGGAGCTCAGCGATCCCACAAACCGGGGCTCCGGCCGCCCATCGCCCCGTGGTGCATTCCGCCTGGAATGCATGACCAGCTTGTGACTGGGACGCGTGACGGCGACGTACAGACTCTTGTTCTTGGTCACGGCCGAGGAACGGTTTGTCTTCCCCACGATGTTGTCTTCAAAGACATAGACGTTCCGGTAGGTCGACCCTTGCGCCTTGTGCGAGGTGATCGCATAACCATACTGAATGTTGGCGAACGCCTCGCTCAACCTGAAAAACAGGGCTCCTGATACCTTCTTGGGGTTGTTCAGATCGCTCCTGTATCGCTCCAGATCCGACATCGCGATGACCGGGACAATTACGCGACGATTCTTGTGGTCCCGAAGGGTCAGATCGATCACGGAGTAGGCCTCGTTCAACCTGGAGCCCTTCCACTTGGCTTTGACCTGCTGCTCGTACGGATCAGACACGGCTTCCACCACGTAGCTGATGGCGTTGAAGACCGAGGGTGGCTCCTTGGGGCTTGGCGACCACTGCGCGTAGGACACCACGATCTCTCCGATGTTGAACTGGATCCGCGCGGCGTCCGCGAAGAGAATCTCTCTGATGGTTCGATTCAGGTTCAGAACGGATTGACTGCTGTTCTCATACCACTCGTTGTTGAAAACGATGGCTTTCGTGCCTCGTGGGTTCCCCGGATCCTTAGCCAAGTCCGAGACCAGCATGCGGACGACCTCGTCTTCGTCATGGCTGAAGATCACCCCGGCATCCGAGTCCGCATCGTAGTCCGTGATGCGATTTCGTGGACGCAGGGCTCTCAAAACTCCTTCTCCTTCAATGTTGGCGGCTAACAGGTCGGCGACCGATACGATGGGACTGTCCTCCCCCTGTCGCACCCGCTCCGTCAGCCTCGCCAGATTCCGAGGCTGTGACACCGAAAAGGTCGGCGATTCGTCGTCCCCGTCTCCGATCGGTGGCAACTGCACATTGTCGCCCATGAAGATGATCTTGGCTCCCGGGTGAGCTTCGCTGAGCATCTCGTCCATCATGTCCCGGGAGATCATGGAGGCTTCGTCGATCACCAAGAGGTCGAACCCGCGAATCGGCACCTGCCCCGACCGACGCGCATTGAGGTCTGGCTCGAAATTGCCCGTGGTCTCATTCAACTTGATCGCCAGGAGGCTCGCGACCGTGTGCACCCTCTTCTCACCGATGGACTCCCCCAGGACCTCCTTGGCGGCGTGAGACACGGCGCCGCCGCCCACTCTCATTTGGGCCTTTGCAGCACTCTCCAGGATGTTCTTGACGATGGTGGTCTTTCCCGTTCCCGCTCGTCCGATGAGGGTGAATGTTCGGTCGTCGGACCTCAGAAAGGCCAAAAGCTTGCCAATGGCCTCGCGCTGCCCCTGGTTGGCAAAGACGCCTGGAAGGAGTTCGAAGTCTGGTTGATTCAAAGCCTGGGCAACTGGACGCTCCTAGAAGTGGCGTGTGGTGCTTCTCTGGTCCGTTATCGCCTTGATGCTCAGGCGCATGAACTCGGCAAATGCCTCGGTCAGATTCCCGTCTTCCGCGTAGAGTTGGCTTCGAGTCAGTCGGAAATTCGTTCGAACCTTGTCTCGTCCGACCATCGCCTTCAGGTAATCCATGATTGACTTCTCCTGGAGGTCGAAGATCACGTCTCCTTCGACGCCGCCATCCTCCAGCTGACCCATCACCAGATCAAGAAAGTCGAACTCCGTCTTCAAGGCGTCTGGAGGTGTCAGCCGAAAGCGAGTCCAAGACGATTTCACATCCCAGC
>CAYXSE010000051.1:0-12092 GCA_964466675.1 uncultured Rhodothermales bacterium | reverse complement strand
ATTGTGCCACCGCGATCAGAGTTCGAGAAGGCGAAACGTCGAGGGTCATGGTGCCCGTTGGATCCACCGCCCGCGGGATTTCCATGGTTACGGCAAGCGCCCAGCCTGTGGACTTTGTCGATATCCGGCAGTTGACCGGCAATTGGACCTGGAACGAGAACTCATGGCCACTCCCCGCCTCGAGGCTGAATTGGCGCGAGAGCATGACTGTCTGCCTTGGCTTCTCCACCCGGACGGCCGTGGTGGTCGTGCCCGTGGATCTTGTTTCCGTCCAGAACTCCCTGAGTTCCAGTTTGATGGAGTCCCCGGCCTGCTCGTATTCGGGCGTCTTGATGGAGACCTTGCCCTTGATTTGATCACCCTGGGCCATGAGCTCACCCTCTGTTTCAACGGTGATCTCCGCTCCGGCGATGTTCAGCTTGCGCTTGAGGCCGTCCAGCATGCTGGCCATGGTGCTTCCGTCTTTCTTGAATTGGCCTATTATGGGGCGCTTTTTGCGGCCTCGGTCAGGGAGGACGTCCAGTTGAAAATGACCTTCCACTGGCCCGCGTTTTCTTCCTCCAGGATTCCGGGGAGCGATATCACGACGCCACCCGCCGGATGAGCCGCGAAATGCAGGTGGTCAATATTGACGGATCGAAGGGTGATTTCCGGCCCCCACAGTTCCGAACTGGAAACGTCGGTGTTACTCCCCGAAAAGGACCTATGGACGATGCGCCATGGCCCACTCCTTAGGTAATAGAGCGTCCTTCCGTCGGGTGACCAATGTGGACGACCGCTCCCCCCGGCGGCAATAGTGATCAGCGATTTCCCGTCACTCGAGGAGATGATCAGCCGCCTGTCTTCACCGCTGATGAAGGCGACCCACTTTCCATCGGGTGATATTTCGGGCTCTGTCTGACTTCCGTTGGCTACCGAAATGGCAATCTCTTCATCGCTGGTCAGATTGCGAACAAAAACGTCGTCACCAGTACCGGGCATCTCCCGCTGGAAGGCCAGGAGCCTTCCGTCGTGGCTTACCGTCGGAAAGCCATCATCATATTGGGAGTCGAACAGCAACTCCTTGCCCGACCCATCGGGCCGAATTCGGAATAGGGCCCAGCTCGCGTCGACCCTATCCCGGTAGTATATGTGTCCCCCATCCGGCGACCAGAAGGGTTGCATGTTCAATCCACCATCGGCCAGCCCAAATGGACTTCCCGTTGAAAAATCATACAATGTCAGGCCGTCTGCTTCGAGCACGAATCGTTCTCCGTCGGGGGCGAACGAGAAGTCGTTGTACAGACTCATGCCGATATCACGCCCTTGCGCAATCAGTTGCGCCGCGCCGCGCTGATCCAGGGAATAAAAGATTTCTCCAGCCGGGGCTGGGGCCGTCGAATACGGTTCCAGATAGGCCAGGTGCCCTTGAGGTGAAACGGCCGCATGTCCAACATGGAAGAACGTCATCTCCGGGCCGGAGAACCGTCGCTCGTCCGGATGGAGGGGCCAAGCCCCTAGTTGTCCTCGGGCGGGGGGGCGAGTGATCAGGAACCCGTTGTCCGTGAAAGCAATGGGTGTCCTGAAACGTAGCGTATCGAGACTGCGCACGCCTTCGCCCGTGGCCACGTCGTGGGCCACCGTGTGCTGGCCGGAAACTTCTACGCCGGCATAGCTCGAAAACAGAAGATCATGTCCTTGGGCATTGACGAGGTCGAAGCCGGTAAAAAGTCCTGTAAAGATGGCCGAATCGCTGGCGAGTTTATCTACGTGAACCGCATTTATGCCATCCCATGCTTTGTTATAGGCCAGGCGACCGTCTTCCAGCCAAGTGACTCCGGCACCTCTGTATTGATCGCTAATGACAGATTCTGTACCTGTCGCATTCGATTTGGAGATGAGTCGATAGCCAGGTGCGCCAAAATAGATCGACCGCCCACTCGGATCGTAAATGGCGCGGGCGCTCCCATCCGCGGCGGTCCGGCGGCGTAGCGTGCCATTCGTAAAATCGTACTCGGCGATGTATGTGTTGTCCCGCACTCCATCCTTTGCGGTAAAGAGGAGTCTGGTGCCGTCCGGGGACCACGCCGGGTCGCCGTAATGAATCGAATCAGGTAAGGGTATTCCTACGAAGGAGTGACCCGGAACCTGGGAACTAGTGGAAAAGAAGAGGTGGCCAAGACCGAGAGCCGCCAAGAAGGCAATAGCAATCACGGGCCAGCTTACTCTTGTCGCCTCAATCAGTGACGGTTTTCGGTCGAATGCGATCGCCGCACGTCGAGTCTGCGTCACCCCCGAGCGCATTCTTGACATCCCCTCCGCCGCCAAATCCACATTCCGAAGATCAACCAGCAAGTCCGTGGCTGTCTGGTAGCGATCTTTGGCCTCTTTCGCCAAGCACTTCGCTACGATCCACTCCAACCCCATCGGAACACCCGTCCGGATGGCGGTCAGTGGCTCTGGATCCTGATTCAGGATTTCGTACACCACAGCTTGCTCGTAGTCTCCGGGGAAGGCCGACCGTCCCGAAACCATCTCGTAGAGCACAGCACCGAGCGACCACAGATCCGTTCGTAGATCCACGTCCTCCCCCCGCGCCTGCTCAGGACTCATGTAGGCCACCGTCCCAACGGTAGACCCCATCTTGGTCAGCTTGGTCGATGCCGCGGTCTGCGCCAATCCGAAGTCCAGCACCTTCGCGACGCCCTTCCCCGTCAGCATCACGTTTGCTGACTTGATGTCGCGGTGGACAATGTCCTTCTCGTGCGCCGCCTCCAGGGCGCCCGCGATCTCGCATGCAATCCGCACCGCTTCCTCCAACTTTAGCGGGCCCTGCTTGATGCGCTCCTGCAGCGTCTCCCCATCGATGAACTCCATCGCGATGAAGGGGCTCGGCTGAGTACCGTGTGGTGCGTCCGACGGAACCGCCTCGTCTATCTCAAAGACGCCCGCGATGTGCGGGTGGTGAAGCTGGGCGGCGGCCTTGGCCTCCCTGTAGAAGCGGGCCCGGTCATCATCGGAAGCCAACGCTGCTGAAGGCAGCACCTTGACAGCCACCGTCCGGTCAAGCCTGGTGTCCTCCGCCTTGTACACGATCCCCATGCCGCCGCGGCCTAGCTCAGCGAGGATCTTGTAATGCGAGAGGCTCTTTCCGACCACGGTTCAACGGCTTGTGTACAGCAGGAAGAAACAGCCTGCGCGGGGAGGGTGCAATTGGAATGGGGTGGGGCCGCGCGCCGGGCTGGTGAAAGGTGCGCGCCCTTAGGCTACCACTCCCGAGTTGGAAAGAAATCGGGCACGCTTCCCCAGCTCAACCAAAAATGGGCGACTCGCGGGTACGCCGTCGAGCGGGCCAGCTCCAGCCTAGCCCCAGCCTAGCCCCGCTCCCCGCACGGCATGACACGTTGGTTTTTACTTGACAAGCAGGAGTGTCCTGCTGACGCGCTTTCCGCCGTACTGAAGGACCTGGATGTACGCTCCCGAACCTAAGTGGGAAGCATCAAAGACAATCTCATGCCATCCTGCAGTTCGCGTCGCCTCTACCAAGGTGGCTATTTCCCGTCCCAGAATATCGAACAGTTTCAGGGAAACCGGACCGGACTCAGGAACGCCGTACCGTAGCACAGTAATCGGGTTGAATGGGTTGGGGTAATTGGGGGCCAGCGTCAAGGTTTCAGGTAGCTGGCCTATTGATTCTAGGTCAGTTACAGCTCCCCGGATGAACTGAAACGTCTGCCAGGAGCCCAAGGTTGTGAGCTCTTCATCAGACACATCAACCCTGTGCCGAGCCGTGAATGACTGGTTGAAAGTTGCTTGATGGTCATCCAACAGCGTCGCCATTGCTTCAACACTGACTACAAGACTGGTGTCTGCAGCGGCCAATCGCATCATTTCCGTTCCACCACCATCCTGGAGAATCCAGGTATACGTGAGGGTATCACCATCGACGTCTACCGCCGCATTCCAGACGAACGCGACATCATCTTCAGGATTTCCGGAGACCAAAATATCTGCACCACTGGATGGAGAAAGCAGAGCAGTCGCTTCGGGAGCATCGTTCCGAGGGTCGACGTAGAGCTCTACCATCGTTACCTCCGAATTCTCCAGACCATCTGTTGCGATATAGGTGAAGGATGTGGTCCCATTCCAATTGTCTGGGATTGTGAAGTGGAACCCGCCATTTTCAAAAAAATCCAGTCTGCCTGTATCAGGTTTGGAGATTAAGTGAGCGACCATGCCATCGGACTCCGCATCGATATCATTTGCAAGGACTCCTTCGCCAGGGTTGATGGTTTTGAATTCGTCTTCAAAGTAGACATACCTGTCAGCGACAGTCCCTGGGGGCGTATTGATTCGGCTAGTCACTTCAAACGTCAATTCGGCTGACGATGTGCCGTCATTGGCAGTGATCGTAATCTGGGAAGTGCCTTCATTTCTTCCTTCTAGCGCAAGGAGCATCCCATTGACGGACACGGACACGGCCGCAGGGTTGCTTGACGATGCGGAGTAGGTCAGCCCACTCAAGGTACCATCGAGGAACAGCGACGATAGATCAATTGAAACAGCTAGGCCGTTGCTGGCGATAAGTCTATCCTGCGCAAGGTTGTTCAGTGGCAACGGTGACTTGTCCACCAAGCCAACTTCCGTAGCCGAACCGGCACTGACTGCGGAGACAAGGAGGTTGCTTACGACGATGCTGAATTCGTCGGCTGTAACCAGGAATTGTCCAAGGTGAATGCCATCTCCTCCGGCTGCCTGGACCGCATCCCGGATTTCGGCAGTTGGGACCGTAACGCTCGTTCCAGAAATGGTTGAACGGGAAACAATTACTTCGTTTGTCGCCATGTCGACAAGCTTCCAGTTGTAGGTCAGCGGACTCCCTTCGGGGTCCACGCCAGCCGTCCACGAAAAGGTCTGGTCACCGATGTCTGAGGAGACATCAAAAGTCCCGATTAGCGGTACGGGCAAAGACGGAGGACTGTCGGGATTCACATCGAAATACTGCCTCAGTATGTCGGCTCCGGCGGACTTAATTTCCACCCCTTCAGAAAGCCCAAAATTGGCCCTGTACAGATTCCAGGGCGCGGCAAGGAGTGGGTTGTAGTTCCCATCCTGTTGTGATGCGTGAAACGCACGGATCTCTTCGTTGTCCCGTGGTGCGTTGCGCAGATAGTGTCGAATCCTATCCAATGCTCCCGGACACGGATCGTATTGTGATAGCGTTTCCCAGGCGTTGGCAGAGGGGTGGATGCCCCAGAAATGGAACAGTGAACCAAGGTTGCATCCAAGAGCAGATGAGCCATCCAACAAAATATCGTCGCGCTCTCTGCCGATCTGAATATTGAATCGCAACGTATCCCCCACTGCGACGTCTCGGTCATACCACACCTTGTACATCGCATGCATGCCGTCCCACGACCCAAAAATGTCAGCCATGTCGACATATTTTGCCCTTGATCTGGCCTGATACCTCATTTCGTGCTCGCCCGTCACGGGATCGATACCAATAGCATCTCCGTTGCGGAAGTTGGGTTGAACCATCCAGTCAATGGCAGCCTCAGATCGATTCATCGGTTGATTGCCCCCGTACGTCATGGCGTAGTCGAGATCATACCCCATGACTGTGTTCAACACGGCAACAGTTGGCACGTCTACGATGACTTCCCATTCGTTGATATCTCTGTTGAACAGTGTACCATCGAGTGTATAGGGTGTGTGGGAATGACCTATTTCGTGCAACATGGGTATCCAATCGCCACCATCAGGCTGCTCCCAGGGGGCATACCCCATTAACGCAAAAGGTGAAAAGTCGCCCTGCGTAATGTCTTCAGACTTCGTCGCCCATATTCCGGGTATTTGGGGATATCCGGCCGGATAGCTACCGACAGTCGAAGACGTCACATCAAGCAGAAAGGCCTCAGGTCGCGCACGCTCTGTCGGCCGACCGAAAATATGCTGGTAGACATCCATAGCGCGATTCCATCGGGCCATGAGAGTATCTGGGCGGTCGAAATCTCGAATGTCCTTGGACCAGACTGTTATCTGGTACTTATCCGACTCGAAGTCAGCCCACGGTGCAGGATAGCTTTTGGCAATTGACCATTCGGCTTCTGAAGTTTCTTGTCCGTCACGGAAGCTGTAATACGGAGCCCGCACGGCCCCGCTGATGGTAATCGGCACCACCCCCAGGTCAGCACCCTGGGGAACAGTGACATAGATACCGCCTCCCATGGGGTTGACTACGGCCATCGTTTCCGTGTCAATTGGATAGTCCACGCTGATTTTGGGAAACCGGGCAGACGCCGGGAGAGACAGGTAATTCAGATGGTGAGCTCCGACTCGGATGTACGCTCCACTCGCCACGAGCGAGGGATCAACGCTGATTGTTATGACCTCCCCTGCGGGTGCATAGAATCCGGTGGGGCGGAATATGATTGAGGAGAGAGGACCACTTGGACGAAACTGGATACCACCGAGCCGATGAAACGGATCCGGATTGAAGGTGGCGTCTACCAAGACCCGTTCATCGGACACCCGTTCGGCGCCGGAATCAACTTCGCCGGGAAAAATGGTGTGATCCGGCAGCCTTATTCCTTCGGCCACGGAAGCATTCTCCGGCGTGAGTGCTGTATTCATCATCCAGACGCCCAAATCGATGTACGCCTGTTCCACAATCGAGTGATCCCGGAATGATTCATCAAGCCACCCGTCTCTGCTGTAGACCGGGCCATTGACCTGGGAGAAGCTCTCGATAAAGGATCGGACAGGAGCGACGATGTCCCTGAGCTCGATATTGAACAATTCCCTCCGAATATTCAGGGCCGCTTCTTCAAGTTCACTAGTGTTCAGTGTCCTCGTCCCGTCAAGGTGCTCGGTCAGGCCTTGAATGGAAGAAATGACGGCCGCCTTGTTTCCCGGTTCGCGAGGTGAAGCAATTTGCACATTGTCCAGCAGGATCGGCATTCTATTGTTCGACCATGCCTCGCTCGACTCGTAGCTCTCCTCGTCACCGGGCTCCTCCGCGGTAGGCCCCCCGACGCGAGGAGGGACCGATGTCATTCGTTCGAACAGGGCCGAGTAGTCAACTGCGTTCAGATTCGCGTCGGAAAGCATGGAGCCGAACCATCGCTGGCCACCAAAAAAAACGGTGACGACGTCAGTATCGAAATTCATTTCGAGCGAAATACGAAGCCAACTGTCGTAGGGCACATTCCCAAGATCAACGGCGACTTCCTGTGGCAGTCCTTCGTCCGAGACGCTGGCGAAATTGAAACGCAGCCGCATGCTCTCACCCGGTCTCCGGTACAACATCAAAGAATACCCGGTTGAGTGGAAAAAGAAGTCCTTGTTTCCAAATAGCATTCGAGCAGAGTTCTCGGGAACAGAGCTGGAAACAAATACATCAGCCGAAAAAAACAGAGTGCTGTCCGTATCGATCAACGAGGCAACTTCACTCGGTAGATCCAGCCACGATTCCCCTGTGAGACTGATGGCCTGTCCAGTGGGGCCCGGTTCAAAGGACACATTGCCGTTCGGCGTAAATGCAAACCTAGCCTCCGTATCTGAAAACGTATCTTCGAAATCAAATGAGCTGTTGAGCTGCTGTGCTGATGACGCTCCAACGGTGAAGAAAAAGGAGGATAGAAGAAGGAATAGACGCATGAAGTGCAGTTCGGGCGAAGTTGGAGTTGTGAGAAGCCGGAGTGACCAACGTGACTTGAATGTACGCGTGGAAGCTTACATTTGACGATTGGAAATAGGGTGGAATCTTCTGATCTCAATCCATCCCAGGGATGAGTCAGAAGATGAAACGTAAACCCAAAACGCACGGAGCCGCATGCAAGACCAAGGTTGCCCTGGCGGCATGGAAAGGAGATCGGACGCTCGCAGAGTTGGGAGACCAGTTTCAAGTTACCCGGGTCAGATTCAGACCTGGAAGAAGCACCTCCTCCTGGTAGTCGTTTGAATTAGACAACCAGCACCCGAAAAGCATCGGCACAACGTCAGCAGTTCTTGCTGATGTCGCTTCGATCAAACACAAAAGCCCCCGACAGCACCTGCTATCGAAGGCTCTTACCGACTCAGAATCAACGATTCCTCGTCGGGACGGCGAGATTCGAACTCGCGACCCCTTGACCCCCAGCCAAGTGCGCGACCGGCCATAATCGCTGTTTTCAGCGCGTTTTGGACGATAACTGATTTGCCAGGGGAAGTAGTTGGGTAATAGTTGGGCAACGTGCTAAACGATACGAATAGTCAGTCAGCGCTTCCGAGCAACCTCAGAGCGGTCGTCGTTGTTAGCGAGACATCCTTCATGGCGACACGAAAAATGGCCTTGGCCAAAATAGCGATTTCCGTTCAACCCAGGCTCGCTGGTCTTCTTTGCAGGGCTGCCGAGATTCGTGTGCTGGCCGACACGGCGGAAGTAGCGTCGAACGAGATCGGGGATTCGGCGGCCGCCATATTACTTGGTGCCGCTTCGCTAGAAGCCCTGTTCAACGAACTCCTTTTAGATTTGACCTCGGAACGAAGACCTCTTCCCGAGGTGTCGGGGAGTCGAGGTTTAAAGAGCCTCAAAAGACTGAAAGACGACCCCCTACTCCAAAAGGGACCCACTCTCCAGCGATATGATCGCCTATCGGCGATTCTGAACCTGCAGGGAGTACCTCAGGATAGAGATCCATATCCGAAGGCAGCGCTGCTTTTCGAACTGCGCAATCGGATAATGCACTACCGCCCCCGGCCCGAGTTAATCAGCCTCGAACCGGAAAAGCCTGAGCAATGGCAACGCCGATTTCTGAGCGTCACTGGACTAACTGCGCCGTCTGATGGCAGGGCAATAATGCCCAACCTTGTCCTGTCTCACGCGTGCGCTAAGGTTCTGGTCAACGCCTGCCGAGACTACGCAAAGTTGTTCTGCAGCGAGCTCGGTGTCGCAAACCCTCTAAAGGTCGACCACTCATACTTGACCCACATTGTAAGAGATGGCGAGTGCGACGACTAGTCATTCCCGAAACAGCTTGCTCGCCTAATCGATTTCGGATTGCATTCAAGAAGTCTCGAATCGGGCGCTGACCACGAACCGGGTGTTGAGGCCCTTGGGAGTCACCTCGCTCTTGACCGCCACGCGCCGCCCGAGCGCGGCTCCACGAGCGGGCCCGGTACTGCACCGTACCAAAATCGAGCGAAAGCGGTATCCGCAGTACGAGCACTGCGCCGTCATCGTGTACGATCTGCGGACCTCGTAGCGAAGCAGATGGCCAAATAGAGGAGGTGGCATGAGCGGGAAGATCTTCGTTATTGATGAAGGAGACAGCCTCCACGAACTTGTCGGAACTCGCTATGAGTCGGAGGCACTTCTACAGAGTCTTCTCGAGAACCATTCTGACCTGCTTGCTGGAGATCAGATCAATGACTGAGAGCCTCGCAGGTGGTTATTGGTTTCCCGCGAGATGGGTATCCCTGATTCTCAGGATGGCGGATCACGGGATCACGGTGGTCTGTCGACCATCTCTTCCTCGACCAAGACGGCATTCCGACTCTCGTTGAAGTCAAGCGCAGCTCCGATACCCGCATGAGAAGAGAGGTAGTCGGACAGATGCTGGACAAAGACTCAATCGACTCCCCGACCACCAACACAAGGCAAGCCTCTTGGCCAGAATAGTGGGCCTCGGAATACCCTCCCGCCTGCGCTACTCAGCCCAATGTTCAATGCCCTGTAGCGGATCTTCAAGCGCCCCACACTTCTGAAAATCGTCCAAGCACTCCTGAATGGCCTTTCCCGAAGGAAGTACATTCAACCCAACGTGTGTGGGGCATCTTCGTATCGAAATCCACAACGCTCCTCTTCGAGCCTCGTATAAAGCGCACCCGAGCGCCTGGCGCTGGTAGTCCGCTCCGTAGAGATCGACCAAGCCACTCAGTGTCAACGCCATTTGTTGAGGATACTGACGGAGTCCATCGCCACGCATATAATCTACACTACGCTCGGAGATGGACAGACCGGGCTCCATTCCTAGGGCCAATACCTGGGGTTCGCGTTCACGCAAATACTCGCGCAATACCAAGAGATCCATGCGGTGCTGGGGGTGTGTCAGAGCCCGGTTATACCGTTCGGTGGCCCTGAAATAAAGAGTCGAGTCCGAGGGAGGGTTAAGCGGTCCGTCAACCCAATACTCATCAACCCAGCGGCCGATGAGCGCAGTGGCATCCTTCTGAAGGTCGCGATACTGCTCCCTTCCAGCCTGACCCATCAGGATTACTTGTTCCTCCTGGGCTTCCCCAAACCAGGAGGGCCACGCGGTCAGGACAAAAGCGACAGCCACGAACAGGAGGGTGGCTGCACCAAGCACTTTTTGGAACCGAACAACTTTCGTCTTGATCTTCGCAAACCCGGGCGTACGCGAGAGCCGAGCCATCCTGGTACCGATGACCTGCTGGCGGACCTGATCGGCCCTCCAACCCATATACAAAGCTCTCGCTTTCGCCTCATCGCCCGCTGACTCAATCTCAGCCTTGGTAAAGAGACCCTTCCTGATCCTGCCAGCGTCCCACTCCTCTGCTACAAGAGCATAGATCTGATCCTCAACATCCTCGTCGGCAAGGTCTATGGTGAATCTGGCCAGATCTAATTCTTCCTCATCTGGAGTTTCTTTGTCCATTGCGGCCCCTGACGCTGACTTGGAAAACCTCTAGTGCCACAATGTCGGAACTGGGAAAGTAGCACGCTTCTTCGTCGCTGTCAGGAATCGGGCATCCCCCGCGACCCTGACCGCCCCCCACTTGCCGAGTCGAGAGGCGTCAGCGCGCGCATCGGTCTAATTCGGGATCCCGAAACGTGTCACTGCTTATCGGTTCGTCGTTCATCCGCGCCCGCCCAGATAGCATTCAGGTACCACGACGGACCCAGGTGGACATACCGCATCGTCATATCACTCTTTGCATGTCCTGCGAACATGCGGACGGCTTCCAGAGGTACCCCTCTTGAAACCGCTCGAGATAGACCGCCATGTCTTGGGCCATGAAAGGTGATCGATTCGGAGAGCCCAGCTAGTCGCGCAATTCGTTTGAAGGTCTTGCTTGTGTGCTTCTTCTCCATCGCCCGTGCGCGGGAGTTCTGGAATACGTGTTCCTTCGGATTCATCCCAACAGCGTAATTTGCAAGCAAGTCAGCCACCCGATGCGAGAGCGGCTTGCCAAGCTCTCTGCCGCTCTTTGTCGTGAAGTCAGCCTCTTGTTGAATCGTCACGTTGCCGCGCTCTAGATCGATCCAGCGGCCTCTCATGGCGCATTCCTCTCCTAACCGTAGTGCCAGATCAAAGGTCGCGAGTGCCACCTCAGCGATGTATGGGGTGGATGGCTCACGGGCCGTCCTGATAATTAACTGGAGGTCCAATTCAGTTATCAGTTTGGACGCCAGCTTCTCGGGAGCCCGCTGAAGAACAACCTCCTTGGTCACGTCGGTATCAAGCCAGCCACGCTGGATGAGCCATCGAACGAAGATGCCAACGCACTTCCAATAGGTACGCTGAGTGGTCAGGTTGAGCGACACAGATCGAAGCCAAGCGCCGACTATCTCGGGCGTAATAACACCCACCCCCTCCCCTGGCCCGACGAAGTCGGTAAACGCCCCGAGGATCCAACGGTAATGGTCCCGAGTCGGCTTTCTACAACCCGCACCCTCCGTTTGAACGCCTCCAGCGCCTCGCCTAACGTTGGTCCCGATGCACTCAACCGAACGTCCTGGGGCCTCGTAGGAGGCCACATGGGATCAACGCAAGGGTCTGCCCCCCGCGCGTAGTCGCTCTCCATGAGCGACTTGATGTGCTGGGCTTCCCGCTTTGCGCTAGTCTTCAAAGAACGCTTCACCCGCTGCGGCAAGCGTTTCGAATCAGAAAACTGGATGTAGTAGCGGCCCTTCTGGAGAGATAGCGTTGACATGGCGTTAATGCGGCTTGTTGAAGCTTCGCATTGCCCGGCCACGATCGCCCCGAGTTGGGCACTATTCCCCACCTCAACCAAAAATGGGCGACTCCGCCAATGCGAAATCGCCCTTTCCTAGTCGGGACGGCGAGATTCGAACTCGCGACCCCTTGACCCCCAGCCAAGTGCGC
>CAYXSE010000050.1:0-18168 GCA_964466675.1 uncultured Rhodothermales bacterium | reverse complement strand
TATGGCAGAGCGCTGGTACCAAAGACATTCGCGAACCTTCCTTCGCGAGTTTTCAGAGCGCAAGCCGGTCATCTTCTACGCGAATGATGCTGATTTTCAGCAGACCAACGCAATCAGTGCGTCGCTCGGGCAGGGTACGGGCGGCGTGACCGAGGCGCTCAAGGAGCGGGTTATCATGCCGCTCACGGGCAGCTACCGTGACACCGACCATGTCCTGGGACACGAGCTGGTGCATTCATTCCAATACGATATCGCCCTGTCTCGCCCGGACAGTTCCCGGTTTTCTTTGGGACTGCTTCCCCTCTGGCTGGTCGAGGGCATGGCTGAATATTTTTCCGTCGGTCGCAACGATCCTCACACCGCGATGTGGATTCGGGACGCCGCCCTTCGCGACGATCTGCCTACTATCGAGCAACTCTCCTCCGGAAATAAGTATTTCCCCTACAGGTACGGGCAGGCGCTTCTGGCCTACGTGGGAGGCAAGTATGGCGATGCTGCGGTGGCCAACCTCTTCAAGCTCGGAGGTAGCGTCGGGGTTGACTCGGCATTCGTCTACACGCTTGGAATCAAGACCGATTCCCTCTCCAGCGAATGGATTTCAGCCGTAAAGGAGGCCTACCTCCCGCTGACGGAAGGGCGTACTCCTGCGGACAGCGTGGGACGTCTCGTTCTCGCCTCCAGCATCGACGCCGGCGATATGAACATCAGTCCGGTGATCAGCCCGGACGGAAAGTATGTCGCCTTCCTTTCGGAGCGAGACCTGTTTAGCATCAACCTGTTCATCGCGGATGCCGAAACCGGCGAGGTACTGAATAAACTGAAGGCCACCAACGGGAACTCCCATTTCGATGCCATTCGGTTCATCAATTCGGCGGGTTCGTGGTCGCCAGACGGGCAGCGCTTCGCGTTTGTGACCTTCGTTCAGGGAGACAACGAGATCTCCATTCTGGATTGGAGGTCGGGCAAGATCGAGCGCCGTATCGCCGTTGGAGGAGTCTCGGCCATCACCAATCCGGCCTGGGCGCCGGGCAATCGGCATATTGTGTTTTCGGGCATGGACGGCGGAATCAGCGATCTGTACCTGCTGGACCTCGAGGACAATGAGGTGACCCAACTAACTGATGACCGATATATGGACATCCAGCCGGCTTGGTCTCCAGATGGCGGCACCATCGCGTTTGTCACAGATCGTGGGCCGGGCGGTACCGATTTCGAGAGCCTTTCCTTCGCGAAGGGGCGTATCGGGTTATACGATCTGGAAAGTGGCGAAATCAAGGTCATGGTTCCTTTCGAAGGGATCCACAGTAATCCTCAGTTCGCCCCCGATGGCCGGAGCCTGTTCTTCATCTCCGATCACAATGGGTTCAAGGATGTCTATCGGTACGGGCTGACCGATGGGTCGATCTCTCAGGTCACCAACGTGCAGACCGGCATCAGCGGCATCACGGCCCTGTCGCCCGCGATGACGGTGGCGGCACAGAGCGGCCGGATGGTGTTTTCCGTGTTCTCCAAGAACCAATACAACGTGCACTTGCTCGAGGCTGACCAGACGGTCGGCACTCCCTATACCGTGGTCAATGATGGCACTCTCGCGGTGGCCGGAGTCCTGCCACCGTACCGTGACGAGAGTCGTGGCCTGGTGGCCAGCTACCTCGATGATCCGCTGACAGGCCTCCCGCCCGATCAGGACTACGAGATGAACGACTACAGCGCACGCCTGACCCTGGACTATGTCGCGCCTCCAACCATCGGTGTCAGCGCCGGCGGACCCTACGGATCTGGCATCACGGGTGGGATTGGGATGTTCTTCTCGGACATGCTCGGGAATCACAATCTGACGGTGATTGCCCAAGCCAACGGAACGTTCAAAGACATTGGCGCCCAGGCCTACTATTTCAATCGTGAGAATCGACTCAACTGGGGCGGCTCGGTGGGGCACACGCCGATCCTGCTGATTCAGACAGGCGTCGGTTTCGAACAGGATCCCGAAACCGGTCTGCGCTCTCAGGTGGTCTCGCAGCTCAAGCAGCGAATCTACATCGATCAGGTTCAAGGGATCGCGAGCTACCCAATCACGCAGACACGGCGGTTCGAATTCTCCGGTGGACTGACTCGTTACGGCTTCGACTATGAGTTGGAAAATTTCTATTTCAACGGTTTTGGGGTCCGACGCGAGCGAGTTCAGCTCAACGAGCTTGAGCCCGATCCTTTGTACTTCGCGTCCACGGGAGTCGCGCTGGTAAGCGATTTTTCCTTCTTCGGATTTACCTCCCCGGTTCGAGGCGGACGGTCCCGGTTCGAGATCTCACCATTCCTGGGCTCCACGTCTTTTGTTCGAGCGACGATCGACTACAGGCGTTACCTCCAGATTAGCCAGGTGACCTTTGCCATTCGCGGTCTACATGTGGGTAACTACGGGGCCAAAACCAGCGGAGGCGTGGACAACTTGTTCACTCAGCAATACCTGGGTTATGCCAATACCCGCGGATTCCTGCGTGGTTACTCGTTCACTTCCTTCAACAGTCTTGAGGAGTGCACGGTGACAGCAGCGGGAACCTGCGCCGAGTTTGACAGACTTCGCGGTAGCCGCATCGCGTTGGCCAGCGCCGAACTACGCATCCCGGTACTGGGCACAGAGCAGTTCGGACTGATCAACTTCCCCTATCTGCCAACCGAGGTCACCTTCTTCGCCGATGGTGGCGTCGCGTGGACGGACGAAGAGGGCCCGGTATGGGAGTTCGCTCGGGCATCTGCCGAGAGGATACCGGTCTTCTCCACGGGCATCACCACTCGGTTCAACATGTTCGGCTACACGGTGCTGGAGATTTTCTACGCGAAGCCCTGGCAGCGTCCTGGAAAGGGAGCCCATTTCGGATTCCAGATCGTACCGGGCTGGTAGCCCTGTCTGACTACACATCGCCCGCGTTGAACAGCAGTTCTCCGCGGGCGATGGTTATTGCGCCACCCGTCAACGACACCCGGTCTCCGACGAGTTCGACCCCCACTCGCCCCCCACGGGCGGACGTCTGATATCCAGTGAGCTTCGGTCGACCCAGTCTCTGATGCCAGAACGGTGCCAGGGCGCAGTGTGCCGACCCGGTGACCGGATCTTCTGGAATGCCAGCTTGTGGTGCGAAGAATCGTGAGATGAAATCTACACCTTCGATGTCGCTCAGGGCCGTCACGATGAGTCCTCGAACCGGCAGTCTCGCGACGGCATTCAGGTCCGGATCCAGCGAACGCACCCAACCCGGTTCTTCCAGTTGAACCAACGCGTCCATGCGGTTCTCGCCGTACCAGGCCACGGGGGCTCCCAGCATAGACTCGAGACCAGCGGGCCACGGTTTTTCCGTCGCCTTCTCGACAGGAAAGTCCATGGTGAGTGATCCGTCGGCACCTCGCTCCACACGAAGCTCTCCGCTCTTCGTTTGAAATCTGATGACGGATGTGGAGACCATTCCGGCCTCAAAGATGCTGTGTGCAGCCGCGAGGGTGGCGTGGCCGCACAGGTCCACCTCGTCCACCGGAGTGAACCAGCGCAGGCGAAAGCTGTGATCCTTTTCCCGGACGGCGAACGCTGTTTCTGAGAGATTCATTTCCTCCGCGACCGACCCCATGAATTCATCGGAAGGAAATTCATCCAGGATGAAAACTGCGGCCGGGTTGCCGGTGAACGGACGGGCGGCGAAGGCATCCACCTGAGTGAAAGAGAGTCCCATGGGCGCTCTATTTGTGACGGAAACTGATACCCTGTCCGCCTCCCGGAACCTATTTTCCGGGGAAGCCTCAGATGCACGTGTACCACAGACTCCGTCCCCTACTGTTCCGGATCGACGCCGAGCGAGCCCACAAGCTTGGAACGGTCGCGGCCGGGGTCGGCCAAGCGATTGCCGGCGGCATGCTGTCAAGGCGATTCGAGTTTGGGTCCGAACGGCTCTCGACCAAGGTTTGGGAGATTGAATTCGAGAGCCCGATCGGGATTGCCGCAGGATTCGACAAGAACGCGACACTCATCCCTTTTTGGAATGCCGTCGGATGCGGTTTCGCGGAGGTCGGCTCGATCAGCGCCTCGGCCTGCACTGGAAACAAGAAACCCCGGGCGTTCCGGTTGACGGAAGACGAGGCGCTCATCAATCGAATGGGACTCAACAATCAGGGAGCGAAGCGCGTATCCAAACGCCTCGCAAGGGCCTCCCCGTTTCCCTTGCCCGTTTTTGTCAGCCTGGTGAAGACGCATGATCCAGCGATAGAGGGGGAGGGAGCCATCGACGACTTTGCCGCCAGTTTCGAATCCTGTGCTCCGCTCGCCAGCGTCGTGGTTCTCAACCTGTCCTGTCCGAATTCGGCGGAAGGCAAAACGTTCGAAGATCCAAACCTCCTGGACGATCTGCTTAGGCGAATTTTTGCCGTCAGGCGGCAGAAGGACCTCACGCTTCCCGTTCTGCTGAAGTTGTCTCCTCCGGTAGCGGAGCGGGTCGTTCTGGATAGCGCGGTGGATGAGCTCGTTGCCGTGGCCCGCGAACACGGAGTCCACGGCTTTGTGGCCAGCAATACGGATTCGGACCGCGAGCGACTGAAGACTCCCGCTGAGACCCTCCGCCGGATCGGCGCGGGCGGGGTGTCCGGAGCGCCTCTCAGATCCAGGTCAACTCAGCTAATTCGGTACTTGCATCGGACAACCGGTGGGGATCTTCCCATCGTCGGGGTTGGCGGGGTTTCGTGTGGGCAGGACGCCTACGACAAGATTCGAGCTGGAGCCTCCCTGGTGCAGCTCTACACCGCGCTCGTCTACCAAGGGCCGTCCCTGTTCCGGACCATCAAACAGGAACTGGATGCACTGCTTCAGAGGGACGGGTTTTCGTCCGTATCCATGGCCGTAGGCCTGGATAGCGCAATGTAGCATCAGCCGTTGCCTACCGGGCGGCGCTCCGTTACATTTTTCGACCACTTGTCGCCACGAGGGCCCATCACCCATGCCTGCCGCCGTTCCCTTCGATACCATTGCTGAGCTCTTCACTAATCTTTTCGCCCGGTACGAAAACACTGGGAGGACCGTCCTCTGCTACAGGGATCGCCAGGCGAAAGAGTGGGTTGACATCGACTGGGACGAACTCAGGCACTCTGTCAATGCGATGACAGGTTACCTCCACTCTTGTGGTGTTCGCCCGGGAGACCGAGTAGCGATTCTTTCAGAGAATCGGCCAGAATGGGCTATTGCCGATCTGGCCACCCAGTTTCTGGGAGCGGTGAACGTGTCCCTGTACACCTCCCTGCCTCCGACTCAGGTGGCCTACATCGTCAAGGACTCGGGGGCGAAAGTCTTCTTCGTGTCGACTGGAATCCAACTAAAGAAGGCGGAGAAGGTCTTCGACGAGTGCCCCGACCTGGAGCGCGTGGTGGCCATGTCCGATCTCCGCAAAGAGCACGGCGATTTTGTGACGAGTTGGGATAGCGCCGAGGCAGCGGGGCGCGACTATTGGAGCGAGCATTCGGAGTCCATTCGGCCCCTGGCGGCCGCCATCGAGCCGGAGGACGTATCTGCGCTGATTTATACGAGCGGGACAACGGGCAGCCCCAAGGGGGTGATGTTGACCCACAACAACTTCAGCTCCAACGTGAAGGCGGCACTCGCGCGGGTCCCTTTCAACGAAGATGATCACCATCTCTCGTTTCTTCCTCTCTGTCATTCCTTCGAGCGAACGGCCGGATACCTCGCCGTATTGGCGTGCGGAGCCAAGATCACCTACGCTCAGGCGGTCGACACCGTTAGTCAAGACCTGCTTCAGGTTTCGCCGACTGTGATGATCTCCGTGCCGCGCCTCTTCGAGCGGATCTACAACGTCATCGCCAAATCCGTGGACGAGGGCCCGGCTCTGAAGAAGCGCATCTTTGAGTGGTCCATCGAGTCCGGAAAGCAATATGCGAAGGCGGATCAGGGCGGCGGCGCCGGGTTCTATTTGCGCTGGAAGAAGCAGATGGCGGACAAACTGGTGTTCTCCAAACTACACGCGAAGTTGGGGGGCAACCTGCGATTCGCCGTATCGGGCGGCGCTGCGCTCCCGGCGGCCATAGGTGAGTTTTTTCAGGCGGCCGGCGTGGTGATTATCGAGGGGTACGGACTGACGGAGACATCGCCGGTACTCACCATCAATCCCGCTGAGGCCCCCCGGTATGGGACCGTTGGGCAGGTGATCGACGAGGTGACCGTAGCCATCATGGACGTCAAGTCCGGAGAGATCATTGCTCAGGTCTTTGGAGATGACTATCCGAATACCACAGATTCTCCTGAAGGGGAGGTGGTCGCTAGAGGCCCCTGCATCATGAAAGGGTACTGGAGTGGCGAAGCGGCCACCAAGGAGGCGATTGACGCTGAAGGTTGGTATCACACCGGCGACATCGGCCGCTTCGACGGAGGTTATCTCCGTATAACGGATCGCATCAAGCACATGATCGTGTCCAAGGGTGGAAAGAACATCTACCCCGGGCCTCTGGAGGAATACTTCAAGACTGAGCCCCTCATCGATCAAATCATGGTGGTTGGCGAAGGGCGCGAATTCCTCACGGCACTTGTTGTCCTCGCTGAAGACGCCAGTGATGGCGAGGAAACGGCAGCTTCACTGAAGGCGATCTTTCGGGCCCATTCCCGGACCGTCGCGGCCCACGAGAAGATTCGGGACTTCCGAATTATCAAGGAGCCCTTCTCGGTCGAGAACGGTCTCATGACGCCTACCCTCAAGCTTCGGAGGAAGGCGGTACGAGAGGCCTACGGCTCCGTGATGGATGAGATGTACGCCAGCGTGGTCTAACGCTGGGTCCGGGACCGGCCGGAGGACACTCAGAACCGCGAAGGGGAGAAGGCCGTAGCATCCGCGACCTCTCCAGCGATCAGGCGGGCCATTAACTTGCCGGTACCAGGTCCGAGCGAGAGGCCCATCATACCGTGGCCCGATGCCACCCAGCAACCCTCCTGGCCCTGAACCGGACCGAGGATCGGAAGACCGTCTGGGGAGCAGGGTCGAAATCCGCTCCAGGCGCCGACGCTGGCGCGCGAGGAGTCTGGACCATAAAGGTCGGCTTGCGCCTGGATGGGTCTTAGCCTCCGAGTGTCGATGGTCGCATCCAGTCCCGAGAGAGACAGGGTGCCGCCGAAGCGAAGTCGGCCTGGCATTGGGGTAATGGTTACTCTTTCCTCGGCGAGGATCATGGCGATGTTCAGCCCCCCAGGATCCGCCGATTGGGTAATGCTGTAACCCTTTGCCGCTTCGATGGGAAGACCTGGAAGGAGGCTGGGTGTCCAGGCTCCGGCCGCCACAACCACATCTTCAGCCTTCCACGAAGCGCTTCCGGAAGTGACTTTTCGGCTCTCCACACTCGATACCGTGACGCCTTCGATGAAGTCGGCGCCACCGGCCGCCAGCGATTTGGCCAACCCGGCCAAGAGCGCGTTGGGGTCTACTCGCCCGTCCTGAGGATAGAACACGGCCCCGGTATGTGCGGAACGAATGGCCGGCTCCAGATCCAGTACCTCCGCACCCTTGAGTCTCCGAACCTCCAGTCCCACGCCTTCCGCGACATCGGCCGCTTCCATCTGAGAGCGATACCCCGCCTCCGTTCGGTACACCATCATCAGGCCTGACCGGCTCAGACCGAAGTCGTCCAGGGCCTGGTCCAACTCCTCGAAGGCGGCCACGCTTTGAAGACTCAAGTCCCGAAGATGGGGAGCCGCATAGGCCACGTGATCGGCTGTCGCATGCCGCCTGAAGATCAGAAGCCAACGGAGCAGCCCCAGGCTCAGGCGGGGCGTGATATGGAAGGGACTGTCACTGCGGATCAGCCACCGAAGTCCCTGGGCTATCACCCCGGGAGATGAGAATGGGACCACGTGGCTGGGCACGATCATCCCGGCGTTTCCCACCGACGCGCCGACGCCTACCGGGTCGCGGGTGAGGATCGTGACCTGCCTCCCGGCCTTCTGGAGATAGTAGGCCGTGCACAGGCCAATCACGCCTCCACCGATGACGATCACGTCTCGATCGCTGCTCATTTCACGGTGAAGCCGTGTGCGTACGGATCGTCCTCGTCCACGAGAATGGTGTTGAATCCCGTCACACGCGCCCAACCTTCTATGCTCGGGACAATCGCCTCCCAGTCGCCCACTTGGGTGATGTCTTCCACTCGGCCGATGAACTGGCTCCCGATGATGCTCTCGTGCACGAAGGTATCCCCTTTAGCCAGTTTCCCCTTGGCCATCCACTGTGCCATGCGCGCGCTTGTCCCCGTTCCACACGGCGATCGATCTATGGCTTTGTCACCATAGAACACGACATTTCGTGAGTCGGAGTCAGGGCGTGTCGGGGCACCGGTCCATTCGATATGGCTCAGTCCTCGAATGGAGGGATCGAGGGGATGTTCGAAGTGGTAGCGGGCGTTCAGCCGTTCTCGCAGCACGGGACTCCAGCGTAGAAGATCTGCGACTGAGTAGTCTGCCAGGTCTCGATAGTTGCCCTGAGGATCGACGATGGCGTAGAAATTTCCTCCGTAGCCGACGTCCACCGTCAGCAGGCCCAGGTCCGGACAATCGACTTCAAGATCCTGCGCGGCCAGATAGGACGGGACATTGACGATGCGGACCGAGTGAACGCGGCCGCCGCTCTTCTTGTAGTAGGCGTCCACCCTCCCGGCGGGAGTATCCAGGATCACCCGGCCCCTTTCCGCGGGTTCAACCAGACCCTGTTCCAGCATCACCGTCACTGTACCGATCGTACCGTGTCCGCACATGGGTAGACAGCCGCTGGTCTCTATGAAGAGGAGCGCGACGTCGCAGTCTTGTCTGGTCGGCGGGTAGAGGATCGAACCGGACATGATGTCGTGGCCGCGCGGCTCCAGCATCAGGCTGGTCCGGATCCAGTCGTGGTTCTCCAGGAAGTCCAGGCGCCGAGCCGACATGGTCGCGCCGCGTAGTTCCGGCGCCCCTGAGGTCACAACCCGGACGGGGTTTCCACAGGTATGCGCATCTATGCACTTGAAGGTCGTGCTCGACATGATCAGAGTCCGGCGCGAGTGTAGCTCTCGTCGACAAGGCGCAAGATCCCCAGGGGGTTCTCGTCCTTCAGCTCCTCCGGAAGTAGCGACTGCGGATAGTTTTGGTAACAAATCGGCCGTGTGAACCTGCGAATGGCGCCGGTCCCCACCGAGGTCGATCCCGGTGCGGTCGTGGCGGGGAACGGGCCGCCGTGGTTCATGGCGCCGCAGACCTCAACTCCTGTGGGAAAGCCGTTGATGACCACCCGCCCCACGCTGGATTCTATGGTGCGCGCCAAACTGACCGCCGCTTCCAGATCCGTCCTCGTTCCATGAATGGTGCCCGTCAGATTGCCCTGTAGATTTCGCGCCAGTGATTCCATCTCTGCGGCGTTCTTGCACTTTACCACGATCGTCGCTGGACCGAATACCTCCTCGCGCAGGTGGGGATTCGATTCGAAAATCTCAGTGTCGGTGACAAAGACGGTTGCCTGCGCGGAAGTATGGGCATCGTTGGCGGTCGCGGAGTTGCCCGATGCGAACCGGTCTACTCCAGGCGTGTCTTCGACCCGATCGACCCCCTTCTCGTATCCCAACAGGATTCCGGCGTAGAGCATCGTCTGGGTTTGGACCGCTTCTGTCGCGTCCCGAAGCCCGCCAAGGAATTCGTCCAGTCCGTCTCCCTGCTCGGCGAAAACGAGTCCAGGTTTCGTGCAGAACTGGCCGCTGCCCAGCGTGACTGAGCCTGCCAGGCCCTCGCCAATCGCTCTCCCTCTCTCTACCATTGCTCCTCCAAGAACGAACACGGGGTTTACGCTTCCCATTTCCGCGAATACCGGGATCGGAGAGGGGCGGTTTGCGGCCGCGGTGTAGATTGCTTTTCCAGCAGCGAACGAGCCCGTGAATCCAACGGCTGAAATCCCGTGGTGTGTCACCAGGGTTTGCCCTGTGTCGGCGCCGGCGCCGTGCAGAAGAGAGAAAGTCCCGCGGTGAAAGCCCGTTTTTGCGACTGCCTTCGCGATGGCTGTTCCGACCATTTCGGATGTACCCGGGTGGGCCGGGTGGGCTTTGCATACCACCGGGCAGCCCGCTGCCAACGCCGATGCCGTATCCCCACCGCCGACCGAGAAGGCCAAAGGGAAATTGGATGCACCAAACACGGCCACGGGCCCTATCGGAATCTGCATGTTGCGAAGGTCTGGCTTCGGGATGGGCGCGCGATCAGGAAGGGCGGTGTCGATTCGTGCATCGAGCCATGACCCCTCTCTTAGCAGGGTCGCGAAGAGTTTTAGCTGCCCCGTGGTTCTGCCCCTTTCTCCGCGGACACGACCTTCCGGTAGGCCTGTCTCTTCCATGACTCGGTGTATCAGTTCGTCTCCCAGGTCTTCGATCTGCGTCGCGATCTCTTCCAACAGCACCGCTTTTTCGATCCCCGTTTTGGTGCGGTTCTGTCTGAATGCCGACTTGGCTTGGGCCACAGCTCGGTCAATCTCTGCGCGCGTAGCGTTGTGGAACGGTGGAAGGAGTGCGACGCCCGTGATAGGGTTTCGGGCATTGGCTCGAGCCGATCCTTCCGATGAGGGAATTCCTGCTATGAGGTTGGCTCCGCTTAGGGTCATATCTGTCGTCCGTATGTCCGCCGCCCCTAGGCCGCGATCAAGATGTGTTTAGTGAACAGCGAGAGGTAGTCCATCAATTTGTCGCTTCGGTCCATCGCCTCCGAACTGTTGCCCACCAGGATGGCTTCAACCACGAGCGAATGCAACTCAGCCGATCGCTTCAGATCGGTGGGCTCGTGGTGGCGATACCAGAATCGTCGGCAGTGGCTGTGCAGGCTGCGGCTCGCGTCGACAGCGTATTGGTTCGGGGCGGCGCGCCAGATGGCCGCATCCAGTCTGTAGTCCGCCTCCATGAACCGATCGGCGCCGGCTTCGCCCGGAGTGTGTTCTAGCGCAGAGAGAGCTTCCGCGATGAGTCTGCGGTGTCCGGCGGACGCCTTTCTCGCCGCACCCGCCGCGATGATCCGGTCGAGGGCCTTTCTGGTTTCGATGATCTGTAGGATGTCCACCAGATCGATTCGTGAAATCATCATGCCGCGTCTCGGCATCGATGACACCAACCCGTCCGCGTTCAGGCGGAGTAACGCCTCCCTTAGTGGAGTTCGGCCGATGCCGATCTGTTTGCTTAGCTCCGTCTCTGAGAACACCGCGCCGGGTTCCAGAGCCAGGGTCACGATGAGAGACTCCACTCTCTCGTACGCCTGCTCGGCCAGGGTGGGATTGGATATCCGTTCCACGATTAGGCCAGTGCTGTGAGCATGGGAATGGTCGGCCTGTTTTCGAGGGCGTGCTCGATGGTTGCGATTACTCGTTGGCGCTCTTCTCCGGCGAGCGGTAGTCTCGGTGGGCGGACGTGCTCCGTTCCCAGACCAACCATGGTCTCCGCGAGCTTGATGTTTTGTACCAGTTTCGTGCTCACGTCCAAGTGTAGGAGCGGCATGAACCAGCGGTACAGCTCTACCGCGTCGTCGTACCTGCCCGCCTTCGCCAGCTTATAGATGGCGACCGTTTCCTTCGGAAAGGCGCACACCAATCCGGCCACCCAGCCCACCGCTCCGAGCATGAGCGCTTCAAGGGCGGTATTGTCCACTCCTGTGAAGATGTGGTATCGGTCTCCCACAAGGTTTTTTATGTCCGTGATTCTCCGCACATCGTCGGAGGATTCTTTGACGGCCTGGAATTTTGGCTCGTCTGCCAGTTCCGCGAACATTTCCGGCGTCACGTCCACATTGTAGGCGATGGGATTGTTGTAGAGCATGATCGGCAGGTTTGTCGCGCCGGCGACCGTTCTCAGGAAGGTGGTCGTTTCCCGCCGGTCGCTGGTGTACAACATCGGCGGCAACAGCATCAGGCCCGCGGCGCCCGCCGCCGCTGCGGTCTCGGCCATCCTGCAGGCGGCCGCGGTGGTTCGCTCCGCGACGCCGCATAACACGGGGATTCTTCCCGAGGCGGTCGCCACCGCTCCTTCGATCAACTGCACTTTGTCGTCTTGTTCTAGCGTCGAGGCCTCTCCGAGTGAACCGGCCACGATCACCCCGGTCGCGCCCGCATCAATTTGGGCCTCCAGATTGATCGCCATCCAGCCCTCGTCGATCCCGTAGCCTTCGTCAAATTTGGTGGTCACCGCCGGAAAGACCCCGGCCCATTCGATGGACATATTCGCTAGCGTCAATGTGCACAACTAATATATCACTCGTGCACGGTATGAGCAACGGTGGTTTTTGGTGCGTTTGAGACACTTTCGAATGTCGTTTCACGATGATCACGCCCATAAGTCCGGCCAGGGCGACCGCCGTACCCACCTATGACGCCGGCGAGCGTCCAGACCTTGTCTACCATGATGCCACGCCACGGACCGGTTACCTGGACTCCCCCACGGATGATTAGCGCACTATGCCGAAGCTCTTCCTCGAATCGCTCTCTGAACTTGGGACGGCAGATGCACTGAATGAATCCCGACTCATCCTCCAGGAAAATGAACATGGTCCCATTTGCCGTTCCTGGCCGCTGCCTGAACATGACCAACCCTGCCACCGTCATGATCGGTGGCGCCCTCTCATCGTACGGGATCGTCTCCCCGAATTGTTTGGCGAAGCTAATGGGGCGAATCTCGTGATAGGCCAAGCCCCGGCGTAGGACCACCATCGGATGAACACGAGGTCCGCTGTGCGTTTTCAGATCCCACTCCAGACGCGTCCGCAACGTCAGCCCCGGCAGGGCGGGGATGTCCGCATCATGGATCCTCGTGAGGTTCATCATGGATAGCTGCTGGGAGGCGACCTCCTCCTGTTCGCGCTGTGTCACCAGAACCTGCATTTTAAAGAGTGCCGTTCGGTTAGAGCCCTCCAAGGAATCAAACGCGCCAGCCTTGACCAACGCCAGCAGTTGTTTCTCATCCACCGGAACTCGGTGGAAGAAATCCTCCACTCCCTGGAACGGCCAAATCTCTCGCTCGAGAACGGCCACCTCCGCCAGCACCTGCTGGACTCCCTTCACCGACAGGAGCGGCTTGCGAATAGCCAACTTCCCCTCCACCTCCTCCAAAGCGAACCGCAACCCGGAAGCGTTGATATCTGGAACCAGCACCAGCACCCCATGCCGCCGGGCGTCCTGCTCCAGCGTCATGAGCGCGTACATGCCAGGCCGGTGCTGCATCAACGCCGCGAAGAATGCCTCCGGATGATGCCGCTTCAAATAGGCGCTGTGGTACACGGTCAAAGCAAAGGAGGCCGCGTGTGACCTACAGAAACCATAACCCACGAACTTCGATACCTGATCGAACACCCGATTCGCCACCGACTCCGCCACGTCGTTTACCCGCATCGCAGAAGTGACAAACCCCTCGCGCATGCCCTCCATTTCTGTGGCATCCCTGAACTTGGACATCAGCCGCCTGAAAGAATCCGCCTCATCCAGTGTCCACCCGGCAAACTGGTGGGCCACCTCCAGCACCTGCTCCTGAAAAATGATGACCCCATAGGTGTCGCTGAGGATGCGCTCCAATATCGGATGGTCGTACTGCACTTTCTCCAGCCCCCTGTGTCGCCTGATGAACGGATGCATCAGCCCACCCTGGATGGGTCCAGGCCGAACCAGCGAAATCTGCTTGATCAGATCCTGCATGTTTCGTGACTGAATCCGCGATCCCGCACTCTGCTGGGCGGGCGATTCGATCTGGAAGAGACCCAGCACATCGCCTTCGCAGATCATGTCGTAGACCTCCTCGTCATCGAATGGAAGTCGGTCCAAGTCGAGCGGCTCTTCGCCTGGCTCCAACCGGTCATTGATGACCTGCGTCGCCTCGGCCAAGGTGCCCAGCATGCGAAGACCCAAGACATCCAGCTTTACCAGCCCCAGGTATTCGATGTCCTCCTTGTCGAACTGGACGATGCGCACGCCATTCGCACTCACCTGAAGCGGCGTGAAATAGCGCATCGGCCGGCGGGTCAGGACCATACCGCCGGAATGCTGCCCCAAGTGTCGGGGGCAACCTTGCAAGGCCGTCGCGGCCTTGATCAACGTTTCCACCAGGGGTGAACTCCCACCGGCCACCTTGAGGATGTGCTCGCGGTTACTCGTGTCGTCTGGCGAGCCGTGCGAGCACCCCTTGGACATCTGGATGGCCATTTCAGCCGGCCACCCCATCGCCTTGGCCGTGTCTTGAACGGCCGATTTGGTTAGGTAGCGGTCGATGGTGGCCGCCATGCCCGTGTGGTTCATGCCAAACCGCTCTTCCATCCACTCGATGATCTCCATGCGCCGACTGGAATCGAAGTCCAGATCGATGTCGGGTGTGCCCTTTCGACCGCGATGCAGGAATCGCTCGAAGAGCAGATTATGCTCCACAGGGCAAACAACCGTGATGTCCAGGAGGTAGGTGACAATGGAATTAGCGGCAGATCCGCGTCCCAGGCATCGAATCCCGCGCCGCTTCGCCTCCTCGACCACCTCGTTGACCACGAGGAAGAATTCCTGCACATCCAGGTCGATGATGACGGCCATCTCCTTCTTCAGTCGCACCGATGCCGCTGCACGATGCTCCGCTCCGGGCGGGTATTTCTGTTCGAAGGCGGCTTCGGCCTTTTGCTTGAAGACCTCGACGGAAGTTGTGCCCTTGGGGAGCTTCGTCCCTGGGGGAATGATGTGGCCCGGGATCAGATCTACATGACACATCTGGGCGATTTCGCCGGAGCGGTGCAGCGCCCCCTTGGGCAACCCTCGCCGTGCCAGCTCTGCCTCTGACTGGAGATAGGCCATGGAGTTGGCCGGGCGATCCGGGTGGTCTTCGAAAACCGTTATGCCGTGGCGGATGCACGTAAGAAGATCATATCGCCAATAATCACCGGGGACTGCGTAGCGGACATCTCCTGTGGCCACGGGCGGGATGCCCGTCTGCTTCGCCAGGGTGAGGAGATGCGCGAGCCGGCGGTCGTCTCCCTTCCGCCGTCCATGGGTGATTTCGAGGGAGAGACGGTCTCCGAATACGTCATGCAACTGGCCGACGTACTTCGCGGCCTCCTCAGGCTGGAAGGCATCAATCAGCGGATAGATGGGTCCCGCCTCGGTGCCCGTGAGGCAGAATAAGTCGGCGCTATGCTCGGCGAGTTCGGCGAACGTGGCCGAGGGTTCATCGCGCGACTTGAGGTGGGCGCAGGTGAGGAGCCAGCAGAGGTTGGCGTAGCCCTCCCGGTTCTTGGCAAGGAGTACCAGGTCCCGCCCCTCCACCGGCACTTCGGCGCCGAAGACATGCTGGATGCCCAACTCCTGGCAGGCTTTCTGGAACCGGACCACCCCGTAGGTCCCATGTCGTTCCGTGAGCGCCACGACCTCTACTTTTTGCCGCTTCGCAGCTTCCGGGAGCGCTTCTGGTGAAGAACCAGCAGCCCTGAACGAAAACCAACTGCGGGTATGCAAGTGGGCAAACATCAGTCGTATGTGGCTGTAATCAGCCAACTGCGCGAATTGCGATCGCCACAGAGTTCATAGGCCCCCCGTTCTGTCCGGACAATCATGTAGTGCCGCTGGGTGTCGCGCGCCCACCATCGGCCGCGCACATCCCATCGCTCCATGACCTCTTCGATCACGTCGGCCCAGCCATCCCGCTGAATCATTACCGGCCGATTCCCATCGAACCACATCTCTACTTTGATCGAGCGACGCTTCATGGACGGGACATATCCCTGCCGGCCTCCCAGACCTTCAGCCCGAACCGGTCTTCGTGGAAATGAGCACCCGACCGGACCACGCCGTGTTTGACCGCATTGGGATACCGCCGGTGAATCTCCCCGATCGCTCCTGCCACTTTTCGGGTTTTTTCCCCGAAGAGTGACGCTTGAATCAGGTCTGCTGTCATCAAGCCAGCCAGGATGAAATCGACCCGCTCTATGTCTATGGCGCGGGCTTGGTCGGCGCTGTCCTCATGGCCATTCAGAACCTCAAGCACTTCGGCTCCCAACCGCACCGCAAATCGCTCCAGCGTATCTGCGCGGGATGTGGGATGTGGCAATACACGGGAGCCAAACACAGGCGATCCGCCCTCGGGGTGGAGCACCAGGCGGACCTGGCCGGAAAACTGTGATCCCAGTGCCGGCGCCGCACGCTCTACCAATTGTGCGACTATGGGCAGCAGTTCGCCGGGCTGGCTGCAGGGAGCTTCCAGATCGAAATGCCGCTTTATGGTTGGGGCCGGGTGGTAGATGCCGATGCCCTTGGAGGCTTCGGGATGCATGATGTCATGGAGAACCTCGCCTTCCCGGCCGAATGCCAGCATGAGGTGTCGCCTGGTCAGGCGGCGAACCGGTCCCAACTCCGCACACCCCAGCAGGTCGAGCCGGCCGACGATTTCTTCCTCGAACCCGACTTCCGGAAGTAGACGGCTTGGAAAAGCATCCAGGAATGCATCCGTATCGCTTTCAGTAACGGAGGTCGATTCGCCCACATCGGACCAGATTGCGGCCAACTGCGCGGTGGTACGATGCGGCGCAAAACCCGCGCAGGCTCTCAGGCGAATCACTGTCTGGCGAATATCCCTCGGCTCCACCGAGAGCCAGGCGACCGGCTGATCACTTTCCAGAAAGGGTGTGATCCGATGCAGCCGTTCGACCACGTATTCCCAGGCGGAGTACTCGGACACCGCATCGCGCAGGAGAAGAAGCGCCTCGGGACAGAGAGACCTGGCTCGGGCCGAGGTCATACCCGCTTCCAGCCCGAGTTCTGCCGCGAGCCGATTCATGGCGATGATGTGACCGTCCTCTTGGACCAAGAGCGGCCGCCGCCGGTCACATCGCTTCACCAAGGAGAGCGCCCAGGCAGGGAATTGCTTGATGGTCAGGCAGCCAATCACAGGGACACGGATTCAAGAGAAGGTGGGTCCCTACGATAACATGTGTATTATATGTGTGTCAACTGTTTTTTAACCACCTTTGCAAATGGGTCTTCTCGCCCTTTGTCGGGGTGGCGGGATTTGAACCCACGACCTCTTCGTCCCGAACGAAGCGCGCTACCGGGCTGCGCCACACCCCGAAATGGCCACTCCAACGACGGTCGCGGCCTGCAAGGCTCAAAAGGTAGCATCGGTTCGGAGGAAGCCCAAGTGAAGCGCGGCGGAACTCTCAGTCCGGAGAAGAAGCGTATGTTGCAGGCTCGGCCAGCTCCAACATTTCAAACATCGTGGATGATGATCAACAAAGAAAACCAGCACAACAAAAAATCCCTGGCGTACTACATCGGAATAGGGGTGGCATTGGGAGCTGGCCTTGGAACCGCTCTCGGTGTTGCCTTAGGTACGGCATTTGGCAACATAACAATGGGCGTAGCCTTTGGTCCCGCCTTCGGAGTATCAGTGGGAGCGATTGTTGGAATTGTTATGGCCAACTCGGCAGGCGTTAACGAGGACGTATAACAAGCCGCAAATCCGCCAGCCGTTAGGCTGCCGGAGTAAAATCCCGGCATAGCGAGCATTCGGAGGAAATCATGAAATATTACTTGCGTGTCTTTGGCTGGTTGCTCTTCGGAATGGGCATCGTGCTCGGTGTCCTGGGGGTGTTGTCAGTGATCGGGCTGACGCAGGTGTCAATCGATTTCTTCGGGATCGATCTCGACACACGTGCGCAGCATATTGCCTGGGCGGCCGGTTGGCTGGTCGCAGCAGCGGCAGGGTTGGCATTGCTCTTCTTGACGAGACGTGCCACCCGGGCTGAATCGGAAGCATGATCCAACTGGCCCTCGTGCCCCAGGCGGTTCGATGGCCTCCACCGATTCTGTCGGCTACGACTGGGCGCAGAACACTCTGCTGCCTCACGGTTGGAACCATTCCCCAACGGGACGTATTACCATGTAATACACCTACTCTTCCGGAAACTCCATGGGTTCTCCTGTCACTGTTCGACTCGATCGAGGTCTTCAGAAGCGTTTGGACACGTTGTCCAAGAAACTTGGCGTCTCTAGGTCGGATATCATCCGAGATGCACTTAAGCGGCAACTCGCCCTTCTTGCCTTCGAGAAGCATCGGCAAACGGCCATGCCATTCGCCGAAGCCCGTGGTTTCCTTACCGACGAAGACGTCTTCCGCGAGATCTCTTGAGAGTCG
>CAYXSE010000049.1:5986-18257 GCA_964466675.1 uncultured Rhodothermales bacterium | reverse complement strand
GATGTACCGACCCACCAGTGGTCATGAGCATGAAGCCCCTCCCGCCTTTTATCCACCGCGGGAATTGTGCAAACCCTCGATTCAGGATAAAGGCCATGCCCGAGCCATCGGCATTCCGTACGAAAATATTTTCGCCCTGTCTGTAGGCGACTCGCTGGCCATCAGGCGACAGCCGCGGATCTTCGATGTCAACATTTCCTTCTCCGCCGGCGATCGTTCGGCTCGTGCCTGTCCCAAGGTCTCTCCGCTTGAGTAGCCCCGCGCCCGGACCGGAGACAGCAACGGAGATCATAAAGGAGCCGTCCTGGGAAAGAGCGAGTCCACGAGCCGGTCCGGGTCCGGCGAAAATGCGCCTCTCCGAGCCCGTACCGTTCACAGCCCGCACGAAGTAATCCGTAGACTGCCCTGGAAACTCGTGGTTCAAGTACGCCACTGAATCGCCGTCCGGGGTCCAAGCAGGATCCCGCACCAGGCTGCCGCCCACGACCTCCCTCAAGTCTTTGGTATCGAGGTTGAGAACCCAGAGTGTTCTCAGGACTCGTTCGGTGCCCCCCGCACCATGCTCGATAAAGGCCACTCTGGACTCGTCCGGGCTGAGTCTGAAATCCGTGTAGTAACCAGCGGGAACTGGGAGCGCCCGGGTGACTGCGGGGAAGGTTCGAATGGTCGGAATGCTCTTCACCGACGAGGCGCTGTTCGAGGGGTCCGTCTCGGAGTAGATCAGGGTTCCCGTTGCCGAAAAAAAGACAAAGCCCGCCGACGCCACTGGCGCGACAATCCGCCTGGGGCCGGTCATTTCGAACTTGTCCAGGTCAAACGGAACAACAACCAGGCCCTCATCGCTCACCGTTCCCATGAGGTGCCCGGTTTCCAACCAGCGTACGCCGTATCCGGCGAAATTTACCGTCGCCCTCGTCTCTCCCGTCTCGAAGTCCATAAAACGTGTTCGGGCGGGTCGGTCGGTGGTTTCCAACGTTGCCATCACGGTACGGCCGTCCGGCAACAACCTTGGCCAGTCCAGATCATATTCACCCGCCGCACTGTCGCGCTGAGATATCTGCATCTGGATCCCAAGCGACTCGGAATACTTGTAGATCTGCTGCCTCTCCTCAAAGATGATCCAGTCACCCGGGCCCCAGACGGCTCTCGGTGCACCCTCTTCGGTCTCGACGATCGTTAATGAGGGACCGCCCTCAAAAGGGATCCGCTCAATAGACACTGATTTCGTCAGCAGGAGTTGCTCGCCGTCTGGTGAAAATTCTACAACCGTCGTGTTTTCGGTACCCTCGAGGACCCGTTCTTCGCCAGTTTTCAGATCGACTACGGAGACCATATCCGACACGTAAGCCAGCCGGGTCCCGTCCTCCGAAATGGCCACGCTGGTCGGTGGGATGGACGTGTTCAGCTGGTGCAAGAGTCTGATGGTCGGCGCAGCCGACGGAGGCCCCTCGGTTGTCGGCCATAGCAGCCAGGCCAAACTCAGGAGGACTATTCCCGCGAGCACTCCCAACGGAAACCGCAAATCCGCTCGGCTCGATTTCGAGGGCTGCGTAGGCTCTGCCCCTGAGTTTCTAGTCTCACGGATCCGACTCAGCGCACTAGAGCTGAGATCCACCGTCCTCAAGTCCACTTCAAGATCTTCGGCGCTCTGATATCGGTCGCCGGCGCGTTTTGCCAGGAGCTTGGCGCAGATCCACTCAAGCCCCATCGGTACGCCGGTTCTCACAGAGGTCAAGGGCTCCGGATCCTCGTTCAGTATCCCGTAGACCACAGCCTGTTCATACTCGCCTCTAAACGGCAGGCGTCCCGTTATCATCTGGTACAGCACCGTCCCCAGCGAATAGAGGTCGCTTCGCCCGTCAACCTCTTCCCCGCGCGCCTGCTCGGGGCTCATGTAGGCGATCGTGCCGAGGGTTGAGCCCATCTGGGTCAGTTTCGTGGACTGATCGGTCTTGGCCAGTCCGAAGTCCAGCACCTTGGCGACGCCGCTCTCGGTGAGCATCACGTTGGCGGACTTGATGTCGCGATGGACGATTTCCTTGGAGTGGGCTTCCTTTAGCGCTTCCGCAATCTGGCCGGCTATCGAGACGGCTTCTTGTAGCCTGAGAGGTCCTTTCTTGATGTACTCCTGGAGGGTCGCCCCGGCGATGTACTCCATCGCAATAAAGAGCCGCTTCTCCGATCCGGGCTGGGGCTCTTCTCCCGGGGGGTGCGGCACCGCTTCATCCACTTCGTAGACGTGGCAGACGTTGGGGTGGTTGAGTTGCGCGGCCGCCTGCGCTTCCCGGAAGAATCGAGCCCTGTCATCGGCCGATGCAAGGGCCGATGCGGGAAGCACCTTGAGCGCCACCTGGCGATTGAGCTTCGTGTCCGTGGCCCGGTACACGATGCCCATGCCGCCGCGGCCGAGCTCGGAATCGATGCGATAGTGGGAAAGGTGGAGGCCTGTCATTGGGGGGAGCGAGTGGCTAGGCCGAGATACGAAGTGGAGGCGTTCTGCGCAATCCGGGCCCTAGGCTAGGCTAGGCTGCTAGGGAGCATTCGGCAGCTGCGCACTGTGCCATACTCCGACGATCAGCACCCGACCCCCTCTCACCGTGTAAAAAAACCTGTAGGGAGGGACGATCAGTTCGCGATAGGAGAGTTCAGGAAACTCTGGAATCGACCGACCGGACTCGGGAAACTCCTTGAGTCGGTCGGCCCGAGCGCCCCGCTTTCTGCGCGGGTCTTCGGCCCTCGACCGAAATGACTGCGCGGCAGGCGGATCGTCAGCCTGGATGTATCGAATTGCCGAGGTGAACTGCGATCGAGCCGAGTCTGTGAACTCAATCCGCCTAGTCACGAGCGCTTGAGGATTTCATCCGCCTCAGCAAACACTGTTGCCATGTCGTGTGTGCCTCCCTCTTCAATTTCTCGTTCGCTTCGCGCGAGCATCTTGAGGATTTCAAGCTCGTGCTGAGTCTGCTGGTAACTTTGGGCGCTTACCAGCACCGCTGTGGCTCGCCCACGCTGGGTGATGACGACTGGCTCACACGAGTCCCCAAGACCCTTAATGATTCCGGCAGCATCTGAACGAAGATCTGAGATGGGCACGATTCGAGGGAAGGCCATGTTATCACCTATGGTACTACCAACGGTACTCGCAACGTCACGTATGGCGATACGGTTCCACTGCGGATAGCAGCTCGGCGGCTTGCGTTGCAGCCTACGAGAAAATCGAGAAGAGAGCCCCCGACTTTGCATGTCAAAGCGAGGACGATCAAGAGACCCCTTCCATCACCGATCGCGCGGCGCCAGGCGCTCCATCTCGCCGTTGAAGTTGAGCACGACACGGAGCTCAATCGCGCTGTCCTCCCCTACCTCTACCCCTTCCGGCGTGGCAACCACCAGCGTCCCATCTTCTAACACGTCGAAGTGCACATGATCGGGCGAGGTAAAGACCAACTCCTCTGCGCCGGTCGGGGCGAAGAGAGGCTCGGTGGTCACTGGCACCCGATATATATACCGCCGCTCGCGCTCGAAGTAGATGAACGCACCGTCCAGAGACCACACGGGGTTCGACCCGTTTCCGGTGATTTGTGTATCCCCCTCGCCGTCCAGCGGAGTGACGATGATGGAGTCAGAATTGTGTCCGTAGTGATAGACCAGATAACGCCCGTTCGGGGAAAAACTGGCTTGGTCCTGCGTCCCATCTGCATCTCTGATCGAGAACTTCTCGTCCGTCTCGATGCGAAGACCATACAGACTACGATTTGATGCGCTTCCAGCTGTGAATACCAGAGTGCTCCCATCGGCTGACACAACGGGATCGAAGAGTCTCAGAGAATCGACCAGAACCTCCTCGATGTCTCCCGAGAGGTCCACGCGGCGGCGTGCTATGAACTCCGGGGCGTCCCCCACCCGGCGGTCGAAGTACACATACTCGTCGTCCTGCGACCACCAGGGGTTACGATTGTCGCCCGAGCGTGTCAATCGAGTTGGGACTCGACTACCCAGGTCGAATAGAACCAAGTCGTATCCGTCGGAATCCGGGAACTGAGCCTCGGCAATTATCGCCTGGCGATGTTTTGCTACGGCGATGTCTTGAGTGTTGCGGTCGAGGCGACCACCAGACCGCCTTTGGTCTCCGCGGACGAGCGATAGAAGATGCGCCCCTGCCAAACCGCCGTACCGGGTCTCGTATAGCAGATGGCCGTTCTGAGACAGTGCCAGGTTACCCATGCGATCGAAGGGCACAGGCACGGCCTCCAGCCTACCAGAATCAACATCTATGGGAGCGATGGCCACAGTTTCGCTAAAACCTCCCGCAGGCGAGACCAAGGCGTACCCGTTGGATCCCAAGGCGCGTATCGCATACTGCGGTAGCACGTACTCGGGACCTCCATCGGGACCTGTGGTCCCCCAGGATCCACCATGAGTCCTGTTTCCCGTAGCGTTTGTCCAGAACACGCCGTCCCCCTCAGGAACCGCGACGATGCCGTAGAAGCGACCCTGCTGCGGATTTGAGGCCACCGTGCGCAACTGTCCGCCTGCCGAGAGGGCCATGACATCATGATCGGTATCAGTGAAAAAGAGCTCGCCCAACGCGTTCATCTGCGCTCCCTCCCCGATCGCGTCTTCCATGCCCGGGATTTCGGAGGGCTGGCCTCCTTCGACCCGCATCCGCTCATATCTGCCGCTGGCGCTATTGTAAAGCACTAGCCAACGGCCCACGGGCGAAATGTGTACGTACGTAGCATTCTCAGTCCCGGGTATATCGCGCACCAATCCGTCGGCAAGACTGTGGGAGCGAACCCGGGAGGTAGCGCTCAGGCTGTCGCGGGCCACATAGTAGATTTCCTGCCCATCCGGAGTCCAGGATGCCGAGATCGGCCTCATGGCGCCGGGTAGACTGATGGTGAGGTAGACGGCAGCGCCCGAGTCGCTACCGCCACCCGAGAAAAGACCGCCCAGACCAAAGGCGGCGACCGCCGCCCCTGCAATTGCCAGCCATACCCACTTGGGCGCATTGCCAAGCTGCCCTGCCGCCGGCGTAATCGCCTCGCTTATCGCGGGCATCGAGCGAGCGGTTTGCCCGCTGCCGCTTAGATCCAGGGATTTCAGGTCAGCCAACAGGCCCGCCGCGGACTGGTACCTGTACTCGGCTTCTTTCGAGAGCAGCTTGTTGATGATCCACTCCAGCTGCATTGGAACGCCGGTCCTGATGGCGGTGAGTGGCTCGGGAGCTTCGTTCAGAATGGAATAGACCACCGCTTGCTCGTAATCGCCGGCGAAGGGCAGCTTACCCGCCACCATCTCGTAGAGCACGGTCCCCAGCGAGTACAGGTCGCTTCGACCGTCCACCTCTTGGCCTCGGGCTTGTTCAGGGCTCATGTAGGCGACCGTGCCCAGCGTTGAGCCCATCCGCGTCAGCATCGTGGACTGGTTGGTCTTGGCCAGTCCGAAGTCCAGCACCTTGGCGACGCCGGTCTCGGTGAGCATCACGTTGGCGGACTTGATGTCGCGGTGGACGATTTCCTTGGCGTGGGCTTCCTTGAGCGCCTCCGCAATCTGGCCGGCAATCGAGACGGCCTCTTGCAGACGCAGCGGTCCTTTCTTGACGTAGTCGTGGAGCGTCTCGCCTGCGATGTACTCCATCGCAATGAAGAGGCGCTTCTCTGTCTGACCCTCGACGGGCTGGCCATCTTCAGTCAGCGGCTGCGCTTCATCCACCTGATAGACATGGCAGACATTGGGGTGCGAGATGGAGGCGGCCGCCTTGGCTTCCCGGAAGAACCGCGCCCGGTCGTCCGCGCTAGCCAGGGCCGAGGCGGGCAACACCTTTAGCGCCACCGCGCGGTCAAGCTGGGTGTCGAACGCCTTGTATACCACGCCCATTCCGCCGCGGCCAAGCTCGGAGTCGATTCGATAATGGGATAGGTGTAAGCCTGTCATGGGTGGCGCGGAAGGCTAATCAGGGTGCTGGCAGATTCTGAAGATCGTTCAAGTCCTTGTTTCTCCCGCAAGCCAGCTTGTTTGCGCGGAGACATTCCAAGCCGATCAGGCTGGTCGGCACGCCGTCAAAGTCGCCGAGAACCCTGTGCTCATAGCAGGTCTCGAATTCCACGCCCTGGATTGAGGTCATGAACTCCACACGCATGGGGGGATACCCGAGCCGCACGACCCGGTCGCGATTCTCGAAATCCGACGGGCTCAGAGAATCGAGGTCGAATCCGAATGCCCTTACGGCTGCATGCACCCGAACCGGGTTGTCCCCTGAGGTGGCAACCCAGATGTCGATGTCGCCAGTGGCGCGAGGATAGCCGTGATAGGCCACCGCAAATCCGCCAATCACCAAATAGCGCGCATCATGCTCGTTCAACAATCTCAACATGTCGCTGAACTCGCGCGGTAGCTGGATCGTGCCCATAGTTCATCTGCCGGAGGTACTGAAGTGCCGTCAGTCTCTCTGAGGGACTCTTGGCGTGCCAGAATCGTCGATCAGCCTCCTCGCCGTCCTTGAAGGATGTCAGCGAAACCGAGGTCTTGTCCATCGCGAAATGTTCCTTTGACTCGCTCACCCGCGGTCACCATTTCGAACAGCTCCTTCAGGTCCGCTGACGCGATCGTGTTCTCGAGTGCTCGTCATCCCGACGGAACGACGAGTCGCGCATCCGGGTCCCGGGCCGCTCAAGCGGGCCCTGATGCCGCTTCGTAGTCGCGGAATCCCAACGCCGGTCATCCCCCCTCAGTGAGCTTGGTTGCCCAATTGATTACGATGTCAATCCGCTCACCTTCCTCTACCGAGGGGGTCGATCGGATCAGAAGGCGGCCGTCTAGCGGGTGAACGTCGAAACCAAAGCTCGGCTCAAGCGGGCCTGAATAGATCTCGCGCGATGTCCCGATCGTCCCTGACTCAGGCGTCACCTCCGTCTCTTCGATATGGCCCGAGGCATTTACGTAATAAATCGCCAGACCATCTGGTCTCCAAACGGCTTTGGTTCCTCCATTCGATGAAACCCGCACCAAGCCATCGCGTCCCGGGAATCTGCGAAGAAAGATTTCGTCTCGCACACCGTCTCCCTCGTTGGACTCATAGGCAAGCCACTTTCCATCCGGCGAGAAAGCCCCAAAATCAACATCGAAATCGTTCTCTAGAAACGGCTCGATTTCCTTTGACTCTACGTTTAGAATGTATAGATCGCTAGCGGTAGGAGGCCCGACCGAGAGGGCTATATGACGCCCGTCTGGCGACCAGCTTGTAGTCTGTATTGATAAGTTGGCGTCTGCAACGAGGAGGGTGTCGACCGCTTCGGGTGATGACACGCTCCTGGAAAGAACTCCGACTCCACCCCCAGAGTAGGCCACCCGCGACCCATCGGGCGACCAGATCGGCCATAGCCCGGATGCCAGGCGGGTGGACGTTCCAGCCACGGCATCATAGATCCACGTCTCACCGAGAAACTCGACGGCTACCTTGGCACCAAGCCCAGGCTGAATCCGCGGCATTCTGAAGCCTCGCAGATCAGGTGAGAGTGCCTCAATGGTACCGTCGGGAGCTAGCCAGTCTAAGCGACGAACCGAATCATAGGCGTCCGAGACCTTCGATAGCGTACCGTTTGTTGAGAGGTCGAATTGTCCGGAGATTGCACCTCCCACCCTGTCGGACACCGGAAACGGGGCGCCTGTTGCTTCTAGTTGACCAGTGTCGAATGGAATCGCATACAGGAAGCCGTCCCGCAGGAACACGATGTGCCCTGTGCCCACATACCGGGCTTCACTGCCACCAGGATGAAATAGAGTATCTCTTCCTGTTGGCAGGTCCAAGAACCTAATCTCTCCTTTGGCTAGAAAATTACCCGCGGTTTCCCCCCGGATAAACGTGTACATCAATGTGCGTCCATCTGGCAAAATGTTAGCCGAGAGATACCCGCCCGATTCCGTGGAATCCGTTAGCATCTCTACAATCCCGCCACTACCGGAAACCCGGCCCATTCCCTCCTCGCCGAACCCCAGATAGATGTAACCATCGCTCCCCCAAGACGCACCAAAAACGCTCAACCCATCGGGGAGAGGCGCAATGGGAAGAGGTGATCCGCCTGCTACTGAAACCTTCATGAGCTGAGATTTAGACGTGCTAACAAACCCAAGCCACTCACTGTCGGGGGAGAAAAACATGCTCCTCGGACTATCTAATCCGGCTAAAGGTATGCTAGTCTCAGTGTCGCTCAGATGCCGCAAGAAGACTCCGGTCGTGGTTAAGTATGCCAAGGTCCTTCCGTTGGGTGCGATCGCGACCTCTCTGTCACCCCTCGCAAATCGCTCCGTCGAATCCAGCGGCACCGAAAAGCTCACCACAACATCGTTGGTCGGAGATTCGGTGGCGGGGTTAGAGAACCACCCGATCACGGCGCCTGCCGCCAGGGCGGCAACTACAAGGCTCCAGCCCCACTTCAGCAGTATTCGTTCGGCTGGTTGCCCGGTTGCTAAAGTGCCTGCTGAATCGACTGCCGGCATGGATCGGCGGCTCATCCCGCTGCCGCTCAGATCGAGACTCTTCAGGTCAGCTAGGAGGCCTGCCGCGCTTTGGTACCGGTACTCCGCCTCTTTCGATAGCAGCTTGTTGATGATCCACTCCAGCTGCATCGGGACGCCGGTCCGGATGGCCGTCAGCGGTTCCGGCGGTTCGTTCAGGATGGAGTAGACTACCGCTTGTTCGTAGTCCCCGGCAAACGGAAGCCTTCCCGCTACCATCTCGTAGAGCACGGTCCCTAGCGAGTACAGGTCGCTTCGCCCGTCCACTTCCTCGCCTCGCGCCTGCTCGGGGCTCATGTAGGCCACGGTGCCCAGCGTAGATCCCAAGCGAGTCAGCATCGTGGACTGGTTGGTCTTGGCCAGCCCGAAGTCCAGCACCTTGGCCACGCCGGTCTCGGTGAGCATGACGTTCGCGGACTTGATGTCGCGATGGACGATTTCCTTCGCATGCGCCTCTTTGAGCGCCTCCGCAATTTGGCCGGCTATGGATACGGCCTCTTGTAGACGCAGGGGGCCCTTCTTGACGTAGTCGTAGAGTGTTTCGCCTTGGATGTACTCCATCGCAATGAAGAGGCGCTTCTCCGTCTGACCCTCGACCGGTTGGCCTTCTTCGGTCAGCGGCTGGGCTTCATCCACCTGATAGACATGGCAGACATTGGGGTGCGAGATGGAGGCGGCCGCCTTGGCTTCCCGGAAGAACCGCGCCCGGTCGTCCTCACTTGCAAGTGCCGAGGCGGGCAATACCTTGAGCGCCACCGCCCGATCAAGCTGGGTGTCGAACGCTTTGTATACCACGCCCATGCCGCCGCGGCCAAGCTCGGAATCGATTCGATAGTGGGAGAGGTGGAGGCCGGTCATCGGTGGCGCGAAAGACTAGGCCGAGATACGAAGAGAAACCGTTTCGTGCAATCTGAGCATGGTGACGGCACAACCCTGTTGCGGATCGAGGCCTTCCGCCCTCTAGCTCTTCGAAACCATTACCGAATGGCGATGTCTCATCATATACATCATGACCAAGACATTGCTGTGGCCGGATCCAAAATGATTGGAAAGCAGATCTACGTGACCCCCGAGCAAGATCGACTCCTGACAATCAGGGCTCAGCAACTCGGATGTACGCAGTCCGAGATCATCCGCATGGCCCTCCAAAACGTAGCAGACACCTACAGCAAGGAAGCGAGAGAGCGGGTGCTTCGCGAAGTAGCCGGCATTTGGAAGGACCGAAAAGACCTCCCTGATTTCGCTGCCATGAGGCACGAATCGGATGTGCGCTTTGAGTAGGCAAGGGCTGTTACTCGATACCACGGTCCTTGTTGATGTTCTCCGGGGAAACGAGGGTGCGCTGGACTACGTAAAGACAGGTCCAAGTCAGATCGCGGTGTCTGCACTCACTGTTGCAGAGATCTATGCTGGCGCGAGAACCGGCGATGCACTCACGATTGGGCGGTTACTCGGCATGTTTCGGGTGATTGACGTCTCATCGGTTGTCGCACAGCTCGGCGGAGCCTATCGGCAGCAATACGGCCCATCCCACGGATGCAGTCTGATCGATTGCCTTATCGGAGCTACCGCGGAGTTGCACGATTGCCGCCTTGCGACGCCCAACGGTCGTCATTTCCCCATGCTAAGCGAGGTCGTGAAACCCTACTGACCCAAAGCGATGGGTGGTCGCCGGCTCAGAACCCGGCAGTTGACTCCGGTGGAGGGTCATCGATTGCGGAGACATCAGGGTGCGACGGGCCTCCCGCCAATACCACCGCCTCGCATGGGGGTGACCGTGAGATTCACCGATTCGTATGTTGGGTGTATCCCCCACTCGCTCACCCGGACCATGATCCAATACCCTCTCGCCATTGTTGCCGTCCTTCTCGGCGTGATCTCTTTTTCGCTGTTCATGGTGGGTCGTTACCCGTGGGCGAAAAAACTATCCACGATCATCTGGGTCATTTTCACGAGTGCGCTGCTGTCAAACTTCGGGGTGATCCCGACGGCCAGCCCGATATATGGCATACTGGCGGACTTCACGGTGCCCTTCGCGGTCTGCGTGATTCTCTTCACGGTCAATTTGAGCGATGTAATGAACGCCGGGGGCCCGATGCTCGCGGCCTTCGCGATTGCGTGTGTCGGAACGATCGTCGGCGTGGTCGTAGCCAGCGTGGCTCTGGACCCACTGCTTACGGGGCTGGTGGGTGCGGAAGCGTGGAAGCTTGCCGGGCCCTACACGGGTACGTATATCGGAGGCAGCCTGAATTTCTTCGCGCTTTGGACCGCACTGGGAATGGAAAATCCCGACCTCTTTGCCGCAGCAAACGCCGTCGACAACATCACGCTTTTCCCTCTGTACGCCCTGTGGCTGTTCATCCCCGGAGTTCTGCTGGGCAAGTATGCCATCTCCAAGAAATGGATCGCCGTGGGTTCCGACGACGATCACAAGGAGCCTGAAACTCCGAAATTCGTAGCCAGCCACATCGCTACGCTAATCTTCATGGCCGTGGCCGTAATGGCCGTCAGTGCGTGGCTCAACGACGCGTTCGTTTCGAGGGTTGTTGAAGGTGTGCCTACAATCCTCATCGTAACCACGTTGGCGCTCGCGCTGGGTCAGATTCCGTCCGTCCACCGCCTGAAGGGAGCCTGGGAAGTGGGCGACCTGGCCTTTTTGGTGTTCTTCGCCGCCGTGGGGGCCCTCATCAATTTCTTCCTGGCCGTGGTCCTTTCACCGTCCCTGTTCGCCTATGTGATGATCATCATGGTGGTCCACTTTGTGGTTCTCTTCGGCCTCGGGTGGATCTTTAAGATGGATCCGAAGGTCCTAGCCATTGCCTCAGTAGCGACCAAAGCCGGCCCTGCCTTGGTGGCTCCGGTCGCCGAGTCTCTGGGCATCCGGCACCTGGTGCTTCCCGGAATCATCGTCGCCATGCTCGGCTACGCCATCGGCAACTACATAGGCTTCGGCGTGGCCCAGGCGGTTCGGATCATGGTCGCAGGCTGAGTCTAGTTCAGTTGCAGCCCGGCGACGCGGTCTTCCAAAGCAACTGGCCGTCCTTAGTCCACCTGTTGCAAATCAAGCTCAGCGAGTACCACCTCGCTGTGCTTTTGGACGCTAACTCCCATATAGACTTTGGCTACCACACCTTCTGGATTAATCAGGAAGGTGTTTCTGGCCGAGAGCCGCGCACCTCCAACTCCGCGGACGGAACCGTACAACTCAGAAACCTGACCCTCTTCGTCTGCCAGAAGCTTGAAGCTTAGTCCCTCCTTGGTGCAGAACTCCTGATGCGTCTCGACATCGTCCACGCTTACCCCGAGGACGACGGCGTTACGCTCTTCGTACTTCAGGATATCGCGCTCGAAGTTGTGGGCCTGAATGGTGCAGCCCCGCGTGAAGTCCTTGGGATAGAAATACAAGACCACCCACTGGCCCTCATATTCGGACAGAGTGACCGCGTTCTCTTCGTTCGACACAAGCGTGAAATCAGGAGCGGAGTCTCCCACCTTTGGAGGATCTCCTTCCAGCGGGATAGCGGCCCAGGCGACAATTCCCGCCAGGACCGAGCCAATCAAGAGGATGTTACGGAGTTTCATGGCTGGTGATTACCTCAGATGCTTTCAGCTGTTGAGCAACGGACCGGTCCTGGATCCTTGTTTGTCAAAGACGTCGGCGATCTCTAGTTGGATGGTGTTCATAAACTCGTTGATTCGGCGATATACGCGAGCTTGAGCCTCTGGCTGCTCCTTCACCGACAACGGCAGGAGAACG
>CAYXSE010000049.1:3257-5969 GCA_964466675.1 uncultured Rhodothermales bacterium | reverse complement strand
CGCCCGTAGTGTATCTGCCAGGTCCAACCCCTCCCGGATCGCGCTCTTGGCATGAATCCTACCTATGGCCTCAGCCTCCACCAGGAAATCGGCGCCCTCCCCGTCCGCGGCCGCAAGATATTGCATGAGGAGCCCCATCATTCTTCTGCCGAGCATGCGCTTCTCTTCCCTCTCCTTCTCGCTGACCTCCATCCATCGGGCCTGATGCCCGTCGATGGCTGTTCGAGCGTTTGACAGGCTGGAGGCTTCCAGATCTTCTTGCGCTGTGTGAGACTGGCCTGGTTTAGTGCTCTTGCCGCCAGAGAGGTTGGACAGGTCCGAGAGGGAAAATCGACGGTGGCCACCAGGCGTGATTTGCACGGTCACCTCTCCGGCATCGGCCCACCTCCGAAGCGTCGACGGGTGGACGCCCACTCGTTTAGCCGCCGCTGAGAGTGAGAGTAGGTCGCTTTTTGCGGGAGTCGTCATCTCATTTTTCGTTTCTTCATCCCGAATACATACGTATATCTATGCAAATCTGTGCAAGTCTATCTATTTTTCAGGCCAATGAGGGAGTCTTGGATTGAATCGAACCTGTCTAAATATACTAAGCCTTCTACTACTGGCCGCGCCTCCCTTCGTGGCCCGGGGACAGGTAGCGCAACCCCGGGCGGATTCTATCTGGACAGTCGAGCTTCGGGGAGTGGTGGTAACGGCCACGCGCACGCCCAGATCACTCGAGAATGTCCCGGCATCCGTCCGCCTGATCACACGGGCCCACGCGGCGGAGCAGGGATCCCTTCGCATCTCAGACATGCTGGAGGAATTCGCCGAGTTGAGGGTAATCCGTAATCAGTTTGGCGCTGGGCTGCAACTCCGCGGACTGGATCCCGCCTACACGCTGATTTTGGTCGACGGCCAACCCGTAACGGGGAGAACTGGGGGGACCATCGATCTGGACCGACTGCCGACCAGTTTCGTCGAGCGAATCGAAGTGGTCAGAGGGCCATCCTCCTCCCTGTACGGAAGCGAGGCCTTGGCTGGCGTCATCAACGTCATAACGCGGAGAGCATCTGGCGGGGCATCAGCCCAGGTCGACTACCAGCGCGAAACCCATGGGACCTCTAACCTGAGTGGGACATCATCATTCGGAAGAGGAAGCTTCTCGGGCCTGCTCTCCGCCAACCGGTATGCCTCCGACGGATATGATCTCGTTGCAGAAAGCCCGGGGCAGACGGTTCCAAGCTTTGAGGATCAATCGCTCTCTGGCCGCCTCGACTTCGACGGCTCCAGATTCAAGGCGGGTCTGAATGGGCGGTTCGCGCAGGTTAGTCAGGTTACCGCCTCCGAGTCGGCTTCGGCGTCTGACCAATTCACTTCGGAGCAGCGCAGTGGCAGGGACGACTGGAGTCTCAATGCACATGTGACGACCCGGCTCGCCTCCCGTTTCCGTATGGCCAGTTCCCTATTTCTCAGCAACTCAAACAACTTCAACGACCTGCTGGACGAAAACCGTCTGGTACGCACCGATTTCGCCCAGACGTACCGAAAAGTGGAGAGCGTCGTCGATTGGGTTCAGGGCATGCGGCACCATTTTACCATCGGAGGAGGAGCGGTCTGGGAGACGGCGAAAGGGGAGAGAATCGCGGGTGGGAAGAGGGCGACGACTGCGAGCTTCGCGTTCGCACAGCATGAGTATGCTCCAGGAGGAACGCTGCAGATCACATCCAGTATCCGGATCGACGATCATAGCGACTACGCCCTGCGCGCCAGTCCCAGAGTGGCGGGACTCCTGTCCACGGGAGCGTTTCAATTCAGGCTTTCGGCGGCCAGCGGCTTCAAGGCCCCGACGTTCCAGCAGCTGTATCTGGACTTCACGAACCCTGGCGCCGGATACTCGGTCATCGGGACCTCTGACCTGTCGGATATCTTGAGCCTGTTCCAGTCCTCAGGTCAAATCGCCTATTTGCTTGGCGACCCCGCGAACATCGGCTCGCTTAGGCCCGAAACGGCGCGATCTCTGGAGCTGGGGATCGATGGGGACTTGACGTCGTCGATTCGCGCACGAACCAGCGTGTTCACCACGCGGCTCCGGGACATGATCGAAACTCAGCCCATCGCAGGGAAACCAAATGGGCAGTTCATTTTTTCCTACGTCAACTTAGGCCGAGTAGAGATTCGTGGAGTGAACGTCGACGTGACATGGAAGCACGGTTCCGGGCTTTCCGTCGGTGCCGGCTATCAGTTCCTGCAGGCACGCGACCTGGATGTGTTGGACCAGATAGACCAAGGGACCCTCTTCCGGCGCGTCGACGGACGGGACGAGCGGCTCAGCAGGCGGGACTACGGTGGCCTGTTCAACCGCCCGACGCACTCCGTCACTCTCAGAACGACTCTGAGCCTTGGCCGAACCAGCGGAGCACTACGAATCATCTATCGGGACCGGTACGGCCTCGGCGACCTGAACGGAAATCTTGTTCTGGACGACCAGGCTGAATATGCGCCGGGCTACGCACTCGTGAACGTCACGATCACGCATCGAGTGGGAGATCGTCTCACCATGAACGTGGGCGTCCGAAACTTGACTGACAAGATCTTTCCCACCCTGGTCCCCTCGCTTTCAGGACGCATCCTTCAGGCGGGGCTTCGACTCAATTTGTTTGGCTAGCGGAAAACACGATGACCACCACCTATAGGACTGCCTCCTTCCTTTTTGCCCTCCTCCTGATTGCC
>CAYXSE010000049.1:0-3240 GCA_964466675.1 uncultured Rhodothermales bacterium | reverse complement strand
GCGATTCGGGGTCGAGCCTGGAAGACGATGCTCAGGAGACCGAGACCATTCTTGTGTCGGACCTGCCCGCCGACCCCATCGTCGGTCTTGTAGGAGGTCGGCCCGTGGGCGCTGGACTGATCACCTATTTCAGCCTTCGGATCAACTCCGTAGTCCAGGATTCTGCGTCAACAGATTGGGACATGGCCTTTCAGGGGACCACGATCTTCATCAATGGAGGCATCAGCGGTCCAGGGGAGGGTGGCGTCTTGGTTTCGGAGGCTCTGTTTGAGGAAGTCACCGAAGCCCCAACGAGTGGTTATGTCACAGACTCCGCGACCGGGTTGGCCATTCCGACCGGCTCCGGCGGTGGGTGGTACAATTACAATCCAGCCAGCATGCTCATCACTCCAATCCCCGGTCGGATACTGGTGGTGCGAACCGCGGATGGGCGCTTCGCCAAAGTCAGGATCCTGAGCTACTACCGAGGGGCTCCTGCTGAGATCACCGTGGACAGCGAGAGCCGGTACTACACCTTCGAGTACGTCTTCCAGCCGAGCGGCTCTCGAATTTTCTGACGGACGGCAACACCATTCCCCAGACCACCCCAGCGGGCAGCCACGATGAGACAGGTCATCCATTTTATTCCCATTGTGACGACACTCGTCGCCTTGCCGTTTGCACACATCCTCTGGAAGCGCTGGCGCGCCAAGCCCGAGGCTCTCTACATGTTTTGGTGGTTCTTGGGGGTGGTCACCTATGCGGCAGGGACGCTGACCGAATCGCTGACCACCATTTTTGGCTGGGACCCGGTCGTATTCAAGGCTTGGTACATCAGCGGGGCGTTCCTGGGTGGGGCGCCTTTGGCACAGGGGACGGTCTATCTGCTGCTGCGGCGAAAGACCGCTCACGTTCTGACGGCGCTCCTGGTTGGCTATGTCGTAGTGGCCAGTGTGTTTGTGATCATGTCCCCCCTGGACCTGAGTGTGGTGGAGACCTATCGACTGTCGGGTAATGTCCTCGAATGGCGTTGGGTTAGGCTCTTCTCCCCTTTCGTCAATGTCTACGCCGTCGTCTTCCTCATCGGCGGTGCAGCCTGGTCGGCGTGGAAGTATGCCGGCACGGATTCGAAGGGTCGCATGTGGGGGAACATCTGGATCATGATCGGGGCGATACTACCTGGAATAGGGGGGTCGATGGCCCGCGCCGGCGTTGTTGAGGTTCTTTATGTAACCGAGCTCGTTGGCCTGCTCCTGATCTGGACGGGATTCCAGGTAATCACGCGGAGCTTCTCCGAATCCATCCACGCTAATCAGAGGCTGGCGACCGATTGCTGAAGTCGCCCGCGCCTCCGCCCTCGAGGAACGCGTTCAACTCCAAAGAGCAATTCCGTCCAAACGATGGAGGACGTGCAAGACCGGTGAGCCTCCTGGACAAGCTTCTTCACGAGCCGACGGTCCGGGCTCACCCTGGACGGCTCTGAAAGGACGTCTGTGTCTAACAAGTACCGAATCACGAGGCGGCGTCCGATAGGAAGCCGTGCGTCGGGCGAAGTCCCTCGAAGTCCGAGTCTGTCAGGTCGCCTTCGCCCCATTTTTCGTAAAACCCGTCCAGAAACCTGCCGAAATCACCGGGCCGCTGTAGGGACAAAGCATGGTCTAGAATGGAGATGGCCTGCTGATTGACACTCCGGCGATCGGTCTCGGCCGATTCCCGCAACCGATCCAGGAGGGCGTCTGGCATACCTTTCAACGTAAGAGAGGCCATTGGTGTCGTTATGATGTCTTTGGCGATCATTTTGCAATCTGATCCTCGGCCCGGGAGCGCAACATCGCCGGTTGTCTAGCGAAACCTGACCCAGCCCGACCGCGCCGTCCCGCCTTTGTCTGCGTGAGCCACGGCTCTAAGCACAAATCGTCCTTCGCTCTCCACGATCCATTCTGCGACATAGTCCCGAGAGGTGACTGCCGTCGTGATGCCATCGGAACCCGCCAGGTGCGGTAGGGTGAGCCGGAGAGATGGCACCATTCCATCGCCTCCTTCGACCACGCGCGCTCCCTCCATCGACAACGATAGGGTTGGAGGGCGAACCACCTGTTGGGTCAAGATCCCTTCCTCACTCTCCCGGCCCTGGAATCCTTGCTCCGTGAGGTGGGTCGCCAGGCCGCCCTCGTTGCTCACGACAACGGAAACGCGGTATCGGTTTTCGCCGAGCGACGTGATCTCTGGATCCTCGATTGACAATAGCGGTGTTCGGCCGGCCAGATGAAGGATCCAGGGTACCTGCACCTCCAACTCCGGCAGAAGCAATTCGGCAGGCGGGTTCTGGCCCCAGTACTTCCGGTGCCACCCCCCTATCTCAACAGCCCCCAACTGAGGGTGATCGTAAGCCGTCCAGTCGCTGAAGTATCGGCCCTCGAATGCCGTGTCATTGTAGGCGTGGTGATCAGATTCGTCAATTTCGCCGTTTCCATCCGCGTCCGGGACCCATTCTGACGGACCCGGCGAGAATTCCGGCACCCAGCCAACGATACCATGATCCCAATATGCGAAGCTGATGAGCGTCCCGTAGCGATGCCGCGTGGGGTGGGTCGCCGACGGAATTACCCGCCTTCCCGTGTCTTGGGTGTAGAAAGCCCCCAGGTCCTCAATCAACCGGATATCCGTCGTGTTGAATTCGCTCGGAGCAGAGGCCGATGGCAATCGAAACACGAATCCCCCGGACGTGTGCCCGTGCAGCACGAAAGCGATGTTGCGATGCTCGTTCAGAAACCTGACCGTCGCGTACGTCTCCGGCTCGGAGAGGGGGAAGTCTCCCGCCCCCGGCTGCAGATGCCAACGTTCCCAATTCCTGGGGAAGTTGCGATTCATGTCGATACCTCCCGTGCCGTCCTCGCTGAATCGCCCATCCGAGTCGTTGTCGACTCCCTCCGGATATCGCTCATAACATTGGGCGCCCTCGCCTGCTTCCGCCCTGGGGATCATGATGCGAGGGTCAGAGGGGTCGGCGCAGAACGCACCGTCATCGGCAGGGCGCCTCATCAAGGTGATCCAGCCATCGCCATCCAGGTCCTCCCCCGGATCCTCGTCCGCAATCCCATCATGGTCCTCATCGACCGGATGCACCGTGCTCCGAAGGGACTGATCGGTGGTAAGAACCAGGTTTGACCCGTCGGGATTGAACTTCGGTCGGATGTAGAAGGCGCGGGTATCAAGGAGGTGAGTCACCTGCGGGTTGACCCCGTAGTTCTGGAGCAGGTA
>CAYXSE010000048.1:0-18308 GCA_964466675.1 uncultured Rhodothermales bacterium | reverse complement strand
GAGTCGAACACCTCCTCTCCGCTTCCCCGGATACGGAGGGGCGGACGGGCCAGAACCAACGTTGGATGAATCCGTGGACGCTTAGACAGCCCCAAAGGCCAGCATGGCGTTTGCCACCTTTACGAAGCCTGCGATATTGGCGCCCTGGGCGTAGTCGACGTAGTCATCATCTTTTCTTCCGTACTCCACGCATTGCCTGTGGATGCTCTGCATGATGTCTTGAAGTTTGGCGTCGACTTCCGCACGCGTCCACTGAAGGCGCATCGCGTTCTGGGTCATCTCCAGGCCTGAGATGGCAACACCACCCGCGTTCGCCGCCTTTGCCGGTCCAAACAAGATCCGGGCCGCCTCGAACAGCTGGGTCGCCTCGTAAGCCGTCGGCATGTTCGCACCTTCCGAAACCAGATAGATGCCGTTGTCCAGCATGGTCTTGGCATCTTCGACATGGATCTCGTTTTGCGTGGCCGAAGGGAACGCCAGATCCGCCTTCATGCCCCACGGGCGTTTTCCCGCATGGAACTCCAGCCCAAACTCGGTCGCAAATTCAACAATTCTGCCCCTCCGGCCATTCTTCAGCTCCATCACGTAGGCCAGTTTCTCCTTGTCGATGCCTCCTGCATCGTAGACGAAGCCGGACGAATCGGAGAGCGTGAGCACCTTGCCACCTAACTCGATGAGCTTCTCCGTGGTGTACTGAGCCACATTGCCCGATCCCGAGACCAGGCAACTGCGGCCGGCTATCTGGTCGCCACGCGTCCTCAGCATCTCCTGCGCGAAGTACACACTGCCGTATCCGGTCGCTTCCGGCCGAATCAGGCTGCCGCCATACTCAAGCCCTTTGCCGGTCATGGTCCCGGTAAATTCGTTTCGTAGTCGGCGGTATTGACCGAACAAGAAGCCAACCTCCCGGGCGCCGACGCCAATATCCCCGGCAGGCACATCGACATCCTTCCCAATGTGCCGAAAGAGCTCGGACATGAAGGACTGGCAGAAGCGCATGACCTCGTTGTCACTACGACCTTTGGGGTCGAAATCAGATCCACCCTTGCCGCCTCCCATGGGAAGTGTCGTGAGTGAGTTTTTCAGGATCTGCTCAAATGCGAGGAACTTGAGTATCCCCAAGTTCACGCTCGGATGAAATCGCAATCCACCCTTGTAGGGGCCAATGGATCCGTTGAATTGAATCCGGTAGCCCCGATTCATCTGAATCTTGCCGTTGTCATCCACCCAGGTGCATCGAAAGAGCATGGCGCGGTCTGGCTCCGTCAGTCGCTCAAAAATCTTCGCCTCAAGATATTGAGGGTTCGCCTCCAGGAATGGCCAGATCTTCTCAGCCACCTCCCTCACTGACTGGTGGAACTCTGGCTCGCCCGGATTCCGCCTTTTCAGATCCGCCATGAATGCATCCAAAGCGCTCGTCTTGATCTCCATAGAACCTCGCAAAGATTTGTACCGGATCTCGATGGGTTGTTGGATCGGAGAATGGAAGCGCTTCCGGCCAACGGGCGTCACATTACGGGTTGCACGTGCTTGGGTCAAACCCGATAGGAAATTTTGTGCGAATCCACTCCCAACTGCCTGCGCTAAGTCCTATTCCTCGTCAGTAGCCCGCCCAGACAAGAGGTAGAGAACGGCCATTCGAACGGCTACGCCATTGGTCACCTGACTCAAAATAACGGCCCGCTCGTGATCCACGACGTCGCTGGCCAACTCCACGCCGCGGTTCACGGGCCCGGGGTGCATCACGAGAAGGTCCGGATGTCGGTCCAGGTGCTCGCGACGAATTCCGAATCGTTCGTGGTACTCCCGGTTGCTCGGAAAAAACTGACGGCCCTGCCGCTCGATCTGAATCCGCAGCGCCATGGCCACATCACATCCCTCAAGCGCCTCTTCCAGACGGTGCGTGATGCGAATGGGCCGGGACACGAGTCGGTCGATGCCCGGCGGAATAAGCGTGGGAGGACCGCACACAGTGATATCCGCTCCAAGAGCCGAGAGCGCGAAGAGGTTCGATCGCGCTACCCGGGAGTGCAGGATATCCCCTACGATGGAGACTTTCAGACCCCGGATTTCTGAGTGGTGATCCGAGATCGTCAGCAAATCCAGCAGGCCCTGAGTCGGATGTTCGTGGGCGCCGTCCCCCGCGTTGATGACCGCTGATCTCACGCAGTCTGTCAGGAACGCCGGCGCACCTGGAGACCCGTGGCGCACGACGACCATGTCAATCTTCATGGCTTCGATGGTCCGAGCCGTATCCTTCAGGGTCTCGCCCTTCGTGACCGAGGAGCCTGATGCCGAAAAATTGACGGTGTCGGCGGACAGGCGCTTCTCGGCTAGCTCGAAAGAGACACGCGTCCGGGTCGAGGGCTCGAAGAAAAGGTTTACTACGGTGATCCCCCGTAGGGAGGGGACCCGCCGCATCGGCCTGTCGAGGACTTTGCGGAATTGCCGCGCCGTGGCGAGAATCAGACTGATCTCCTCTGCTGAATAGGTCTCCAGCCCCAGAAGATGACGATGATTGAGCGTGGTGATGGACCTGTTCTGATCGGCCACTAGCCTCTTCCTCCGCCGCCAGGAGTGCTCACGAGCCACACGCCATCCACATCGTCGCATTCGTTCAATCGAACACGAACCTCTTCTCCAGGGAACGTGGGCACTTCCCGGCCCACTATATCAGCCCTGATTGGGAGCTCCCTGAGGCCCCTATCAACGATGACTATGGAATACACCGAACTGGGCCGTCCGATGTCCATGAGTGCATCCAAGGCCGCCCGAAGCGTTCGCCCGGTGTAGAGAACATCGTCCACCAGGAAAACACGCCGTCCCTCCAGATCGAACGGAATGCGAGTCTCCCGCACTACAGGCTGCTTGAGCCTGTTCCGATAGTCGTCGCGATACATCGTCGCATCCAGAATCCCCAGGGGAATCTCGATCCCCTCCACATCTCGCACTCGGTCGCGAATCCTCTTTGCCAGAAACACACCCCTACGTTGCATGCCGACCAGGGCCAGGTTGTGGTCGGCCGCGGAATCCGGGCCGATAAACTCAGCCACCTGCTGTGCCATCCGGTCGAGAGTTCGACCGAGATCCCTTTCGTCCAGGAGTTGTGCCTTTACGACGTCATAAGGCTCCATGCACACAAGTTACATCAGGGAACCCGGGTGATGGGAGCCTTCGGCCCCATTCAGACCCTTGAACTTCACGCGAACGGGGTCCGGAACAGACTCAAGCTGGACGGCTTCCAACGGCCCGTTCTCGTGGTAATATGGTCGAAGCCGAAGCCGTCCTAAAGTATCTGGACCCCGTGGTCATTTCTCAGCTCCGAAATATGGAGTTGAGGGCCCGGTTGATTGTTGAGGGATTCATCACGGGTCTCCACAAGAGCCCATACCACGGCTTCTCTGTTGAATTTGCGGAGCACCGGCCGTACAATCCCGGCGACGAACTGCGGCATGTAGACTGGAAAGTTTACGCCAAGACCGACCGCCACTACGTCAAACAGTACGAGGAAGAAACCAACCTCAGGCATTATGTGGTCCTGGATACCTCTCCCTCCATGCGGTACAAGAGTCCGGGCCAGATCTCGAAGCTTGAGTACGGTGCGTATCTGGCCGCTGCATTGCACTACTTGATGGTTCGCCAGAAGGATGCGACCGGCTTGATTGGCTTCGACGATCGGATTCACACGCTGCGCCCTCCGAAATCCACCCAAAGCTATCTTCGCCAGCTCCTGTCGACGTTAGAACATTTCACGAGGCGCGAACAGGACGGCCGTCGGACCAGCGCTGCATCCGTCCTGGACGAAGTTGCGGAGCGCATATCGCGTCGATCCCTCGTCGTGGTAATCACCGACTTGTTCGAGAACGTGGCCGAGCACGAGGACCTCATGAAGGCCCTCCGTCACTTGCGGTACCGGGGCCACGAAGTCCTGGTTTTCCACGTCCTGGAGGACAACACGGAGCGTCAGTTCAATTTCCCGAATGTCCCGATGATGTTTCGGGACATGGAAACCGGGGAGGAACTCACACTTCAGCCCTCCCAAATCAAGGAGCACTACAAGGAAGCCGTTACTGAGTTCAGTTCAAGATTTCGGAATCGTTGCCGAGAGCGCAATATCGATTTTGTGGAGTTGGACACGGCGGAACCGTACAACACCGCTCTTCTGTCGTACCTGAACAAGCGCGGGCGCCTCGCCTGAAGCATGAAAGCTAGAATCCAGGCCTGCGCGGCTGAATTCCTCGACGATGCGGTGGAGATCCGCAGGGATCTGCATCGAAATCCAGAGCTGGCGTTTCAAGAGATTCGGACCGGGAGGGTGATCTCGGAGCACTTGTCGAAATGGGGTATCCCTTTCGACTCTGGCATCGCACAGACGGGTATTGTCGGTTTCATCGAGGGCGGCCTTCCAGGGCCGACGGTAATGCTGCGGGCCGATATGGACGCCCTACCCATTCTCGAGCAGAACTCGTTTGAGTTTCGATCTTGCGTGGACGGGGTCATGCACGCGTGTGGTCACGACGCTCACACGTCCTCGCTATTGACGGTCGGTAGGATTCTAAACGAGATCAAGGACGAGATTCGCGGATCCGTCCGACTGGTCTTTCAACCGAGTGAGGAGCGGGTGCCCGGCGGTGCAAAGCCCATGATCGAAGAAGGCGTTCTTGGCCCGATGGGAAATCAGCCGTCTGTCGACGCCGCGTTCGGCCAGCATGTTCGGCCTGACCTCCCATGTGGGGCCATCGGAGTCCGATCGGGGACGTTTATGGCCGCATCTGACGAAGTCTACATCCGGATCAAGGGCCAAGGAGGTCACGCGGCTGAACCTCACCTGCTCAGGGCCGATCCCGTTCTGGTTGCCGCGCATGTGATCACGGCGCTCCAATCGGTTATTAGTCGAAACAGAACCCCTGACGTGCCCTCGGTGCTTTCCATTTGCAAGGTCACGGCCGGTGAGGCTCCGAATGTTGTTCCGGAGGTCGTAGTTCTCGGCGGCACTTTCAGGTCGATGGACGAAGCCTGGCGTGCGAAAGGCCACGAGCTCATTCGGCGCATCTGCCAACAAACAGCATTGGCCTTCGGCGCCGAAGCCGAAGTGGACATCCGGCTGGGGTACCCCCCCCTCGTGAATGATCCGGCCGCTACGGAATCGGTCCGGCAGGCGGCGCTGGAATATGTCGGACCCGAAAGAGTGGTAGATCTCGATCGGTGGTATGTCGCAGAGGATTTTGCCTACTACCTGCGTGAGGTGCCGGGATGCTTTTACACGCTAGGCGTCGGAAACGAGGCTGAGGGAATCGTCCACGGCCTTCATACGGCTAGGATGACCATCGACGAGGCCGCTCTTGAGACCGGGGCTGGCTTCATGGCCTATCTGGCTTGGTACCAAGGAATTAACGTCGCCTGACCGCGGCCGTCTTGAGAATGAACGAGGAGCTTCCCCCTTTTCCCGGTATTAGACCCGAGGGCATCCAGTTCCTGCGAGACCTGGCAAAAAACAACGAGCGAGATTGGTTCAAGCCAAGGAAACAGACTCTCGATGATGAGTTGATCTGGCCGCTACGTTGCCTGGTGGCCGATCTATCCCGGCAGGCGGCCGCGGCGGCCCTTCCTTTGTATGGAGACCCATCAAAATCACTTTTTCGCATCTACCGGGACGTCCGGTTTTCGAAGAACAAGGACCCGTACAAGAAGCACGTATCGGCTGTACTCTCCCGCTCCGGAGGCAAGAAATCCATGGGGGGCCTGTACATCCATGTGGAACCGGACCATTGTTTCGTCGCCGGCGGGTTCTGGGCCCCCGACAAGAAACTGCTGTCTGCCTGTAGAGATAACATGGTCAGCGACTCGGAAGGTTTTCTCGCGATGATGGAGGATCTCCGGAATTCAGGGTTCGAGCTACTCCCGAAGGGCGGCGTGCTCAAGCGACTCCCTCGCGGATACGAGTCCGTTTCAGATCCGGAAGTTGGCGAACGCCTCAAACACAAGGCTTTCCTGGTATCCCGGAAGTTTGAAGAATCAGAAATGGAACAGCCGGAATTCACCCACGCGGTGATCGATGCCACCCAGGACATGCGCCCCTTGCTGAATTGGGGATGGCGGCTCCAGGACATGGCCTCCGGAACCGCCTAACGGGGACCCTCAGGCGTGCGCTATGGCCCCGATCGCCTCCACCCGCGTGATCTCAGGCACGGCCCGACGAATCGCCTGCTCAATGCCGGCCCGCAAAGTCATCGCGCTCATCGGGCAGGTGCCGCAAGCGCCGAGCAGTTCCAACTCGACAACCATGTCCTCTGTAATTCGGCGGAGCCGAACCGACCCCCCGTCGGCCATGAGGTAGGGACGAAGCTGGTCCAGCGCAACTTCCACCCTCCCTTCAATATCGCCCAAATCAGACTCGTGGCTCATAGTGCGCTGTGCAAGTTGACCTTCAGAACGGGCTAGTCGGGCTAAAGATCTACTGATGGAGGATTTCTATGCCTTCTGAGGATGATTGCGTGGCGGCACGACTGAATACGGCTCGGGCCGTCTGACGGGCCAGGCTTACGAACTGCTCGGCCGACGGGCCCTCGCCCAGAGCCGCCGGTTCCCCGGCATCGCAAGCCTCTCTCAAGGACTCTTCGATGGGAAGTTGCCCGAGAAGTGGAACGTCCGATTCCTTGGCGAGCTTCGCGGCCCCGCCTTTCCCGAAAAGGAAATATCGCTTCCCGGGCGCATCGGGAGGCTCGAACCAAGCCATGTTTTCTACGATCCCGATCACGGGCACATCAACCTGCGCAAACATGGCAACCCCCTTGCGGGCGTCTGCGAGTGCCACTTTCTGGGGGGTTGATACGATGATGGCCCCGGCCAAAGGCACTGTCTGGACGATGGTGAGCTGGATGTCTCCCGTCCCGGGAGGCAGATCCATGAGGAGAAAATCAAGGTCTCCCCACGCCGCTTCTCCGAGGAACTGCTTGACTGCGCTGGATACCATCGGCCCCCTCCACACCACGGCCCGGTCGGGATCCACCAGAAAACCCATGGAAAGTACCCGAATGCCGTGCTTCTGGACCGGGACGATTTTGCGTTCCTTATTCACCGTGGGCTTGGCACCTTCGAGACCCATCATGACGGGAATCGAGGGGCCATATATGTCGGTGTCCACCAGGCCGACTCGGTACCCGGCCTGCGCCAGCGCGACGGCAAGATTCACCGATACGGTACTTTTTCCAACCCCGCCCTTGCCTGAGGCGACGGCCAGGATATGCCGAACGCCCGGAAGAACCTCGCTTTTTCCGTCTACCTGCAGCGAGTCGCCCAGACCAATAACGGGATTATCCAGAACGATCGATACCGGAATCTCCTCACCAAGAGCCTGTCGAATCGCGGCCGTCACCAGTCCCTTTACCTCGCCAGCGAACGTACTCGCTGGATGGTCCAGAATAAGCGTGAGGGACACGCCATCGGGCTCAGCAACCAGATCGCGCACCATCGAGCGTCTGACGATATTTTCCCCGGACTCGGGTTCATGGACGGTTTGAAGGGCGTCCAATACGCGATCGATCATGGCTTTCAGTTTCCTTGGTAGGCGTTCGCGCCGCCAGGGTCGCGATGCCGGTTCAACGGGGCGTGGCCCCATTGTTCCAATTCTGCGGAGGCCTACAAACCGTCACCGCCCACCAATCATTCTCGTGCCGTTCTTCTAGGACGGACCAGGACGCGCCGTCAAGGCAGCGGCTCACCAATTCCTTGTCTTTCGCCAGAATTCCGGACAGTATGGCCAAGCCGCCGCCGCGCAGCAAGCGGACGAACTCGGGAAGCATCCCCAAGAGGACCCCGCGGTTGATGTTGGCCAGGACGAGATCGAAGGGGCCCTCTCCGGCCGCTTCGATTCCTCCCTGACGCACGTCGACGCCAGTCACGGAGTTGCGCTCCAGGTTTTCCAACGCGTTCTCGGTACTCCACGGGTCGATATCGAAGGCCACCACAGAACCTGCGCCCAGCAGCCGAGCAGCGATGGACAAGACGGCCGTGCCCGTCCCTGCATCCAGAACCGTCGCTCCGCGTCTTACTGCCTCCGGCATCATGGCAAGCACGAGCCGCGTCGTCTCGTGGTGGGCGGTCCCAAAACTCATCTTGGGCTCAATACAGATCGGAATGAACCCGTGCACGGGCTCGTGCCAGGGAGGATGGATGCAGAAAGGCCCCGCCTCAACCGGTCGGATGCCGGCCTCCCATTGGGCGTTCCAATTCGTCGGCGGGATGTGCTCCTGCCGGCTCTCGATCATCCCCGTCTTGTCCAGAACCTCCCTGAGTCCACTCACACTGGCGACCCGCCAGTCGTCCTCAGAGACGTACGCCCGAATCCCGTCGTCTACTTCCTCGAAGGCCGAGAATCCCAGATCACTAAGCTCGGCAACGAGCCAATCATGACGTTCTCCGGGGCCCTTGAAATCAAATACCAGCGTCCCTGGCTTACCTGCTTTGGGCATTCGAATATCCGAGATCGCAACGAGACTCTTCCTGACAGCCGTTGTTACTCATCGACCCGGTACACTCTTATCCCCCAGCCGCCTTCATCGGCTGGGCCTCCGCCCCCGAAATCGCCGAACGCGTGCGAAAAATCGGTCTCGAAATGGATCCTGTAGTCGCCCGGGTCCAGCTCAAGTTCGCCATCGAAAATGCGGTTGATGTCGTTACCGCCTGCCGGTCGGGTGTTGTCTCGAGTCATCTCCCAGATCCGCCTCTTGCCGACATTCTCGATCCAACCGTAGTCATACTGATCGGACTCGGAGATTTCACCGACGGCAATGACACGAATGCGAGTTTTTTCGTCGAGGGACAGGGTCGTCTCTCGTTCTGAATCGTTCCCGAGGCTAGTCGCCTGAAACAAAATTCGGGACGCGTCTGGTAGGGGCGAAAGAATTCCCGTCTCGGTACCGGTCGGGGAAGACCTCTCGGCGCGTGATCGTTGATCTACAAGAACGACGGCTCCCTCAGGCGTCACCAGTGGGAACATCGTCACACCCCATCGAGCAGGCACATCCGGTTCAGAACGCCTGAAATCACCAAACGCGTGAGATCCGTCTGAAACGTAATGCAGGAAATATCGACCCGGGCCGAGCTCAAGGAAGGCCGTTTCCACCTTGTTGGTGTTGTCACCCCCTGCCCCACCACTCGCGTCCACGGTCATCTCCCAGACGCGACTTGAACTACCCTCTTTTTCCAGCCATGCATAGTCATACAGGATGTCGCTCGATCCCGACCCGGACTCACCCGTGGAGACCAAAACCACGGAGATGTTCTCGACCACAAGCAGTTCGGCTTCCAGGTTAGCGTCATTCCCGACCTCTCTGAACGAAACAATCGGATCCGGGCCGTACCAGGGATCAAACTCGGAGACATCCTCTGAGTCTGCATAGACCCTCATCCCCCATGCGAGTGGGTCGAAAGGAGGATTCGCTCGCCAAGCCCGAGCTGCATGCCTGCGGTCCGTCTGAAACTTCATCTCATAGATTCCAGGCGCAAGAGTCACCGTACCATCGAAGGCTCGATTTCTGTCCAGTCCACCCGCGGGAGCGCTGCCCTGCACCTTCAATTCCCAGACCACGTCCCCCGACACCACATTCTTGATGCTCGCGCTGTCGCAGCCACGCCGACAGAGTTCGGCAATGGAGTAGACCCGCACCTCCGTCTCGCGCTGGACCTGAAGTCGGGTGCTGCGGCGGGCGCGATTTCCAACCGCACCCGTAGACCACAGCGCATCGGTATCCCAGCCACCGGCTTCGAAGGATATTTCCTGACCAACACCTTCCGCCACCGAAACAGCAATCATCCACTCCTTCGCATCGTTAGTCCAATGGGTTCTCAGACCCAGAATGGCTCTACCTCCACGAGCGGATTCAGTCTCTCCGAACGAGGTGAAATAGACGTCATAAGCCCCTTCGGGCAACAGCACCGAGTCAGCCGTGACCATGAGCGTGCGGTCAAACTCCGACGACTTCGCCTCCTGAAGCCAGACCACCTCTCGAGTTGCCCGGTTGAGCAGCCACCCATACGCGGCAACCCGCCCCCCCCCTTCCGCCTCTACCGAACCGATGGCGGCGATGTGAACCAGCGCCTCGGAATCGAGGACGAACGTTCGGGCCGCTAACTTCCCCACTTCGATGTCATAAACAGCCAACAATCCCGCGGGCTTCGCAGGTCCGCCACTCATGCGCCAGAAGAGGAGAACGGCAACGCCGCACAAAAGCAGCAGCTGGAAGCGAATGAGACGTTTTCTTTTCATCGCAGAGTCTTTGACATCGCGGCATGTACGAGACAGCCTGGCTTAAGTTACTGGCACCTCTTTGTCTCGTAACTTGGCGACGGTTCCCTAAGTCTCGGCGCTGTGCCTGCTGTAACAAAGGCCTCGCGACACTAGTAAAACGTCGCTTACCGAGCCTCGATACCTGGCCTCAGGCAATGAAATTACCCATCCGTTTGAAGACGATCATGAGCGGCGCATCGCGTGCGCGGTCGCTCCTCATGGGGATGTTGTTTGTGGGCGCGACCAGCCTGGCACTGGTCTACCATCTCCTGGCCTTTAGTGGCAAGGCACCCTCCCAGATCTTGCGGGTCGGCTACGACGCCGTCATGCTGGTGGGCTACTCCGGCCTGTGGTTTATGCTCTCGGATCTAGTGGGCCGCCGCCGACCTTCGCCGGCTCGTTCCTTCTGGTCGACAGCCCTGACAGCCGGAGGGGTGGTCATCGTCTCCCACCTCGTTCTACTCATCGGGGCTTCGGCGATGGACCCCTCCCTTTCGTTGGGCTTTGACTTGGAGACTGGGCTCCCTCTTGTGCTGACCACCGTTTTCAAGACCAATATCCTTGGGCTCCTGTATGGCGGCTTCGGCGTCATTCTCATGTTGAGAATGCGCGACCTGGTCCTGGTGAAGCGTACCCGGTCCTCTCTTCGAAATTGGCGGCTACTCGTCACGATCATGGTAGCGTCGACGCTCTCGACCATCGGCATGACCCCCGGCCAAGATCTGAACGAGGTCCAGACCATCATCATGATCATCGCGGTCGTGTTCATGGTGGTCTCCTCGTTCCGTCTTTCTTGGATCGTGTTCCTTTCTTTTAAGGAGAAGGTCGCCGCCATTGGGCTGAGCCTATTGCTTCTGGCCGTACTGATTCTGGGGATTGGAATCTTGGGCGACAGCATCATTACCTCTCAGCCCGGCTCGTACACGTACGTCCAGAGTTTCAGTTATCCGCTGTCGATGTTCTCGGGCCTGGCCGCCATTTTTGGGATCCTGTACTGCACCACGGCCTTTTTGTCTTTGCTCTTCCACCTTCCGACGACCGGGGAGTTCGAGGCTCGCGCCGGAGAACGAGCCGCCATGCAGTCCATGACACGATTGGTGGGACAGGTATTCGACCCGGAGCGACTTCACGCCGCCATAGCGGCATCGCCCGTAGAGGCGGGCGTGGCCCAGTCCGCTTGGCTGGCTCTGGCGGATCCAAAGTCAGGCAGTCTCACGCCTCAGGTTGTGGCCGCCAGTTGCCGCGCTACGGAAGACATCAATGATCAGGTTGAAATCGGAGCCTTCTACGATGAGGTTCGAAGGTCTATCAATCCGTTGATATTTCAGGAAGCCATGGTCGACCGTCGAATTAAGGCGGGGGCCGCGGATGGGATCGCCAGCCTGGTGGTCGTGCCGCTGGTTGGCCGGGACAGGCACCTGGGCGCGCTCTTCGCCAGCAAGGATGTGGCTCGTGGATTCGAGCGTGATGAGATCGAGACCATGAATATCCTGGCGGCCCAGGCGTCGCTGGCGATAGAAAACGCCAACCTGTTGGAGCAGCAGGTGGAAAAAGAGCGATTGGAACGTGAACTAGCGATTGCTCGTGAGGTCCAGCAGCGGCTTCTGCCGCAACATGTGCCTGCAATGGAAGGGCTATCCATTTTCGCGTCAAGCGTTCCCGCCCAGGAGGTCGGTGGTGACTACTACGATTTCGTGGAACTCGAGGGAGATCGACTGGGCATCATAATCGCAGACGTTTCCGGGAAAGGCACCTCCGCCGCCTTTTACATGGCAGAGATGCAGGGCATCTTCCAGTCGGTGTCTCGCCTTGCCCCGTCTCCGGTAGACTTCCTCCACCACGCCAACATCGCCATCTCCCAGTCCCTCGAAAGGAACGTTTTTGTAAGCGTAATCTATGGGGTGGTTGACATCAAGAAGCAAGAATTTGTCCTCGCAAGGGCCGGTCATTGCCCGGCCGCGGCGGTAGGGATCGGAGGTAAGGCCCGCTTCCTGCGATCTCAAGGCATCGGATTGGGGCTGGACCGTGGCGAACTCTTCAGGCGGTCCCTGGTCGAGACGACTGTGCATCTCCAGCCCGGAGATGTATTTGTCCTCTACACCGATGGTGTGGTTGAGAGCCGCTCTCCGAATGGTGAAGAATACGGCTACGATCGGGTGCTTGAGATCCTGGAGAACCACCGCGAGGCCGACGCTTGCGACATCCACAACGCCTTGATCGATGATCTCAATTCCTTCGTGACCGAAGGCGCCGACTATGGCGACGACATGACCCTGGTTGTTCTCAAGTGGCATGGACTTGGAAACACCGAATTGGACGCGCAATCACGAATAGCACAAACGGATCAACAAGCGTAGTTTGCCTGCTTCAGCACGAAAATGATACCGGCCTAATCGATATGAGCAGTTTTTCTGTAGGATTTCGATCCGAAAGTGAGGTACAAATTCTGGATCTTCGAGGCGAACTCGATGCCCACACGGCGACGGAGTTGGAGGCCGCCATTCAGAAATGCCAGGATGACGGGACCTACCGTATTGTCATCAACGGCTCCAATCTCCAGTACATCTCTAGCGCAGGCCTGGGGGTGTTCATGGCCTCGATAGAAGAAATCAGAGAGAAAGGAGGAGACATCAAGATTTCGGCATTGCAGCCCAAGGTCTTCAATGTTTTCGATCTCCTTGGTTTCCCCATGCTTTTTGATATCGTCTCCTCGGACGAAGAGGCGATCGGAAAATTCTCGTCTTCTCCAGAGAGCGCCTGAGGACCTCCGTGAGTCGCCGCGTTCATACTCTCACCATCCCTTCGTCGACGAGGTACCTGGAGGACGTCCGTCAATTCGTGGAATCCCACGCGTCGCGGGCCAAGTTCTCCGAGGACATCGTCGAACAATTGAAGATGGCGGTTGACGAGGCGTGTGCGAATGTGATTGAACATGCCTACAAGGGCCAGGACGAGCATGCCATAGACATCGCCGTGATTGTGAAACCGGACAGATTCACGGTCCGGATCCGAGACGAGGGTGTCGGCTTCAATCAGAGCTCGTACTCCGAGCCGGACATCAGGCAACTGGCCAAGGCACGCCAGTCGGGCGGATTTGGAGTCCACATCATCAGGAAACTCATGGACCAGGTGGAGTACGGCAAACGTGGGGGCAAAAACGTGCTCTCGCTGACCAAATATAGGCCTTAGACGGATTCTCCCGAGTATATGGATGCGATGCCGAAGGTCCGTCGTTCCTGCCGGGAGTTCGTGAAGCCCGCGGCCTCCAGGCGCACCAAGAAGTCTTCGCCATCCGGGAAAATGGCTATGGATTCGGGAAGGTAATTGTACGCCCCCGAGTCTCCCGATAACCAGGTCCCGATTCGAGGGAGGATGTTCCGGCTATAGACGCCGTACACCTGCTTGATCGGGAAAGCAGTGGGTTTGCTGAACTCCAGGATGATGAACCGGCCTCCCGGCTTCAACACGCGAGACACCTCCCTGAGGCCGGCGTCCAGGTCCTCGAAATTGCGCACTCCGAATGCGACGGTAGCGGCATCGAACTCGTTGTCCGCAAACGGTAGTCCCTCGGCATCTCCAAACAGAAGCTGAATTCGCTCGGTCAGACCTGCCCGGGCGACTTTAGTGCGTCCGACTTCCAACATCTGCAGGGCGATGTCGACGCCGACCACTTCCTGGCAGCCGGCCCTAGCCGCGCTTACAGCCAGATCGCCGGTTCCGGTCGCAACGTCCAAAACCTTCGTAGGGCCGCTCTCCATGAGTCGTTTGATGACCCTGCTGCGCCAGGAACGATCCACACCCATGCTCAAGACCATATTGAGCAGGTCGTATCGAGGGGCTATGGCATCAAACATCGTTGCCACATCGCCTTTCTTACCCTCGGCGGCGGCGGGGGAAGGATAATTACGTGTACCCATCTATCGTAGCAGCTCCGTCAATTTTAGTAGCTCGTAGTTGATGGGCTTCTTCCTGCCAAGGACATTGTGGGCGGGAGTGAGCCTTACGAGGCCATTCTGAATGCCGACCATTACGTTGGCGCGGCCGTCAAGAAGCGCGTCCACAGCGGCATGACCGAGGCGACTGGCCAAGACCCGATCGCGAGCCGTCGGTGGTCCCCCTCGCTGGGTGTGTCCGAGAATACAGACTCTGAGATCGATGTGGGCAAAATCCGGATCGGCCTGCAAGGCAGCTGCGACGCGGTTGGCGCCGCCCAACTCGTCACCCTCCGCCACGACGACCACAGAAGACCGGGCCTGCACGGACATGAGGGACTTGATCTGCCTCTTTACCTCTGCGAGGTCCGAAAGCAACTCGGGAATCAGCACAAGCTCAGCCCCCCCACCAATACCACAGTTCAGGGCTATAAAACCCGCATCCCTTCCCATCACTTCGACCAAAAACAGCCTGTCGTGCGCATCGGCCGTGTCGCGGATTTTGTCGACGTTCTCCAGCGCCGTGTTCAAGGCCGTGTCGTAGCCGATGGTCTCGTCGGTTCCAAAGAGGTCGTTGTCGATCGTCCCGGGGCAGCCAACAAATGGGACTCCGTGCTCCTTGTAGAACACCTCTGCGCCTCGCAGGGACCCATCGCCACCTATCGCGATGAGACCGTCCACCCCCGCATCATTGAGGTGTGCGGCAGCCGCCGCGCGGCCCTCGGGTTCGAAAAATGCGGCAGATCGAGCAGTCTTTAGTATGGTCCCCCCTTTCTGAACGATGTTGGAAACAGACATCGCGTCCAACTCCACAAGGTCGCCTTCAATCATCCCCTGGAAGCCCCTGCGAATTCCGATCACGGCCAGGTCGTAGGACAGCGCCGTTCGTACAACCGCGCGAACGCAGGCGTTCATACCCGGCGCGTCTCCGCCGGAGGTGAACACCCCTATCGTAGAAATCGAATCCATTAGCGGTGCCTGTTTCCGATAAAATCGGTCGTTTCAACCTCGGACTCCAGTGCGCGCCCGAGTCGTGTATCATATTCGGCGGCGGGTACCTCGAACATTCCGAACTGCCTGAGGTGGTGCGTGGCAAACTGTACGTCGCAGAGGGTGAATCCCGAGTCCCTGAGGTAAACCAAAAGGCTTCCAAGCGCCACTTTGGAAGCGTCTCGGACTCGATGAAACATCGACTCCGCAAAAAAGGCTTGTCCCAGCGCGAGACCATATACGCCACCGACCAGCCGTTCGTCCTGGTAGCAACCCACCGAGTGCGCATATCCCAGTTTGTGTAACGCCAGGAACACTTCTATGATCTCATGGGAAAGCCACGTGTCATCGTGATCCGCACACGCGAAGACAACATCCCGGAATCCGTGATCGATCCTCACTTCGAAAACCCCCTGTCTCATTGTTTTGGAGAGGCGGCGGGGAAGATGAAAATCTTGGGTCGGCAACAGCGCGCGCCGATCGGGCCGGTACCAATAGATCCGATCACCCTCGTCGGGATCGGCCATTGGGAAATAGCCTGACGCATAGGCATTCACCATCATCTCCGGTGTTAGCACATTCACCAGCCTTCGAAGCGCGCTGCGCCTGACCACCTCTCCCTATATTCGGTCCAGACTCTCATTCTCCTGAAGGCTCATTTTTTCTGTTCATGGCGCGAGCAAGGTATCAAATACGGATCGGTGACAACACTTTCCCCCTGGAGACAGAAGGCGGGCATGTCTTCGCCGACGGCACAGAATTGCCCCTTTCCATGGAGCCTCTTGGCGGAGGGCGTTATTCCGTACTTCTCGAGGGACGCAGCATCAACCTGGTTCTGGAAATGCTCGGTGACGACGCCCTGACCGTCCGCGACGGTGTGGCCAGTCGGGAGATTCGATGGGCCGACAGGCGGGCGCTCCTGATGGCTTCGGTGGGCCTGACAGACGGCACAGACGAAAGTCAGCTGGATGTAAGGGCACCCATGCCGGGGCTTGTGCGACGAGTCTTGGTGAGTCCTGGAGAGGATGTCGGGTCAGGCGATAGCCTTCTGATCCTGGAAGCCATGAAAATGGAAAACGAGCTGCGAGCGGGGGCCTCTGGAACGGTCACGCGCGTCCACGCTGAGGCTGGAGACTCGGTGGTCAAGAATCAGCTCCTGATCGAAATCGAGTTCTGATGCCGCACGTTGTCCTGGTAACCGGAGCCACCGGCTTCCTGGGTTCCCGCCTCGTTTCTCGCCTTCTGAAGACGGGCCAATCCGTTCGTGTTCTTGTGCGGGACGCCTCGCGACTGGCCACCTGCGGGCTAGACCCCGACGACCTCGAGATGATTGTCGGCGACATTACGGACCCCGATGCCGTTGCCCGGGCGATTTCAGGCGTTGCCACGGTTTATCACTGTGCCGCTTTCGTCGGACTGGGTGGACTTTCGGACCGGCCCCGACTGAGACGCGTCAACGTTGGGGGCACCGCGACCATCGTGAATGCCGCCATTGAATCTGGCGTACGACGGATGGTGTTCACGTCATCGATTGCGGCCTTGGGACGTTCGGATGAACACACCGAATGCCTCGACGAGAACACCGAGTGGACTGAATCACCTCTGAACTCGGCTTACGCCATCTCAAAATACCATTCCGAGTTGGAGGTCTATCGCGGAATCGCCGAAGGGCTTGACGCGGTCGTAGTCAATCCGTCTGTGATTATGGGACCCGGTCGGCGAGGCGAGAACACGATGCAGATAGCGGAAAGCATATACCGGAGGAAGCTGCCCGCACTGCCAAGCGGGGCGACCAATGTCGTGGACGTAGAAGACGTGGTCTCGGGTCACATGGCGGCCATGGAGAACGGAAAGTGCGGCGAACGGTATCTGCTGGCCGGCGAAAATCTCTCTTGGACGGCAATTATCGAGACGCTGGCAAGATCGCTCAACGTTCCGCCCCCTACCAGAACCATGTCACTGCGGGCAGCTCTCTTTCTTGGAGGCATTTCGGAACTCCTGAGTGTCGTGACCAAAAAGCCACCCCTGATTTCCAGAGAGACCGCTCGGCTCACCGGCCACCGAGTGTGCTACGAAAACCGAAAGGCCAGGACCGAACTCGGACTCGAATTTCGCCCGTTCTCTGAAACGGCCTCTCGTATTGCGGCAATGTTCGATGCATAAGCACCTCCTGATCGTCGCCACGTGTGCTGCGTTGGGTTGCGGAGCTGGACCTCGAGAGCAGGTGAGCCCTTCTCTAGTGGTGACGCTTCACCCTCTGTCTCTCATTGTTCAAGAGGTGGTCGGCGATCGCTTCGAGGTGACAACCCTCCTCCCCGCTGGCTTGTCTCCGCATGCCTATGACCCGGTCCCGTCCGCGGTACGTAAGGCCTCCTCGGCGCACCTGATTCTCGCCGCTGATCCCGACGTAGACGGTTGGTCAATCGCGCTCACCGACCGTGAAGTCTGGTGGTTCAATAGCCCTGAGCAGACCATTCCCAAAGATCCGCACTTTTGGCTGGACCCCCTGGCGGTCAAGGCCTCGCTCCCTCGCCTGGTGGAGCAGCTTTGCAGACTGGCTCCCGCAGACTGTGTTGAATTTGGGGATCGGAGTTCCCGATTTGGAACACTCCTGGAGAATCTTGCAGCACACGGATTGTCCACTCTGCGAGGGCGCGAGTGTGTCGTTTCTGCTCCCTTCATGAACGGCGCCGCGGAGCGATTCGGCCTCGTGATTCTCGATACAATCTCCTCGGCAGAGGGCGTCGAGCCGTCTATCAAAGACATTCGCCGAGCGGCGCAGGCGGCCGAGCGAGCCGGGCTCGTGCTCGCCCAACGAGCGCTGCCTGAGCGTGCGGCAATCCTGGTGAGTCAGATCAGCGGCTCGCGGCTGGCAGTCATCGACGTTATCGGGACGCCAGAATCTCATCCGGACTACGCCTCCCTGATCGAACAGTTGATCAGAGTGATCGGGGGGGGCGCATGAAGACGGTCCAAGTGCAAGACCTTCACGTGGCATTGGGCTCTAGAGATGTAGTTTGTGGCGTCTCGTTTTCCGCCGCCGCGGGCGATATGATTGCCATTCTCGGGCCCAATGGCAGCGGGAAGTCGACCCTGGT
>CAYXSE010000047.1:10918-18516 GCA_964466675.1 uncultured Rhodothermales bacterium | reverse complement strand
ACCGTCACTCGAGGTAAGTGGTTGCGCGTTCTAATCGCTGGGCACACCATGCGTCGCACATCTCGTATGCCCGATGCCCACTGTACCTCGAACGTCCTCGGTTTCATCGGCCTCGGCGAGGCCGCCCACCTTTCCGTTTCGCTTGTGGACCGCCAGGGTGCCGTTGACAATGGCTATCCCGGCGGAATCGTATCCACGATACTCGAGACGTTTCAAGCCTTTGATGAGCACATCTGCGGCCTGGCGATCGCCGATGTATCCGACAATTCCACACATACGAAAATCCAAGTCTATCTAATTATCGGGCAAGCCGGTCAGGCTCTGTATCGAACAAAGCGAGGAAAACTGAACTGGGGGGCCAGGAGCGACAGAAATAAAAATAAAAGACAACGCCCAAACCGGAATCCAAGCACGCGTGCCATGCCAGGCCACCTAAAATACACCCGTATCGCTATATGGTTGCTCGGCGAAACCCTACTCGCCTTCCGATGGCCTCGGCAATGGGCCTCACCTGGCTCATCAGGTCCTCAAACTGCCTGAAATACAGGGACTGGGGGCCATCCGAGAGCGCGGTATCGGGATCTGGGTGAATTTCGATGATCAGGCCGTCCGCCCCGGCGGCGATAGCTGCGCGTGCCATGGGGGTGACCTTGTTTCGGATTCCCGTTCCGTGGCTCGGATCGACGATTATCGGAAGGTGGCTCCTCTCCTTGACCACCGGCACCGCGGACAGGTCCAGCGTGTTGCGGGTGTACGGCTCGAAAGTCCGGATTCCACGCTCACAGAGAATCACGTTGGGATTGCCCTCGGCAATGATGTATTCGGCGCTCATCAACCACTCCTTGATGGTCGCGGACAATCCGCGCTTGAGGAGGACCGGCTTTCCCGCTCGGCCGAGGTCCTTGAGCAGGGTGTAGTTCTGCATATTCCGCGCGCCAACCTGGTAGATGTCGGCGTAGGCACCGACGACCTCGAGTTGAGCGGCCTCCATGACCTCCGTAATCACTGCGAGGCCAAATTCGTCTGCCGCAGATCGCATGATCTCCAGTCCCTTTTCACCCATGCCCTGGAAGGAGTATGGCGACGATCGAGGTTTGAAGGCTCCCCCTCTCAGGAAGGTCCCTCCCTGGGCGGCTACGACCTCGGCACAAGCCAGCATCTGCTCGGGCGATTCGACGGAGCAAGGACCGGCGATGACGACGACCTCGTTCCCCCCGATTTCCACGCCACCAGCCGTGACGATCGTGTCCTCCGCCTTCCAGGCCCTGCTGGCGAATTTGTACGGCTCGGTCACCCGGTGGACGGCGCTGACTCCCGCAAGGACGGAAATCCTGTCCAGATCAAACTCGGGCTTGACACCGATCGCACCAAGGACCGTCTGCTGGTCCCCGCTGGACCGATGAACATCGAACCCGAATTCATTCAGCCGTTCTATCACGGCCTGTACCTGCTCCTCCCCCGCACCGAGCTCCATGACGACTACCATCGCGCTACCTCAGTTGGACGAGTCGATAGTTTTTCTTCCCCTTGCGCAGCACAAATAGCCTTCCGTCGATGGTGTCGGCCAAAGCGACGCGCCCACCCTCTTCGGTTATTCGGTGATTGTTCAGGTATACGCCTCTGGAACGAACCAGTCTGCGCGCCTCCCCGCGAGAAGCGGCCAGGCCCGTCTCGGCAAGTAGCTCGAGGACGCCCATCCCTTCGCCCTCGAAATTTGACCGTTCGAACTCGGACGAGGGAGCCTCCTCGAACACGTCCAACAATTCGGCCGCAGACAATGCATCCATGGCGCCTCCAAAGAGCACTTTCGTTGCCCGTTCTGCTCCGGAAAGCGCGGTCTCGCCATGCACCATCCTCGTAACCTCTTCCGCCAGGGTACGCTGAGCCTCGCGCCCTCCCGGGTTCTCGGCCAAGGCTTGCTCCAGTTCGCCGATACGCTCCCTGGACAGCCAGGTGAAGTATTTCAGATACGGGATGGCGTCGCGGTCATCCGCGTTGAGCCAGAACTGATAGAACCGATAGGGCGAAGTCCGTTCCGGCGAAAGCCAGACCGTTCCGCTCTCCGTTTTCCCGAACTTGGTGCCCGCGGCGTTGGTCACCAGGGGAAATACCAGCCCATGCGCTTTCTTACCTCGGACTCGCCGAATGAGATCGGCCCCGGCGAGGATGTTTCCCCACTGGTCGCTTCCCCCCATCTGAAGCGCGCATCCAAATTTCTCGTTCAGCTTCAGGTAATCGTAGGCCTGAAGCATCATGTAAGTGAACTCGGTATAGGAAATACCCTCGGCGGACGCGATCCGACGCTTGACCGACTCCTTGGACAGCATGTAGTTCACGGTAAAGTACTTTCCCGTGTCCCTGAGAAACTCAATCAGTCCGAGTGGCCCAAGCCAATCCAGGTTGTTGACGATCCGAGCTGGATTTGCCTTGGCCGAAAAATCCAGAAAGGGCTCCAATTGTGACCGTATCCCCGCCAAATTTTCTTCCACCTGAGCGGCGTCCAGGAGCTGACGCTCATCGGTCTTCCCGCTTGGGTCTCCGATCATTCCCGTCCCACCTCCGACGATGGCGATGGGGTGATGCCCAAACCGCTGAAATCGGGCGAGGCACATGATCGGCAGGAGCGACCCTATATGCAGGCTGGAAGCAGTCGGGTCAAAACCGATGTAGGCGGTCATAGGCCCAGCGCCCATTACCCCCCCCAGTTCGGGGGTCGAGTCGAACAGCATACCCCGCCACTGGTATTCCTCGAACAGATTGCCGGTAAGGGCCATGCGAATTTTGCGATTGGATGACTGGCGACCGAAGCCTATCGATACCGCTCTAGCGTAAACTTCTCACCAAGGTACCTCCGTCGAACCTCCGGGTCCGAGGCGAGCGCCTCCGCGGTACCTTGCTTCAGAATTTTGCCTTCGTAGAGAAGATAGGCTCTGTCGGTAACGGCCAGTGTCTCGTGCACGTTGTGATCGGTAATCAGAACGCCAATTCCGCGGTCTCTGAGACCCGAAATCACGGCCTGAATGTCCTCGACGGCGATGGGGTCGACCCCGGCGAAAGGTTCGTCGAGGAGGAAAAATTTCGGCCGCGTGGCCAGGGCCCGGGCGATTTCCGTTCTCCTTCGTTCGCCCCCGGAGAGCACATATCCCTTGGACTTTCGTATCCGCTCCAGGCCGAATTCGCTGATCAGATCTGCGACTCTGGCTTTTCGCTCGGACTTCGAGAGCGGCTGGTATTCGAGCACCGCCTCAAGATTCTGTTCGACTGTGAGATGCGAGAAAATGGACGCTTCCTGCGCCAGGTATCCAATGCCCTGCCTCGCACGCTCGTACATGGGCATCCTAGTCAAATCGACTCCGTCCAGTTCTACGGAGCCTCCGTTAGCCCGCACCAACCCTACGATCATGTAGAAAGTCGTCGTCTTTCCAGCCCCGTTCGGACCCAACAGCCCTACGATTTCTCCCTGGTTGACCTCCAGGGACACGGACTTCACCACGGACCGCTTGCCATAACTCTTGATGAGATCGGTCGCGCGGAGGACGGCGTTTGATTTGGTGTCCGACTGTCCTGTCTTGGATGGGGCTTCGGGAGAAATGGCAGAATCGGCCTCCGAGCTGCCCCGGTCTGGGACTGAGGAGGGAGTCGAACCACCCTCAGTCTCCGAAGCCCGGTCGGCTTGTTCGATGAACCAGGCGATGTCCGGGTCTGATTCCGGAGCGAGTTCGGCGCGAAGCGGAGAGTTCGGAATCAGACTGTGAGCTCGACTCCAGGCCCTGACAGCTTTTTCCTCGTCTTGCACCAATTCATACGCCTGAGCCAGCATCACATGACCCAGGATATATGATGGCACCTGGCGTACAGCTTGCTCCAAGACGGGAATGGCCGCGGCCGCGTCCCCGCTCTTGAACCGTTCGATCGCGAATTCTATCTCGGCGATGGACATGCAGTCAGTGCGATGCGGTCAGTTCACATCCGCGCACGCGACATATGGCGTGACGGAGGCGAATCAACAGTGGGTCGGCGTTGGGGCGTTCATTCGGGCGCCATTCGAGGCCACTCAGCCTCAGGTTGTCCGAGATGTGGCCCACGGGAAAGTACGTGCCAGCTATGTCCTGATAAACCTTGAGGGTATCTATTCTGTCGCCCTTGAGGAAAAATACGATGCGATCGGAAGTGACCTGAAGCGCCCCTCCCAGGGCGTCGTCCTCGTCTCGATTGTAAAAAATCGCCTCCGCATTGGGGGCCACTTGCAGGGTCCTGAGCGAGTCAGATTCGAACAAGCCGACCAGACCTCGACCCTTCATCTGCTGAAGCTTCCCGAGTAAGGTGTCCTGCTGCACCACGTAGGCCACCCCTGAGACAAGGAGCGAGTCGATGCCTGAGCCCTGCCCCACAACACGGACGGTGTCACCCGACACTTGCGACTCGCCAACCCATATTACCGGATCATAGAACATCCGGCTCTCCGCGCGATCTGCCTCGGTGTCGACAACTCGAATCAGGGAGTCTGCAATGGCGGAAAAGTTTTTCTTCCAGATCAAGACGGAGCCTGCGGCGGACATTCTGTCGCCCCCATCCCTCCGATCCGAAAATACCCGCTCGGCAAGAATTAGCAGGGTATCCGGGGGTGCCGATGTGCTGTCCGATCGGATCTGCGCGACCAGGACATTGCCGTCCACCCGGCCTGTATCGAGGCTATCGTCGTTTACCGCCCAATCACCAAGAATGAAAGTCTGAGTGTCGTCTCCTTCGCGTACGATGACAACCTTGCCGCGAGCAACCGAGCGCTGCCCCTCCCGGTAGTAGGTCAGCGAATCGGCCAAGACATCCGTGTCGTCCGAGTCCAGTTCCACATCTCCCCAGAACTCGGCGCGCTTTTCGTCCGTCCAGTACGAGCCCACTTCGCTGGTCAGCACGCTGACGCTGTCCACCATGCGCACTCCCCGCCTGAAATCGGCCCTGTTGGCGTCCAGATCGAAGTCTCCGACGGGTGCAGTCACGACCACTTCACCATCCCCCAGGCGAACGCTGCCTTCGGCGTTCCCGAGTCTTGTCAACCGATTGTACCGCACTTCATCGGCGGTCAGCGTGTCCCCTTCTTGGATGATTCTCACGTTCCGGAAGAAGTCGTAGGTGCCATCGCCGTAGTCCAAGGCTCGGTCAGCGTGTAACTGGACTTCGTCATCCCGCCCGATGAACCCAAACAGCTCAGTCACCTCTCGCCCATCAATTTTAGTGGTCAGCGAGGAGTCCGCGACAAAGGTGAACTGCCTGGCATTCTGGGCGGCGGTTTGGCTGGATGCCAGGAGCGAGAGAACCACGAAGAGAACCAACCTCATGAGTCCTCGATCATGACGACCCCCGTGACATTCGACAGGCTGACATTGTTGAGCTCCTCGTCCGCGTCAAGTCCGTACCCCTGGATATTCCTGTCCGGCATCGTGATCCTGGCGAAACCCGGTGTGTGAATGGTGCGCTGGAATTCCGACCACTCCAGCTGCTCCGACTCGATCCGGCGCCCTTCGCGCGCCACCACGATCACGTTTCCTGTGGCCACCATGCGGCGTTCTCGGTCGTAGAACAAAATTCTGTCCGCCAGCACCGTAGCCGAGGAATCTCCAAGCGAATCGAAGATGAACGCGTGCACGCGGCTGGAATCGTTCAGCGACGACAGAACCATGTAGGTACTGTCCCCCCGGTCGTAGTAGGCCATGTACGGCGCCTGGAGGTGTAGACGGGGGCGGCCTTCCTCACTGAGAAACAGGCGGGGCGTCCAGGTCTCTTGATCGGGGCCATCTTGAGCCTCCACGCTTTCTACCGTCGGCACCGGGACCAGCCTTTCACACCCCAGAATCAGCCACACGAGCGGGAGCACTAACAGCGCCCGACTGGCCCAATTCCTGAGCACCGACGAAGCATCCCAAACTGCCCCAAAACTCAGAACGAATGGCGATTTGGTGGCGTATAATGGCGTGTGGTACCTCACGTTGGTGCGGCGTGTATTCGAAGGGCGATGCGGGTTGTTCCGCGTCACCGGCCGCTCGCCGATTCGGATCCCGTTGGGCGCGCAGGTTTTGCCTGACCCAGGCCCTTTAGATCCCTGGGCTGGCGCCGATACTACGGGCCAACGAATGTGTACACAACCTTACCGCTCCGGTCATGCAAGTCACCTCAATGAACTTCACGGTCGAATCCTGGAACCAGCAGACCGTCGTGGTACACGTCGGCAAAGCGCTGGACTTCCGGAATGCCTCCGATTTTAAGTCGGCCTGCCAAGAGCAGGTTCGCGCTGGCGTCAGAAATTTCGTCCTGGATTTTTCAGAGACGGGAATCTTGGACTCCACCGGCCTCGGCTCCATCTTCTCTCTCTATCGCCAGGTATCGCCGTTGGATGGCCAGGTAGTCTTTGCTGCCGTCTCCCGTCCCGTACAGGTGGTCGTGCAGTTGACGAGGACCTATAAAGTCTTCCGTCAGTTCCCGTCCCTGGACGCAGCGCGCGAAGCAGTCAAGTAAATCACGGCTCCTGATTGGAGACGGCTGTGAAGTTGACACCTCAACATTTCCGGGACCTCGAAAGCGTCATCGAAGAGGCACATGCCTTGTTCGATCACTGGGAGAACAGCGGGATTTTTTCTCCCGCTTTCGACCAGGATAAAGTGCAACTCATGAAGCTGGCCGTCCATGAATGGCTGGCGAACCTTGTGCAGCACGCGAATTTCGGAGATAGGGCACCGGAAATCACCTTGGAGCTGACGCCTAACGGCACGCGAGTACGCTGCGTCATCGAGGACAATTCAGATGGCTTCGATATTCAGGGTCACATTGAAAAGAGGCGCAACGGCCTCAAGTCTCTTCCCGAGAGAGGAATGGGACTATTGATGCTGGACGCCGCGACCGAGTACATGCACTATCACCGAGACGATGACGGCCGTCATCGTCTCGAGTTTTCCGTTTCCGCAGATCAGAATCCATGGCTGAACATTCCATTTTAGTCGTCGAAGACGAGCACACGCTCCGCCGATTGCTTGAGTACCGACTCAGCAAGCTGTACGACGTTCGCACCGCGGCGAATGGAGAAGAAGCGCTAGAGCGGATCGAAGAAAAACTGCCGGCGCTCATCATCTCGGATATTATGATGCCGCGCATGGACGGGTTCGCCCTCCAGGCCGCTCTACAGGACCGCCGGGAAACCCGGGCAATCCCGTTCATCTTCCTGACGGCGAAAGCCGACGAACATAGTCGACTCAAGGGTCGACGAACGGGCGTGGACGACTACATTACCAAGCCTTTTGACATTGACGCGCTGCTTTCGCGCATCGAAAGGCTTCTGGAGCGGACCGCGCTCTTCCAGACACAGTTGGACGCTCGTATCGGGCAGGACTTCTCCGACAAGTTGATGCCGAAGAGTCTGCCGAAGGTTGACGGATATCGCTCCCACTTCTTCAATAGCCCGAAAGAGCACGGAGGAGGCGACCTGTTTGATTGGACCGAGCCAGAACCCGGCACGTATTTCATCACGATTGGAGACGTAATGGGCAAAGGCCTTCAGGCCAAGTTCTACGCGTTCAGCTTCCTGGGCTACGTCCGGAGCACCCTTCATG
>CAYXSE010000047.1:1425-10849 GCA_964466675.1 uncultured Rhodothermales bacterium | reverse complement strand
GAGGATCCGACCATGGAGGAAACCTTCGCGTCACTCCTACTGATACGCTGGGATGCGACCGCCAACACCCTCACATATGCCAACGCCGGACATTGTCGTCCGGTGATTGTCTCTCCCGGCCACGCCGAAGTAATCCCGTATAGTGACATCATCCTGGGATTGGACGCGACCGCTGAATTTCGTGACACCACGATTCAGCTGAAGCCCGACAGCTCGCTGATTGCCTACACCGATGGGCTACTGGAGCAGCAATTGAAGAACGGAGACCAGTTGGGCGAAGCCGGCCTGATGGATATCGTGACTGATATCGTGGGGCAAGACCAGCCGATCGATCGGTTGCTGGAGCGCATCCTCGCCGATAGCGCGAGCGCCGAGTTCGCGGATGACATCCTGGTCTTCTGGCTGGAAAGGTTGGCCCTACGTGAGCGGCAGGCTCCGAGATGGTTCTCTCCTTTCTCTGACCCGGCGGGCAAGCAGTCCTAGTCCCCTCGTTTGTCGCGGATGGCCTTCACGCCATTTTCCATCCTGCATGAGCTGCAGGCCAGTATTTTGAGGGATGCTCCCGTTGTGGCGCTCCAACTCCTATTGACCGACTGAAAATTATGGCCGTCGAACGTACGCTCGCTATCTGCAAGCCTGATTGTGTAGAGAAAAACCTCGTGGGCGAGGTTATCCGCCGCATCCAGGACGCGGGATTCACCCTTCGTGCCCTTCGCATGGTGACCCTGTCCAGAGCCGAAGCCGAAGGGTTCTATGAGGTCCATCGCGACCGACCATTCTTCGCCGAGCTGACCGAGTTTATGTCGAGTGGACCATGCGTCCCCATGGTTCTGGAGAAGGAGAACGCCATTGACGACTACCGCACCCTGATCGGCGCGACTGACCCCGCCGAAGCGGCTGCCGGTACCATTCGTAGGGACCTTGCCGAGTCCAAGGGCCGCAACACTGTTCATGGATCTGATTCGGCAGAAAACGGCAGGCTCGAGTCTAACTTCTTCTTTCCAGAACACGAGATCGTCGCAAACTCGTGATTCGCGTATGGACGGCCCTGGCCTGCTTCGCTCTTGTCGCCTGCGGCGGACGAGCCGCCCCCTCGGCACCGAAACAGGATGTCGTGCAGACCGGCGCGGATGTCGTGCAGACCGGCGCGGATGTCCTCCGGGCCTCTGGCTTTGCACCGTTGAAAGGAAAGCGCATTGGCCTCATCGCCAATCAGACTTCGCGCACCGGCGGCCAGCATTTGGCGGACTTGCTTCATGCCGAAGCCGGGGTCGAGTTGGTGTCGCTGTTTGGGCCGGAACACGGCCTGCGAGGTGACAATGATGCAGGCTCGGCCGTCGAGGACGGCGTCGACGATGTAACCGGCATCCCGATCAACAGCCTATACGGCGATCGCCGTGCCCCAGATCCAGAAGTCCTGGCCGATCTGGACCTACTCGTCTTCGACATTCAGGATATCGGAGCTCGATTCTATACCTACATCGCTACCATGGGGCTGGCCATGGAATCCGCGGCGCTTGCTGGGATTCCGTTCATGGTACTGGACCGACCCAACCCCCTTGGTGGAGACTTGGTGGACGGTTTTGTTCTGGAGAAGGAATTCGAGTCGTTCGTCGGCCCATTTCCGATTCCCATTCAACACGGACTGACGGTCGGAGAGCTCGCCCGGATGATCAAGGGAGAATCCTGGCGGAACGGGATGTCGGAGTTAGAACTCGATGTTGTTGAACTGCAAGGATGGCGGCGTTCTATGCTTTGGCCTGAGACGGGCCTGGGCTGGGTCGCTACCAGTCCCAACATCCCGGATTTCGAGACGGCCCTGGTATACGTAGGCCTGTGCCTTGTCGAGGCGACCACCGTGAATGAGGGCCGCGGCACCGATACGCCGTTCCTGGTCATAGGCGCTCCTGAACTGGATGGAGACGCACTCGCTGATGCTGTTATGCGCGCGGGGTTGGAGGGAATTCGGATCGAAGCTGTCAGCTACACGCCAGTATCCATGCCAGGTCGGTCAACCAACCCTCGGCATCGCGATGAACTGGTCCAGGGCATCAGACTTGAGGTCACCGATCCTCAAAAACTCAGGCCGGTCGCCCTCGGAATCCATATCCTTTCGAACTTGACCAGATTGGCCGGTCCTGATGTCCTCAGACCGAGTGGATTGTCTCGTCTCGGCGGCACGGGACGCCTGTTCGAATCATTGTCGGCCGGTGCCGACGCTGAATCCATCGTCGGGGCCTGGGCTTTGGAGGTAGAACGATTTCGGGAACTGCGTGCGGGCTACCTGCTCTACGATTGAGCCTCTTTGCTTTCCTTGGGCTGCCAGAGGATGGCGTAGATCACCTCGAGGTATCCTCCAAGAATGAGGACGGGCGCCAGGTATAACGAGATGAAGCCATCTACTTCATTCTCCATACGCATGAGAACGTAGCCCAGTACGACGACCCCCATCCCAAGAAGCAGCAGAGTGTAGTTGCGACGTTCGAACACGGTCGCGGTGTTGCGGCGTGATCGATTGCGGGCTGGTCGGGTTTTGGCCATGGCGGGTAGTTGTTGCCGCGTCCAATTCGATTTGTGCCGTCCAGGTTCCGCTCCGCGGGCGGGGATTCTAGTGGTTCTCCCCGAGTCGTCATTGACTAACTTGCGAATCCAGGTACATCCAGAATGCCATTAGTCGTCCGACACATCTTTCTCGGAATTGCCGCCGTGGCGGCTCAATGGCTGGTATTCGGACACTTGCGCCTCTGGGGCGCCTATGCCGACGTGGTCCTTCTTTACGTCGCGTGGATCGGCATCCGACATGGAAAACGAACCGGCGCACTCTACGGCTTCGCTTTGGGCTTCCTCGTTGACGCGATCTATGACACTTGGGGGCTCCACATGCTGCTGAAGACGATTGTCGGGTTCCTGGTCGGCCTGTTCCCGACATCTGAGAGAGAATCCCTCCTCATTATGCCGAGACAGGCCTTCCTGGGTGGGCTGGTGATCGCTTTGGTTCAGAACGGCATCCTTGTCATCTTTCTCGCGCTCCAAACGGGCTCAAGCGATTCGTTTCTGGTTACCGGCCTTTGGCTCGGGTCCGCCCTATACACGGCGGCGGTAGGGACCCTCGGGTCGGTGGTTTCGGGGCGCTAGCATCGGCACGCGGCGCCAGCGTCCGCACGCGGCGCCAGCGTCCGCACGCGGCGCCAGCGCATCGCCAGAGGCCCAAGACCGCCGGACGCTACCGCATCGCCTCGGCCGCCCGGACCAGATCGGCCATCACGCCACCCGCAGTCACCTCAGGGCCCGCACCCGCACCCTGGATGATGAGTGGCTGCGCCGAATACCGGTCGGTGGTGAATACGACCATGTTGTCGGTGCCCGCGAGCCTTGAGAAGGGACTCTCCGCCTTCACCTCCCGGACCCGAACACTAGCGGATTCGGGTGTGGCCGAGGCCACAAATTGCAGCCCAGCCCGTCCGGTCCAGTGCTCGTCCTCTCCCGGAAGGCGTTGCATGAACTCCTCGACCGATAGATCAGCGAGACCCTCTGGAACCAGGGATTCCACATCGATATCCTCGCGTTCCATTTGCCAGCCCGCCTCGCGGGCAAGCGTCAGGATCTTGCGCGCAACGTCCTCGCCGCCCAGGTCGTCGCGGGGGTCCGGCTCGGTGAAGCCCTGCGTCCGTGCGCGAGCCACCGCCTCCGAAAAGAGACAGCCGCCGGAGACCTCGCCCAGGACGTACGCAAGGGTGCCGGACAACACGCCTTCAATCTTGCGAATACGGTCTCCCGAGCGAACCAGATCTCTGAGCGTTGAAATAACCGGCAGACCCGCCCCTACGGTGGTCTCAAACAGGAAAGGAACCCCCCGGCGAGCGGCCGTTCGTTGTAGCCGCTGATAGTACTCGAGGGGACCCGTGTTGGCGCGCTTGTTTGGAGTGACAACCCCAATGCCGGCCTCCAGTAGCTCCGCGTACCGGTCCGCGACGGCTTGTGAGGCGGTGGCGTCCACCAGAATGAGCCGCTCCAGATGAGAATTCCGCAGCGCCTCCACGATGTTGTCCAGGCTGGCCTCAGAGCCGCCCGCTAGCTGCTCAGCGGCAGCGACCGGATTCAGGCCATCGGCATCCATGATCTGCCTTCGCGAATTCGCGACACCGACCAACCTCAGGTTCAAATGACGTGATTCGGACAGCCGCGGACCGTGCTCGCCCAGTAGGTCAAGAAACGCCTTGCCCACCACACCGGCTCCGATCAAAAACAGGTGAGCCCGCGCAAAGGAGCGAGCGAATGATTCGTGCAATGCACGAATCGCCCGCTGTGCATCCTGGCCGGACACGACCGCCGAGATGTTGGTCTCCGAAGCGCCCTGTGCGATGGCCCGCACGTTGATATTGGCATACCCCAGCGTGGAGAACATGCGGCCCGCAATGCCGGGGCGCATCCGCATCTGATCGCCCACCGCCGAGACCACGGCACAATCCGGCTCCACGTAGATACGGTGCACATCACCCCGATGTATCTCCAGCTCGAACGTTGCTCTGAGCGCCAGGACGGCTCGTTCCGCGTCCTCGTTGCGAACGCCAATACAAATACTCTGCTCGCTAGACGCTTGCGATATCAAGAGCACGTTGACATCTGCGGCGGCGAGCGACCCGAAAGTCCGTCCTGAGATACCGGGAATCCCGACCATTCCAGCGCCTTCCAGCATCAACATGGAGATGTCCCGAATCGCCGTCACCGCCTTAACGGCACCATCCGATGGCACCGACTGCATTTGAATGCGAGTGCCCGCAGCGGATGGATTGAGCGTGTTCTTTATGTCGAGGGGAATGGATTCCGAGAGGAGAGGACGCATCGTTCTTGGATGCAAAACCTTCGCTCCGAAATACGCCATCTCGCCGGCTTCCCGGTAGCTGAGGGTTGGCAGCGTAAACGCAGCCGGTACCAGCCTCGGGTCGGCTGACAATACGCCGTCGACATCGGTCCATATCACCACTTTTTCAGCCGACAACGCCCCGGCAATGATGGTCGCGGTGTAGTCGGAGCCGGATCTGCCGAGTGTCGTTTGTACGCCGTGCTGGGTAGCAGCCACAAAGCCGGTGACGACGTACACCTGGTCTGTCGTCAGAGTTTCGAAGCGCTGCCGAATCAGCTTGCCGGTTGTCGGGAAGTCGACGTTCGCCTCGCCGAACGAGTCGTCTGTCCTTATGAAGGCCCGGGCATCCATGGAAACCGCACCATGGCCCGCTCGCTCGAACGCGGCCGCCACGATGGGAGCCGAGGCTCGCTCTCCGAATCCCAGAATGGCGTCTCTCGCACGACCCGTGCATTCGCGAAGCAAATAGATCCCGTCCATCATTTCTCCGAGGTCGCGAAACAAAGCCCCCAACTCGGATCTCACCTCATCCAGAAGTCGGTCTGGCACCAGATCGGAAACGGCCTGCTCATGCTGGGCGCGCAATGCGGCGAGCATATCGTTGTGGCTCCCCGCCCGGGAAATCGCTGTCTCAATGGTATTGACCAATTGGTCAGTGACCCCTCCGAAGGCAGACACAACGACGATTTTTCTCGTTCCGCCAGGCTCCGAGGCAATCAACTGAACCGCGGTGCGGATACGTTTGGGAGAACCGAGAGACGTGCCCCCGAATTTGTAGACTCGAGTCAGCATGGATGTGTTGTGAGGCGGGGGAAGTGGCCGCGCCTTGCGACGAAAGATGGCCGGTGAACGCCCCATGCATTCTGACGTTCGCAACCGGCCGTGTTCCGGCCGCGCTCGGCACGTTCCGGCCCCGACCGGAACAGCTTTCGGGCGGTCGCGTTGGCCGGCGCCATGCGGTTGATTCCGCACCGGGCTACGATGTAGCTTTGAGAGATATCCTGGGGGCCATAGCTCAGTTGGTAGAGCGCTTGAATGGCATTCAAGAGGTCAGGGGTTCGACTCCCCTTGGCTCCACCGATAATTCCCCGTAACTAATTGCTGCGCTTTTGGTTACGGGGTTTTCTCGTTAGCGCTGCGATCTGAACTCGCAGCCCGGCCCGAACCCTTGCCTCGGCGAGCCCTTTCTTCTGCCGATCGATCCGGTTTGAGACTCGGTCGTGCCTTGACGCGGTCGGAGCCTTCGGATCGAATTCCCGCCAACGCCGCCTTTAGCCGAGCGATACCGATGGGCTTGTGCAGCACCAACTCCATGCCAACGGACCGGCAGCGTTCCCGGTCTTCGGTCTGCGTGGCCGCGGTAAGTGCAATGACTCTGGGACGGCGGTGGGCCGGAATTTCGTCCCGGATGCGCCGAGCGGCGCCGATGCCGTCGAGAACCGGCATCTGGATGTCCATCAAGACCGCGTCGAAGCTCCCGGCATCAGCGGCTCTGACGGCCTCTTCGCCGTTTTCAACCATCTCGACTCGGTGCCCCATCCTCTCCAGGATACGGCCGATGAGTTTTCGGTTGATGGCATTGTCCTCGGCGACCAGGATATGGAGAGGGACAGGAGCCTCAATGGCTTCCACGGTTGCCACATCCGCGCTTTCTTTGGTGAAAACAGTCGTGACCGCGCTCAGGAGGGCGGCCCGCTTGACGGGCTTCGCCAGTCCATTCGCGAGACCGGATCGGTCGAGTCCCGGCCCGATCGACCTCAAACCAATGAACTCCGGCCGCGGACTCCCCTCCAGGTGGGGAAGACTGAAGGCCCCCGGCGGCTGTCCCGCCAGCTCCGGCATGCTCATATCTACGAGGACCAGATCGAAATACTCACCGTCTCGGATGAGAGCTTCCGCGGTAGGCCATGACTGCGTTCCGATGACCTCCGCGCCCCAGAATCGGAGTTGGTCCGCCAGGGCACCAGTCGTGGTGACGCTTGAGTCGGCGACGAGAACGCGCTTCCCGACTAAGATGCGTTCGGGCCGATGCGTCGTCGTAGAAAGGGCTCCCTCCAGGGGCAGCCGCAATTCGAAGTGGAATGTGGACCCGACGCCCTCCTCGCTGACCACCTCAAGGTCGGCACCCATCAGTCCGCAGAGCCGATCGGAAATAGAGAGGCCAAGGCCAGTGCCGCCATACTTTCGCGTCGTGGACGCATCCGCTTGGGTGAAAGGCGCAAACAAGCTCTCGATCCGGTGAGGCGGAATCCCGATTCCCGTATCGCGGACGGCTAGTCGGACCGAGACGTCCACGTCGTCCGTAGCCACAGCCCAGGCTTCTACGACCACTTCACCGGAATGAGTAAACTTGAGTGCGTTGGAAACCAGATTGACCAGAATCTGCTGCAACTTCGGCTCATCCCCCACTACTGACTCCGGCATCTCTGGATCGATTTGCCCGATTAGCTCGATCCCCTTCTCTCGGGCCGTGGCCGACATCAGGTCCAGGACGCGCTCGACCAGCCGACGCATCGAGAATGGGTTGGTGTCGAGAAGAGCCTTCCCTGCCTCCATTTTCGAAAAATCGAGAATGTCGTTGATGATTGCGAGTAGGGAGTCCCCCGAGGCGTTGATTACCTCTACAAATTCCTGCTGCTCCCCATCGAGATCGGTTTCGGCCAGCAGCCGAGCGAATCCAAGCACTCCATTCATGGGTGTCCGAATCTCGTGGCTCATGTTGGCCAGGAACTGACCTTTGGCACGAGCCGCCTGTAGGGCGTCCTCGCGAGCTTTCGTCAAGTCCACAGTACGCTCGGCCACCACGGACTCCAATCGCCGCTGACGTTGCCGCAGCGTTCTGGTCCGATAGCTGTAGGTGCCCATCAATGCCGCTAGTCCGCCGAGGGCGCTAACCAGGACAAACCACCATTCTTGCCAAAAGGGCTCGTTAATTTGGAAGAAAAATCCTGACTGGCTGGAACTCCACTTGAGCCCGTCCAGAGAAGCCTGAACCCGAAATACATAGGACCCCGGGCCCAGGTTGGGATAGGTCACTGATCTCTGTCCATGTGCAGGAGACCAGGTCTCATCGAAGCCTTCCAGGCGGTGTCGGTACACCACCCTCTCAGCGGCCCGGAAGCTCAGACCAATGTAGTCGAAGGTGAGGTGGTTCCCGTCGTAGGGTAACTGAAGATCAAGAGGTAGGCCGGAAGGAGCGACTTCTCCCACCCCCATCTCAGACCAATTGGTACGCTCCAGGAACAGACGGACGGCCTTGAGCTGCACGACGGGGACGGGAGGAGGGGGCAGACTCGCGGACCCCGAAGCCAGGCGGGAAACGCCCTCCACGTGTCCGAACCACATCGCACCAGTTGGATCTCGGTAGGCCCCGTGAAGGTTCGCCTCCACACCGACAAAGCCCTCGAACCGACCGAATTGCTGTATTGCCGCGACGCCGTCGGATTCATAGGCGGCGATATCGATCCTGTTGAGACCGCGATTCGTGCCCACCCACAGACCGTCCCTTCCGTCCAGCGCCAGGAACAACACGGTATCATCGGTCAGGCCATCCGAGGTAGTAATCGATTCGAATCGGGGCGGATTCCCAAACACCACCGGCTGATCGATTGCGTTGAGGCCGCCACCATAGCTCCCCAGCCATACGCGACCGAACCGGTCCTCGACGGCTGCGACTACTTGGAGATGATTGAGGCCGTCAGCCACAGTCAACCTTCGGACCCCGCCCGCTGTCCGGACGGCGGCACCTTCGCCTCCAACGAACCAAACGTTTCCGTTGGAAGTCTCCAAGACATCGTATAACTCTCGGTCCTCCAATTCCGGCTCCGGGCGCATCGTCTCTCCGTCCCACCGAAAGGCGCCGTCGCCCAGCGTGGCAATCCACAAGGCTCCAGCACGGCCGGGCCGAATAGCTCTAACGTCGTCGACTCGGACTCCACCGACGCCTCGAACCTCTTCGAATCCTCCAGCCGGACGCTGTCGGAACACGCCTCGGGACGTGCCAACCCAGAGTGTTCCGTCGTCTTCGTGCAGCAGCGCCCGTGCGGACCGATCGCCCAGAAAATCGTCCTGCACGGGCAACTCTGCCATGGTCTCGCCATCGAACCGTTTCAGTCCGCCTTCGAGACCGAACCAGAAATGCCCCTCGGGGTCGCTCGAGACGTTCCACACCGTCCGCCCATCGAATCTCTCCTCGCCTAAATGCGTGAACGGACTGTGGTGGTGGGAAAGCGCGCCTTGACCGCTCGTTCCGAAGTAGATGTTGCCCTCATGATCAATCGCGATGCTCCACACGGGGATCGCAGAAAGTGTATTGGCCGAGAGCGGCTTGAAGGAATGGCCGTCGTATTGTGTCGCACCCAGGTCCGTCCCCAACCACAGATTGCCCTCGGGGTCGGTCTCAATGGCATGGACTCGATTGCTGCTCAATCCGTCGGCGACGGTGAAGACGGCAAATCCGATCGAGTCCCTCCTGGCTAGTCCCGCCTCTGTACCAAACCAGACTTTGCCTCCGTTTCCTTCGCCGACGGACAGGACGGTGTTGTGTGGAAGCCCATCTTC
>CAYXSE010000047.1:0-1415 GCA_964466675.1 uncultured Rhodothermales bacterium | reverse complement strand
AACTGCGTCCAGGCGCCCCCGTCCAGGCGGTACACTCCCTGGCCAGTCGTTGCCAGCCAGAGCTGCCCAGTGGTCGTGCTCATGATGGCTTTGACCTGAATTTGTGCGGTGGGCCCCGCCTCCACAAAGACTCCCTCCTCAAGTACGAACGCGCCCCGGCCCGTGGCGGCCCAAAGACGACCTTCGGTGTCTGAGGTGAGGTCGAATACTTTCACGCCCTCCGGGATGCCTGAGACGGTCGTGAATCCGTCCCGCTCCCGGCGGCTCACTCCATTGCGAGTTGCCAGCCAGATTGTGCCCGAATTGTCTTCGTACACTCCGTAGACTGAATTGGAAGCCAGACCATCGTCCGTCGTGAACACCTCGAATTCCAACCCATCGAAGCGCGCCACGCCGCCTCCGAACGTCGCGAACCACACGAACCCTTTGTGGTCCTGGGTGATATCCCACACCTGAGACTGGGGGAGTCCTTCTGCCAGCGAAAAACTACTGAGGAGGTGCTGCTGGGCCCAAGAGACGGACGAAGCCGCCGTCACTCCGAGAATGAGTGACAAGGCCGTGACTCGATATCCGACTGAAAGTGCTCGTCTGGGCATTACCTTTGGGGCAAGGTGTCCCAACCATGATCGGCGTCCTTGGCGTCACCTCAAGCCCTTTCTTACGACAACTCTTGGCCAACCTCTCTCATCTCTCCATTCTGGACTCGGGGCAGGAAGAGTACCATGCCTGGCGAAACGCGAATCCCCAGGTCAGGCCCGACTTCTCCGGGGCTGATCTTGCCGGACGCACGTTGGAAGGCATGAATTTCTCGAATTGTGATCTAGCCGGGACCTCTTTCGCCGTCGGCGATCTTTCCGGAAGTGACTTCTCCGGGTCCGACCTTGCCGGAGCCACCATGACCGGTGTGGACGCCACAGAGTGCAACTTTCAATCGGCCCATCTCTCGGGCGCCGAGATGAGTTACTCTACCCTGTCTGGATCCGATTTTTCGGGTGCTGACTTGGCGGGGGCACGGCTGACCGAGGCCATCATGCACGAGGTGAATCTTGAGGGCGCACGTTTGGAGGGTGCCATATTCCGCCGAGCGGTGCTAACATCGGCATTGCTCAGAGGCGCAGACCTTTCCGGCGCCGACCTCGCGGGCGCAACGCTGGACGGCTCTATTCTGCCCATCTCCATGGCGCGCCGAAACGCGGATGAGCGCGGAAAATGACCACGATCGGGATGTCGAGCCCCGAATCAGCGAATAAAGGTGTAGGTGTACTTCAGGAGCAGTGTCCGTCCACCGGAGACTGGGCGGAACGGCACTTCCCTGCGCCGATCCAGGTTCAGCCCCTCGTTGTAGACCAGCCATAGATCGTTCCCTTCCCTGACGTTATACCTAAAGCGAACATTCGTGGTCACGAGGTCCGCGG
>CAYXSE010000046.1:0-18621 GCA_964466675.1 uncultured Rhodothermales bacterium | reverse complement strand
GGATCACCTTCGGTACAACCAAATGGGCCATAGTGGCTCTATTGCCGCTCCTGGTAGGGGTCTTGTGGATGCTTCTGTTGGTCGAAGTCCTGGGTATGCGCATCAATTTCTACAACCTGATCGTGTTGCCAGCTGTCCTGGGAATTGGAAATGACGCCGGAGTACACCTCGTATCCAGATACCGGGAACTGGGTCCTGGATCCGTGATGAGGGTCCTCCGGTCCACGGGCGAACACGTCACCATGGGTTCGATCACCACCATGCTCGGTTTTGCAGGCTTGATGCTGAGCTTTCATCCGGGACTCAGTAGCATTGGCGAACTGGCGGTCGTAGGAATCGGTGCGACTCTGGCGGCGGCGCTGCTTTTCCTCCCGAGCCTGGCGGACTATATCGAATCTCGCTCCGAGCGCTAACCGCCAGACAAGGGGGGTTCACCGGAGTTCAGGCCATTCCGGAATCGTTCCAGGACTCGAAGGTATTCTGCACCGACGCTTTGCCAGGAAAACCGCGAACGCGTGAACTCGAACGCCTCCCGTGACGCAGACTCCATACGAGACGGGTCTCTCAAAAACGCGCCGATAGCCTCTACAAAGGCCGTGGCATCGAGGGAATCAACCAGCATCCCGTTGGCGCCGTCGCGAATCACCTCGGCAATACCCTCGATCCTCGCGCCAATCGTCGGCATCCCATTCATTCCCGCTTCGAGGATGACCACTCCGAAGCCCTCCATGTCTCCTGGCACCGGAATGTTCGGCATCACAAACAGGTCCGCGCCACGATAGAGGGTCTCCAGGTCAGTTTCGGAGACACGGCCAAGAAGCCGGACGCGCCCGCCCAGATTGCAGCGCACGATCGTGGCTCTGATGGAATCCGTCTCGGGCCCCTGCCCAGCCAGCCAGTAGTGGACGTCTCCGGGAAGCTGTGGCATCACGTTCTCCACAAACCAGGCGAAGCCCTTTCGCCTCACATGGCGACCGACACTACAAAGGATCAGTGGTGGTCTCTCAAGATTGTCCGATTCGGATAAGCCTCCAAGCGCAAGCCTGCGTTCTTCCTGTCGAAACACGGGCGCGGCGAATCGGGAGGTGTCCACGCCATTCGGAATAGGGTTCAGCTTCCTGGCGTCCAGCCCACGCAACAAACATTGTTCTCCAGTGGCCCTGGAAACCGGCATTACCAGATCCAACGACCGGAACACGACAGGCACGAATCGCTGATAGACGCTCGAGGCCGTGGTGACGTCGAGGCCGTGCACGATGGCAGCGGACATGACGCCGTGGCGACGGAAGACACCTCGCAACACCACGCACATCGATGCGGTGACCATCGACGAAAACAGGACTACGTCTACCTCCCTGCGCCGCGCCAGCCACCAGAGTCGAAAGAGGGAGACCGCGATGAACGGCATGGTTCTAAGGTGAATCGACTTCCACGGAGATCGAAGGAAACGCGTGCTGTACTCCACGCCGTCGAGGCCCGAAAGAGCCTTGTCAAGCTCCATGGCCACCCTCTGCATACCCCCCAGGTTCTCAAGAGGGCGGTCCTTCGGAGGGAGGGAATGCGAGACAAAAAGCAGTCGCATGCTACGAGCCAGAGACCGTCACCTCGGGCTGTTGGGATTCTTCTAGGGCTGGGAGAATCTCAAGATAGTAGCCAACGATTCGGTTCAGCACCGAGGGCCAGGCATATCGGCTGGCTTCGGTACGGGCCGCGGCCCCCATTTTTGCTCGAAGTGGTGGGTCGGCTACCAGTCGCTCCACATGGCCTGCAAAAACCCCCGGCGATTGCGGTGGAGCCAGGAAGCCCGTCCGTCCGGGAATGACCAGGGATCTGCTTCCGGTAGCGTCTGCGCATACAGTGGGCAGGCCCGACGCCATGGCTTCGAGGGTCACGTTGCCGAACGTCTCGGTATAACTGGGGAACACGAACACGTCGGCCGAGGCATAGGCGCGCGACAGGTCGTTCCCGGATAGGTGGCCTGCGAATATGGTGTCGGGGAGTCGCCGTGCAAGATCGGCCTTCCCAGGCCCGTCTCCGACCACCAGTCCTCTTACCGGCAGGCCAGTTTGAGCCAGAAGATCCATGGTATCGGCGAATACATTCAATCCCTTTTCCGCGACAAGCCTGCTTACCAGCGAAATGACAACATCGGCGTCCTCGAACCCCTGATTTCTTCGCCAGGCGATATCTCGATGCCTCGGACTAAACCGGTTCAGTTCGACTCCTCTTGGCCAAAGCCTCACGCCGTCAGAAATTCCGTGTTGGGCCAAAACGTCCGCCATGGATCGACTGGGCACATAGGTGTGGACACAGCGTCCGTGGAAGCGTCTGAGATGGCGCCACAAGAAAGACTCCGTCCATCCCAGCTTGTAGTACGACAGGTACGAACTGAAGTGAGTGTGATAGGAGGCAACCAGAGGCAGGCCGTGCTTCAGCGCGAGATGCTGGGCCTGACTGCCCGGAATATCCGGGGTGGCCACATGGACCAGGTGCGGGGCAAAATCGACGAACCTCTTCTCCTGCGCCTGGGAAAGACGAAGCGAGATCCTGTACTCGGGCCGCCCAGGCATTGCGATCGAACGAACGGGGTCCAGAGTTCCGGCATGCTCGATGGCGGGGTCATCAATGGTAGGCGCAAAAACCAGGACGTCCGCGCCGACGGATTCGAGGTGCCGGACGAGCCGGTTCAAAGTCAACGACACCCCGTCGGCGATGTGATTGTAGGCTCCCGTGAACAGTGCGATTCTATACCCGTCCAGCCCGTGAGGAGCATCCACAGCCGGGCCTTGGCCGAGGACTTCGGGTTCGTTGCTCATGGATCGGTTTTGCTGTTCTCGGATCACGTGGGGACCGGATGTGAGTAACACCACGTCAGAATCGGTTACGGGGCGAATGCAAGAATTGGGCAGACCCACCTGATTCTAGCCGCGTTCGACCACAGAACGGTAACGCACCTAACCCGGGGAAGCCGCGCGCCTTGTGGAGCCGCCCGCGCCTTCCAACACTTGTTTCAGGAACCGCCCGGTATGGCTCGCCGGGTCCGCGGCCAGCTGCTCCGGAGTGCCTTGGTTTACCAGAAAGCCTCCCCGAACGCCACCCTCGGGACCCAAATCCAAGACATGGTCCGCGCATTTTATGACGTCCATATTGTGCTCGATGATCACCACAGAATGCCCTGACTCTACCAGCGCATTAAACGCGGCCAGAAGTTTTCTTACGTCGTCAAAATGCAGTCCCGTCGTGGGCTCGTCGAACAGGTACAGGATACGGTCCTTGGTGCGTCGGCCCAGGTGCGCCGCGAGCTTGATGCGTTGTGCCTCGCCCCCTGAGAGCGTATTCGAGGGCTGGCCCAACGCCAGGTACCCGAGGCCAATGTCCATGAGAACCCGAAGCTTCCGTTCCAGGGGAGGAGAGTCGTGAAAAAATTCCAGCGCCTCATCGACCGTCATCGCCAGCACATCGTGAATCCCGGCTCCTCGATACCTGATGTCCCGGGCCTCCTGTTTGTATCGAGTCCCCTTGCAGGCCTCACATTCCAGGAAAAGATCAGCCAGGAATTGCATTTCAATCTTGACCTGCCCCTCGCCCTGGCAGGATTCGCAACGCCCCCCCGGCACGTTGAAAGAGAAGTATCCCGGCTTCAGCCCCCGAATCTTGGCCTGGTGTGTCTCGGCGAAGACCTGCCTGATTTGATCGAAGGCCTTGATATAGGTGATGGGGTTCGACCTGGGTGAGCGCCCGATCGGCTTCTGGTCTACAAGCTCCACATGGTCCACCAACCGGTGACCGCGAATCGAATCGTGAGCCCCGACTTTGGCACCACCGGCATCGATGCCCAGCAGTCGGGCCAGCCCCAAATAGACAATATCATGGATCAGGGTGGATTTTCCCGAGCCAGACACACCCGTGATGCAGGTGATCATTCCCAGCGGAATCCGTACGCGGAGCCGCTTCAGGTTGTGCTGTCGGGCACCTTCAATGATGAGGCTATGTCGCTCATCGACTTCTCGACGGGATTTTGGGACGGGAATGGACTTCCTGCCCGAGAGATAGGCCCCGGTTAGTGATTTCGGGTCTGCGAGCACCTGTTCCGGTATGCCGGCTGCGACAACATGCCCTCCAAGCCGGCCAGCGCCAGGGCCCAGATCTACCAGCCAATCGGCCCGTCGCATCATGGCCTCCTCGTGCTCGACCACCAGAACGGTATTGCCGATATCCCGGAGGTTCTCCAGAATTCCGATGAGTCGGTCCGAATCGCGGGGGTGGAGGCCGATCGATGGTTCGTCCAACACGTAGAGTGAGCCGACGAGCGCCGATCCGAGCGAGGTTGCCAGATGAATGCGCTGGCTTTCGCCCCCGGAGAGTGTCTGACTGAGGCGATCCAACGTCAGGTAATCCAGCCCAACGTCTACGAGAAACCGAAGCCGCTTGGTGATTTCTTCCAGGATGCGTCCCGCCACCTTCGAATCATGGCGATCCAGCTGGAGTTGGCCAAAAAAGGTCAACGCGTCGGCCGTCGTCATCTGACAGATACGGCCAATGTGCAGCGAATCCACGGTGACGTGCAGGGCCTCCTTTCTGAGCCGCGACCCTTGGCATTCGGGACAACGTGTGTATCCGCGGTACCGGGCATGGAGTATCCGGTAGTGCATCTTGTAATTCTGTTTCTCCAACATGGAGAAAAACCCATTGATGCCCGGATAGTCACCCTTGCCGCCCCAAATAACGGCCTTGTCATCTTCCGATAACGTGGAATACGGATCGTCGATGGAAATTTTCTCGTTCGCCGCCGCCCGGATGAGATCGCGAAAATAATCGCTCCACTGATCCGTCCGGAACGGGGCCACGGCTCCCTGCCGAATGGACATCTCCGGATTCGGAATGATCAGGCCCGGGTCTAGACCGGTGACATTCCCGAAACCCTGACATTCCGGGCAAGCCCCGAGTGGAGAGTTGAACGAAAACAGGTTCGGCGTCGGCTCGGCAAACCGAATCCCATCGCGCTCGAAAAATTCGCTGTAGTGCGTCTGGCGAGCGGTGCCGGCCAAGCAAACAATCGCGGAACCCGACCCCTCCCTGAAGGCCATTTCGACAGAATCAGCGATTCGTGACTCTGTCTTTTCGTGGTTTTTCCTGACAACGAGTCGATCAACCAACACGAGCAGCCGCTTGCGCGCGGCCCTTATCGAACTCGCCGGCGAATCGTTGAGGTCAACCACTTCCTCAGGCCGTGACTTGGTCGCGGTCACGAGGAGGCGGTGAAAGCCCCGCCGCCGCAGTACATCCAGTTCCTGAGGGATGGAAATCCCCTTTCGTTTTGGAAGCGGGAAGCAGAGATAAAACCGTGCGCCCTCCTCCGAGTCTGTGCACACCGACTGGGCCACAGACCGAGGCGTGTCTCTCGTCACGATCTCGCCGGAGACGGGTGATCGGGTCACGCCGATCCGAGCCATCAGGAGCCGCAGATGATCATAGACCTCTGTTTGTGTGGCTACCGTAGACCTGGGGTTTCGCGACGAGCTCTTCTGCTCGATAGCGATGGCCGGGGCGAGTCCCGTGATCAGGTCCACATCAGGCTTATCCATCCGCTGAAGGAACTGACGGGCGTAGGAGCTCAGGCTTTCCACATACCTACGATGCCCCTCGGCATAAATCGTGTCGAAGGCCAGCGAGGACTTCCCTGATCCAGAAGGACCCGTAAACACCACCAGCTTGCCGCGAGGCAGGTCGAGGTCGATGTTCTGGAGATTGTGTTGCCGCGCGCCGCGAATCGTGATTTTGCGGTCAGTCGGCGGCATTCTCAGCGAAGCGATTGGTCAAGGGAGACAGGCGTATTTCCGGCTTGTACTCCAAAAGCAGCCTCGGGATCACGCAGATATGGGCGTGGCCCAAAGGGTCCTCGGAACGGCCCTTTTGGCCCAGGAACGGCCAAGCGGTCGCCTCGTAGTAGCCGACTTCATGGTTTTCCTCAACCCCATATTCTTGTTGGGTCTGATGGCCGCGGCATTGCCGCTGATCATCCACCTCTTCAATTTTCGCAAACCGCGGAAGGTGGATTTTTCCTCGCTGGCATTCCTCAGGGAGGTCGAGAAGTCGACCATGCGGCGTGTCCGGATCAAGCAGTGGCTTCTGCTGGCGCTCAGGACGTTGGCGATCGCGGCCATCGTCTTGTCTTTCGCCCGCCCGATATTTCGTGGGGAAGTGGTTAGTGTCTTCGCTGGCGCGGCCCCGGTATCCATCGCGGTTATCGTCGACAACTCGCCCTCAATGAGCCAACGCGATTCGCGGGGTGCGTATTTTGACCAGGCCGTGCGACTCGCCATGGACATAGTCCAGGACACGGATACCCGAGACGAAGTGGCCGTAGTGCCGCTCCAGTCCGACTCGCCGATCCTTTTTTCGCCAGGGGGACAATCCGCGAAGGACCGGATCGAGGCCTTGGAAGTCCGGGATGGAATTCGGACCCAGTTCGAGGCAATCCGGGAGGCGTCAGTCGCGATGAGTGCTGCCGAAAACCAGAATCGCGAGATCTACCTGGTGGGAGATTTCCAGGCGTCGACCCTGATGAACGTCCCATCGTCGACCCTGGCGAACACCCCATCGTCCACCATTCTCGCGGGTGCGACGGTCCGTTTGGTGCAGGTGGGATCTGCAGCCCCCCAGAATATCGCGGTGCAGGACGTCGAAATCCTGTCGCGCATCGTCGAGGTAGACCACCCGGTGAGGCTGGCTGCGACATTAACCAACTACGGCGAAGTCTCCGCGGCCGGGTATGTAACCAGTGTCTTTCTTGAGGGTGAGCGGGTCGCACAGCGAAGCTCGGACCTCCCGGCCGGGGAATCAGTAGCGATCGAGTTCTCGATCACTCCGTCTCGGAAGGGATGGCTACAGGGAGTCGTAGAAACAGAGGATGACTCGTTTCCGGCCGACAACCGGGCCTACTTCACTTTACGCGTTCCCGAGGAGCGTTCCGTGCTTCTCCTGGAGGGCGTCGATCAGGACACGCGTTTTATCAACGCAGCACTGTCCGCTGACACAGATCGAGTCTCGTTGATCGTGTCGCGCGCCCCGGAGTCGGAGCTACCGGCTCTGGACCTGGCCGATTTCGACGTGGTGATTCTGGCTGGGCCAGCCACGTTATCGAGCGGGGAAGTAGATCGGATTTCCGACTATGTCGAAGCCGGCGGCGGCATCATGTGGTTTCCTTCGACCCACGGCAGTCAGGCCGACGACAATGCCCTGCTTTTGGCTCTGGGAGGAGGGACGGTCGGCGGACTCGCGGTTTCTTCAGGCCTCGCGATCATTGACGTAGTGGAACGCGTGGACCTCGAGCATCCCCTGTTCGATGGAGTTCTGGACTCCTCGTCCGGTGGACTCGAGCGCCCGGATATCTTCCGCCGAATGTCCTATACGCCGGGAAGGGGAACCGAGGCCTCTGTCATAACCCTCTCCTCCGGCGGGCCTCTCGTACAGGAAATACGGCACGGTGCGGGGTCGGTTCTGTGGTTTGCGGTCGGTCTGGATCCGACTTGGTCGGACTTGCCAACAAGAGGCCTCTTCGTGCCCCTTCTATATCGGTCCATCTTCCTACTATCCTCGACCGAAACGCTAAGCGGTGAGGCGTTTCGGACCGGAACCGGAGGCGAAGTGTTATTGCCCGGACTGGCGCAGAACGCGCGCGTGGTCATGGAAGACCCGGATGGGCAGGAAACGGTGCCCCCGGTGAGACCAGGAATCGGAGGTATCCAACTGAATCTAGAGGGGTTGCTGAGGACGTCGGGGATCTACGACTTGTCCGTCGACAATCGACTGGTGAGGCGAATTGCAGTCAACCCGAGCCCGCTGGAGTCAAACCTTTCGCTAGAGGGCGCGGCGTCCTCGGCGTCGATTCTGTCCGAATATTCGGAAGCGCCGGTGTCCCAGCTTGAGGTGGGCCGGGAAAACACGGTCTCTGCCCAGATCGCCGAGAGTCGCCGTGGGGCCGAACTCTGGAACGTGTTTCTACTGATCGCGTTGTTTTGCCTGGCGGCAGAGATGATTGTGGCGAAACGCTGGAAGCCAGAATCGTCCACCTGATGCCACCACCAGGATTGACACAGAGCCCGACATACGTTCGGCCTTCCCCGCCGCCGCCCCCGACCCTTGGTTGACCTGCTTCATACCGCCCTCGTCGTTGCGTTCGTTGTTGTTACAACGGTCCTGCTGGCCATGACCATTGCTCACCGGCTACGCATTCGGAACGTGCACCTGACTTGGTGTTCGTTCACCGCGGCCTCGGCTTGGCCAGTTACTTTTGTGGGCCTCATCACCATTCTCGGCGTTTACGCGAACAACACGGCCACCGCTGTGCCGTCATGGGTCTTCGCGGGGTATGTGTTCGGCGGCCTGGTATGGTTTCTCGCCTCAGTCCTCGGAACCTCGACGATGGTCTCCCGCCACGGATTGGTCCGCGGTTTTGGACGGCAGGAGAGCGCAGCGGCATGGATCCAGATTACAGACTATTTCGAGGTTCTGCGACGCCGGCGTACGCACTTCGTGTTTTTCTACCTAGGCCCGGACGGAACGCGAAAGAGGATTGAAGTGTCGGTCCCGGCGACTCATCTGGCTCAGTTTCGGACACTGGTCAACGAGCAGTTGTCTACGTCAACCACCCTTCAGGCCGATATTTCTCAGGGCCGACGGGCGACGAGCTGAAAGACCGGCGCAACACATTGTTGACGAAAACAAAGTCCCACCGCGAGCGAGCGATCCTGGTTGGAGTGATCACACAGGATCAGCAGAGATGGGAGGTGGAGGATTCTCTGGAGGAGCTTCGACTGCTGGCCGATACGGCTGGCGCGGACGTCGCAGATACGGTCATCCAGAGCCTGAGTAGAATTCACGCCGCAACGTATCTGGGCTCTGGGAAGGTGGAGGAGCTTCGGCAGGCGGTGGAAGACCACGAAGTGGACCTGGTCGTGTTCGATGACGACCTCTCTCCGAACCAACTCCGCAATCTTGAGCGTGCCATTCCGTGCAAATTGGTGGATCGATCGGCACTCATCCTGGACATCTTCGCAAGCAACGCCCGAACGGCGACTGCGAAGACTCAGGTAGAGGTCGCCCAGCTGGAATATCTGAGAACAAGACTAACCCGGCACTGGACTCATCTATCCCGACAGAAAGGTGGGATTGGAACGAAGGGCCCCGGAGAAACGCAGATCGAGACGGATCGTCGGCTGATCGGACAACGCCTTGCGACCCTTCGTGAGCGCCTTGAAAAGATCGAGCGTCAGCGGACCACCCAGAGGAAGGGTCGCGGAGAATTTGCGCGCGTGTCCCTTGTAGGCTACACGAACGCGGGCAAATCGACGCTCATGAACGCACTGGCCAACACCAGTCTACTCGCAGAAAACCGCCTGTTTGCGACGCTGGATTCCACGACCAGGATGGTCAAGCTGATCGCCAACAAGCAGCTGCTTCTCTCGGACACGGTCGGGTTCATTCGAAAGCTGCCCCATCGCCTGATCGAGAGCTTCAAGAGTACGCTGGACGAGGTCCGCGAAAGCGATGCGTTGCTTCACGTCGTGGATTGCACCCATGCACGGTTTCAGAATCAGATGGAAGTCGTGCAGGAAACCCTAGACGAACTCGGCGCTGGCCAGATTCCAATGCTGGTTGTGTTCAACAAAGTGGACGCTGTGGACTCGCCGGAAATGATTCAGCGGTGGCGCACCGAGTTTCCCGAGGCCGCCTTCGTCTCGGCGTCGCGCGGGATTGGCCTACGGGCCTTGCGAGAGCAACTGGTTGAATTGGTAGAGGCCGACTACGTCGAGACGGACATAAGGATACCCGTAACAGAGGCCAGCGCCATCGCTCATATCAGGAAAATTGCGGAGGTGCTGCACGAAGAGTACGTGGACCCCCCGGAGGGTCAGACCGTTCCAATAGCCTGCTTTCGGATACGCCTGGCGCGCAAACACGAACGGCAACTGGATCCAGCCCTCCGCGTACTACCTTGAGTGCGTGTCTCAGACCAGGACGGCACACACATTGCGGGTAATTTGACCAACCGCCTCAACTGACGAAATGACAGTAGATCAACTCATAAGCAAGGCTACACCGCCGCTGAAGCCGGCTGACAGTGTGGAATACGCCTTGGGGTTGATGATGGAGGTCCGTGTCCGTCACTTGCCGGTTGTAGATGATCAGAAGTTGGTTTCCGGCATCCTGTCGGAGGACCGGCTATTGGATGCTGCGAGCCCAGATCAGGCGGTGGAGACGTTGGTGGCCGGTTCTCCGGTGACTGTGGCGACCGGAGACCACATCTTCGAGGTCGCCCGCCTCATGATGGAGCATGACCTGACCACGGTGCCGGTTGTGACGAACGGAGAATTTGCCGGACTGGTCAGACGCCACGATCTCTTCGAGTGGTTCGCCCGATCATTGTCCACGCACGCTCACGGAGCCATCCTGACCGTGGATCTCGCTCCTCGTGACTACACCCTTTCCAAGCTGATTTACGCGATCGAACAGAGCGACGTGAAAGTCCTCTCCATCGGAACGGAGCAGCCTCCAGGAGGAGATACCGTCCGCGTGAACGTGAAGATCAATGTCCGGGATGCGTCCCGCGTCCGCGCGATGTTGGAGCACGGCGGCTATCATGTTGTGGCTGCTTTTGGAGAAGAGGCAGACGAGGACGAACTCCTCGATCGGGTCCAGGAATTTATGCGCTACCTGGAGGTCTGACGGCCTCAGCCAGTTTGGCCGAGCGGTCTTAATCGGGGTCGGTTCGAGGCTGAACAGGCCCGAGTTGGAGGCGTACAATCCACCAACCTCCTCACACACCCGCTCTATGGAATCCAATCCCTCGGCCGACAAGGAAGACGCTTCGTCAAACGCCTACGGCGCATCGAATATTCAGGTCCTTGAGGGCCTCGAAGCCGTTCGAAAGCGTCCGGCCATGTACATCGGAGACCTTGGCACTCGCGGCCTACACCACCTTGTGTACGAGGTTGTCGACAACTCGATTGATGAAGCCTTGGCCGGCCACTGTGACCGGGTAGAGGTCACCATCAATGCGGATGGATCTGTGACGGTCCGGGATAACGGACGTGGAATACCGGTCGGTATGCATCAAGAGGGTCGCTCGGCGCTCGAAGTCGTGATGACCACCCTTCACGCAGGTGGCAAGTTCGACAAGGATACCTACAAGGTCTCTGGAGGTCTCCATGGCGTGGGTGTTTCCTGCGTCAACGCGCTGTCGCAGCGTCTCGATGCCCGGGTTCGTCGGGAGGGGAAACTCTGGAGCCAGAGTTATGAGTGCGGCGACCCCCTTGGAGACGTGAAGGCCATCCGAGACATCGAACCGGACGAAGGCAACGGGACGGAAGTCCAATTTTGGCCCGATACTTCGATCTTTCAATCCGTCGAGTTTCGATTCGACACACTCTCGGACCGCCTGCGGGAACTCGCGTACTTGAATCGAGACATTCGGATTACTCTATCGGACCTGCGGGACCCGGAGGAAGAACTGGTCGAAGAGTATCAGTACGGAGGCGGCATCGCGGAATTCGTGACCTACCTGGATGAGGCGAGGACGCCCATCAGTCAGGAGGTGATCTATGTGGGCGACGAGGATGCCGTCGTACCGGTGGAGCTGGCCATGCGCTACAACACGGGTTATGCGGAAAACGTCCTCAGTTTCGTCAACAATATCAATACGCACGAAGGCGGCACGCACGTGTCGGGCTTTCGACGGGCGCTGACGCGGACACTCAAAGGTTACGCAGAACAAAACAACCTCCTCAAGAACGCCAAGGTGGCGCTGTCGGGTGACGATTTCCGCGAAGGTTTGACCGCGGTCCTCTCCGTGAAGGTGGCGGAGCCGCAGTTCGAGGGGCAGACCAAGACCAAACTCGGGAATTCAGACGTTCAGGGCGCGGTCGAGTCGCTCGTTGGTGAACGGCTCAAGATTTGGCTCGACGACAATCCCAAGGAGGGAAAGCGCATCGTCGAGAAGGTTGTGCTCGCGGCGGTGGCCCGTGACGCGGCCAGGAAGGCTCGCGAGCTGGTGCAACGCAAAAATGCCTTCAGTAGCGGAGGCCTTCCCGGCAAGCTGGCAGACTGCTCTTCGAAAATTGCAGAGGAATGTGAGTTGTATTTGGTTGAGGGTGACTCGGCCGGAGGATCAGCGAAGCAGGCCCGGAACAGACATTACCAGGCCATTCTGCCTCTTCGTGGCAAAATCCTGAACGTGGAGAAGGCCCGCATGGACAAGGTGCTGGCCAACGAGGAGATCAAGAACATCGCAACGGCACTGGGCACAGGCCTGGCCGTCAACAATGACGATTTCGATCTCAGCAAGCTCCGCTATCACAAGATCGTGGTGATGACCGACGCCGACGTTGACGGGGCCCATATCCGTACGCTCCTGCTCACGTTCCTCTATCGTCAACTCCGGCCTCTGCTGGACAACGGATTCATATACATCGCCCAGCCACCGCTCTACAAGGCCAAGCGGGGCAAGCACGAGCGCTACGCCTGGGACGACAACGCTTTGGCAGAAGCCATCAAGGAGCTTGGTGGGGACACCAAACAGAAGGTCACCGTTCAGCGATACAAGGGCCTCGGGGAAATGAATCCTGATCAGCTTTGGGAGACGACCATGGATCCAGAGCGACGAATATTCCAGCGAGTCACCATCGAGGATGCCGTATCGGCGGATCGAATATTCTCGACGCTGATGGGTGATGTCGTCGAACCGAGACGTAAATTTATCGAGCGCAACGCGAAATACGCGACTATCGACGTCTGATGCCCTTGCGGGCGGACCTTTCGGAATGACTCTATCGCTTAAGCTTGAGAGGCTCGAGGACGGCGAGACGGCGGAGGCACCCCAGGTGAGTGTGGTGGTGCCGCTACTGGACGAGGAGGAGTCGCTGAGGGAGTTGGCCGATGCCATCCGCGAGGCGTGCTCCGAACTGACGTTCGAAGTCCTTTTCGTGGACGATGGTTCGAAGGACCACTCGTGGAAGACGATCACCGCCATTCATGCTGAAGATGCTCGCTTCGGTGGGCTGAGATTTCGCATGAACTACGGCAAGTCTGCTGCTCTTGCGGCGGGGTTCGAGTCCGCCCGGGGAGAATACGTGGTGACCATGGACGCGGACCTTCAAGATGATCCGGCCGAGATCCCCGAGATGATTCGGACGCTGGAAGCGGGAGCAGACTTGGTCAGCGGCTGGAAAAGGAAGCGTCAGGACCCAGTTTCCAAGAAGATTCCCAGCCGATTCTTCAATGCCATCACCCGGACCCTTTCGGGTATTCCGCTGCACGATTTTAATTGCGGCTTGAAAGCCTACCGTAGCGAAGTAGCCAAGAGCGTTCGCGTGTACGGCGAGCTTCATCGGTACATCCCGTTGCTCGCAAAATGGGAGGGGTACGATCGGATCGCGGAGCAGGAGGTGAAGCATCATCCGCGCATCCATGGAACGACCAAATTCGGTTTGGAGCGATACCTGCGGGGTTTCTTGGATTTGCTTTCGGTCCTCTTCCTGACACGCTTCGCTGCCCGACCCATGCACTTTTTCGGGACGCTGGGAAGTCTGGCCTTCCTGGGTGGGTTCGCGATCAGCCTTTGGCTGTCCATCGACAAACTTGTCTATGGACAGCCCATCGGAGATCGGCCACTCCTGCTATTTGGAGTCTTGCTGATTCTGGTGGGCGTCCAGATGTTCACGACGGGGCTCCTGGGGCAGATTATGGTCCGACCCGCCATGGAGGACACGAGCGGGCTGGCTATCACGGACCGCCTTCAGACGGACGCGCTCGGTGAGTAGCAGGGTCAGGAGATTGGCCCTGATAGGACCGTTCCGCCCTTTCCGAGGGGGGATCGCCCAGTTCAATGACAGATTGTCCTCGGAGTTGTCCAGTCGCAACAACGAGATACACGCGTTCACATTCAGCCGACAGTACCCCGAGCGGCTCTTTCCCGGCACGTCGCAATACGACCCCGTCTTGTCGGGAAACGCGCTCCCGGTGATTGACTCGCTGAACCCCTTTTCCTGGGCGCAAGCGGGTCGGGCCATTCGTGCCTCCCATGCTGACGCGAGTGTTGCTGCGTACTGGACGCCACACCTCGCACCTGCATTGAGCTCGACGCTCCGATCGGCCCGAATTCCTGCTATCGGCCTCATTCACAATGCGCTGCCTCATGGATCATTCCCGTTCGCCAAGGCACTCGCGAAGAAGTTCTTGCGGTCCTGCCAGGGAGTCATCGCGCTCTCAGATTCGGTCGCAGACACTACGAGGAGCCTCGGCTTCAAGGGTCGAATGACGGTCTCGCCACATCCGGTGTATGACCACCTGGGTGAGGCTCTTGATCGCACAGAATCGCGGGCTCGCCTCGACCTCCCGCCAGATGCCCAGGTCCTTCTTTGTTTTGGATTGGTCCGGCCCTACAAAGGATTCGACATGGCCGTCGAGGCCATGGATTACCTGGCATCGATGAATCGCGACGCGGTGCTGGTGATCGCCGGCGAAGCCTATGACACGGCGCTGGATGATCTGCTGGAAGCAAACCCGGCCCTTGAGAAGCGGGTGCTGCGCCACTCCCGGTATATTCCCAACTCGGAAGTCCCGCTGTATTTTTCTGCCGCGGACCTGCTTCTCCTGCCGTATCGCAGAGCCACTCAAAGCGGGCCGCTCGCACTGGCCGCTCAATTCGAATTGCCGTGTGTGGCCACCGATGTGGGCGGCCTGGCCGAGCAAGTGCGGAAGTATGACATGGGAGTTGTTTGTCCCCCGGACGACGCGAGAGCGCTTGCTTTTGCTATAGATCGGGCTCTGGAGAGTGAGAGTCACCCGGCCTTCAAGGCTGGGGCACGACGCATGGCGGCAGAACTCGACTGGGGGGCGTTCGCGGCCGCGGTTGAGCGTCTCATCGACGAGCTGATCTGACCCCATGGACTACGATCCCATCAAGGACAGGTTGATTCGGCTATTCGAGAGCTCGCCGTTAAGGCAGCGTCTATTCTTCGGTATCCTCCATACCGTTTTCCTCCGGTCTTGGTACGTGCGAAGTTGGCTTCGTCGTCTTCTTTCGGAACGGCCCGACGCGCGGATTCTCGATGCGGGGACCGGCTTCGGGCAATACACCGATTGGATTCTGCGCCACTATCCGGAGGTGACGATCGTCGCCGTAGACATCAAGTCAGATTACCTTTCAAGGTTGGAAGGGTACCTGAGCGAAGTGGGCCTAGAAGCCCGGGCCGAAGTCCGGTTTGCAGACCTCACCGAACTGGATGAAACGGGGCCATTCGATCTGATCCTCTCGGTCGACGTGATGGAACACATCGAAGCCGATCGGCGGGTACTCTCAAATTTTCGAGACGTTTTGTCCCCGGGCGGTGCCCTGCTCATCAATACCCCTTCTGACCAGGGGGGATCGAACGTTCGGGATGATTCCGGGACCTCGTTTATTGGAGAGCATGTTCGAGATGGGTACAGCGTTGCCGAGATATCGGAGAAGCTGGAAGGAGCCGGATTTCGGGTCGAAGCGGTAGAGTTCGGATACGGCAGAGCAGGAGGACTGGCTTGGCGGCTGTTGATTCAGACTCCCATCCGACTCTTGGCATTTAGTATGGCCACGATCCCGTTGGTCGCGGTGTACTACGTTCTCGCACTCCCGGTCGGGCTGCTTCTAAATGCAGCAGATCTGGCGATGCACAATTCCACCGGAACCGGGCTGACGGTTGTGGCGCGGGCTTAACGGTTGTGGCGCGGGCTGACGGTTGTGGCCCGGGCTTGACCACGGTCAGAAGACGAAATCATCTGGCGGCCTTTCGAAAGGGCTCGGCTCTGCCGTAGTTTCTCCGGGCATCTCTAGCCGACTTGCCTGATTCGATATCCGGAATCCCCCGCAGTCCGCATCGGATCCCACTCTCTTGAACAGCTCGGCTCAGAAAGATGGCCACGAAGTACATATTTGTTACCGGCGGCGTGACCTCCTCCCTGGGTAAGGGCATCATTTGCGCTTCGCTCGGGCGCCTGCTGGAGGCAAGGGGCCTACGGGTCACCATCCAGAAATTCGACCCCTACATCAACGTAGATCCGGGCACGATGAACCCGTATGAGCACGGGGAGGTCTACGTGACCGATGACGGGGCGGAGACCGATCTGGACCTTGGTCATTACGAGCGCTTTCTTGGAATTCCGACCACACAGGCCAATAATGTTACCACGGGCCGTGTCTATCTGGAGGTGATCACCAAAGAGCGAGCGGGCGACTATTTGGGGAGGACGGTTCAGGTGGTACCCCATATCATCGATCAAATCAAGTCCTGGATGCTCAAGCTGGGCGCGACGGGCGACTACGATGTGGTCCTGACGGAAATTGGCGGAACGGTCGGTGACATAGAAGGGCAACCTTATCTGGAGGCGATTCGCCAGTTGAGATATGAGCTGGGCTCGAGCAACACCCTGAATGTCCACCTCACCCTGGTCCCGTATCTCGAGGCGGCGGGTGAGGTCAAGACCAAGCCCACCCAACACTCGGTCAAGACGCTGCTCTCCTTCGGCTTGCAGCCGGACATCCTGGTATGCCGGACAGACCGTCCATTGGATGCGGACGTCCGGCGAAAACTCGCACTTTTCTGCAACGTCGATGCCAAGGCGGTGGTCGCCTCTCGTGATGCGGAATCCATCTACGAAGTGCCTCTACTGATGCAGGAAGAGGGTCTTGATGAACTTGCCATCGATGGCCTGGAGCTTGCCAAGGATCACGATCTCAAGGAGTCTGACATGTCAGACTGGATCTCCTTCCTCCGGGATCTGAAGGAGCCCAACGGGTCAGTTCGGGTGGCGCTCGTGGGCAAGTACGTGGCCCACCAAGACGCCTATAAATCCATCACCGAAAGCTTCATTCTAACGGGTGCGAGTCACGGGATCCACGTCGACGTCAAATTCGTCCAGTCGGACGAACTGACCGCCGGCAATGTAATGAGCCAAATGGGCGACGTCTCCGGCATCCTGGTGGCCCCCGGCTTTGGAGGCCGCGGCATCGACGGAAAACTGGAGGCTGTGCGTTTTGCTCGCGAAAATGACATTCCGTTCCTGGGGATATGTCTGGGAATGCAATGTGCAGTCATCGAATTCGCCAGGAACGTGTGCGGGTGGGAAGAAGCCCATTCCACCGAATTCGATCCGGACTCCCCTCGCCCCGTCATCGATTTGATGGAGGAGCAAAAACGCATCGCGGACATGGGCGGGACCATGCGCCTGGGTGGGTATGACTGCTATTTGTTAGCCGGTTCGCGCGCCCGCGCCATCTACGGCGTGGAGGAAGTTCGAGAACGCCACAGGCATCGGTACGAGTTGAACAACGTGCTACGCTACAAACTGCTGGAGAGTGGCATGCACTTCACGGGGATAAATACCAGCCGCGATCTGGTCGAAATAATAGAACTCCCGGAAAAGCGCTGGTTCATGGGCGTTCAATTTCACCCCGAATATCGGAGCGTCGTCGGTAAGCCCCACCCGCTCTTCGAATCCTTTGTCGGCGCGGCCATAGACCTCGCCCGCGAACGGGATCAGATCGGGGTTCTTGAGCCGAAACCAAGAAAAGGGCGGCGTCAGCTCGCGAAGGCGAAGGTCTAAGAGGCCGCCGCGAAAGTCTGGAGCCGTCCGCTGCCAGCCAGGGAGGCCGCCGCGAAAGTCTGGAGCCGCCGCACAACCGACGGGCGAGCAGGCCGGGTGGGTATCCTCCCCACCAACGGTAATCGCCCCGGAAGCCGGCAAGCAGGCGTTGCAAACCGGCCCTCAGGGAATACATAAACCCGAACGCGAAGCACTTTTTACCTCAAGTACTTCTTGACATTGAGGCCAAAAATCGTACATTTGCCTGGAATGGTGGGGAGACTCGGGGAGAAGTGGGGTATTTACCCAGTCATCTTCGTATCTGCTCGTCTCAGAACATCTGAGACGAGGGTCGTCCCGCGTGGAATCGATGGCCATGGCGACGTTCAAGGGACAGGCGGAATTTTCGGTCGATAGCAAGGGTCGCCTGGCGATCCCAGCTAAGATGCGCAATTGCCTCAGTCCTGCCGCCAAGGGCACGTTCACAATGACCCGGGGCTTCGAACGCTGCATCTTCTTGTACCCCCTCGATACGTGGGAACTGAAGGAGGAGCAGATGAGCGGGCTCAACATGTATAGCAGGCAGAGCAGGGACTTCGTCCGCACCATTCTCATGTGGGCCGATGAGGTCTCTCTGGACGGCCAGGGTCGAGTCAGCCTGACTCGGGCCCTTGTTGAATTCGCCGGTATTACGGAAAAGGCGCTGATAATCGGCGCCTTGGATCACATCGAAATCTGGAATCCTGACTCATTTGCGGCCTACCTGGACGCCCAGCCGGACGACTACGAGACTCTGGCCGAGCGAGTGATGGGAGCGTGAAGTGCCGAAAACCAACGGAGACAATCGATCTGATTCGGATGTGAACCCCTACGCATCCGACTACCACGAACCTGTTCTTTGCAAAGCTGTCGCTAGTGGACTCATCGGGAGACTCGATGGGTGCTACGTGGATGGAACTCTTGGCGGAGGCGGTCACACGGCGGCCCTGTTGGATGTGTTGGCGC